>NZ_JAAXLA010000019.1 GCF_012911935.1 Pseudonocardia acidicola | reverse complement strand
CCTGCTCAACCGGGTCTCCGGGGAGCTGCGCTCGGTGGTCCACGACGTCGCCGGTACGACGGTCGACCCGGTCGACTCGCTGGTCGAGCTCGACGGCGAGGTGTGGCGCTTCGTCGACAGCGCGGGCGTGACCCAGTGGAGGCGGCTGGGCCCCGGGCTTTCGGCGGGCATCGCCGATCCGATACAACATGGTCATCATCTGATGACACAGCGTCGCCACGGTGTCGCCCGAAAACCGGTCGAAACGGCGACAGGACGCGGACAGGGGGACGCCAGGTGAGTTGCTCATGACGCCGGCGGATGACGAGCAGGAGCTCGGTCTGATCGGTGCGGTCTTCGAGGATCCCTTCGAGGAGGAGAATCGCTCGGCGTTCGTCCGGCCCTACGTGTTCACCAAGGGCCGGACCCGCTCCCGCTACGAGCTGGGCATCGAGACGCTGGTGTCGACGGTCCCGGCGGCGCTGCACCGGCCGGACCTCGAGGAGCACCGCGGCGTCCTCGAGTTGTGCCTGCAACCGCGGTCCGTCGCCGAGGTGGCTGCGCTCTCCCGCGTCCCACTGGGGGTGGGGCGGGTGATCGTCGGCGACCTCGCGGTGGCCGACGCGCTCGTCGTGCACCGCACGACCGGCGCCGCCGGGCCGGACCTCGCGCTGATGGAACGGGTGCTGAGCGGGCTGCGCCGGCTCTGATCCCGGCCCCGCCGGGGAGTGATGTTGCCGGTCCTGCGGTGCGGCGCGGGTCCGGCTGTGGCACAACATCACCGTGACAGAGACGTCTGCGCCGTCGCCGGATCCCGCCGACCTGATGCCGCCGCCGATTCCCGTGGTGCCCCCGCCGTACCACTCCCCGGAGCGCGAGAGGCTGCAGGCGCAGGCCCGCCGGTTCGCGGCGGAACGGGTGCTGCCGGTCGCCAACGAGCTGGACCCGGTCAAGGGCGAGATCCCGCGATGGCTGCTCGAGGAGATGGCCGCCGAGGGCTACTTCGGTATCACCGTGCCCACCGAGCACGGCGGGCTGGGACTCGGCGCGTTCGAGTACTGCATGGTCGCCGAGGAGCTCGCCAGGGCCTGGATGAGCGTCGCCAGCATCATCGCCCGGGCGCAGGGCGCGGGTACCGGAGTCGCCGACGAGGCCCGCCGCCACGAGCTGCTGCGCCGCAGCGCCCGGGGGGAGTGGATCGGCGCGATCGCGCTGTCCGAGCCCGACGCCGGCTCCGACCTGGCCGGGGTGGCGACCCGGGCCGAGCGGGACGGTGACGCGTTCGTGCTCACCGGCCGCAAGCGCTGGACCGGCAACGCCAAGGCCGCCGACTTCATCCAGGTGCTGGTGCGCACCGCCGACCCGGGCCCGGACGAGCGCCGCTCGGCCGGGCTGGCGACGCTGCTCGTGGAGAAGCAGCGCGACAGCTTCCCCGAGGGCCTCACCGGCCGGCCCATCGACAAGATCGGCTACCACGGGTTCGTCACCTGGGACCTGGAGTTCGACGGGCTGCGGGTGCCGGTGGCCAACCAGCTGGGCGGCGAGAACGCCGACGAGGGCGCGTTCGCCTCCACTCAGCAGTGGCTCAACATCGCCCGGGTGCACACCGCCGCCCGGGCGGTCGGCCTGGCCCGCGCCGCGGTCGAGGACTCCATCGTCTACCTGCAGGAACGCCGGCAGTTCGAGCACCCTATCGGCGACTTCCAGGCCGTGCGGTTCAAGCTGGCCACCATGGCCGCCCGGGTGGAGCAGGCGCGGGCGTTCTACCAGCACGTGGCGCACCTGATCGATCTCGGGCAGCCCTGCGAACGGGAGGCCGCGATGGTGAAGCTGCTGGCCACCGAGATGGCGGCCGAGGTGACCGGCGATGGCATCCAGCTGCACGGCGGCAACGGCTACACCACCGAGCACCGGGTCGAGCGGCACTGGCGCGACGCCCGGCTGACGACGATCTTCGAGGGGACCAGCGAGATCCAGATGAAGATCGTGGCCGACCGGCTGCTGCCGCGCAGCCCGCTGGGTTAACCCGAGGGCTCGGCGGTGGGCAGCTCCCGCACCCACAGCTCGGCGAGCCGGCGTCCGACGATCGTGCCGACGGGCCAGTCGGCCACCAGTTCGGCGAGCTCGTCGGCCTCCTCGTCGGCGCAGTCGTCGCACGGCTCGTAGCCCTGCTGTTGCAGGCTCGACCGGATCGCCTCCACGTAGTCGGGGTAGGACAGCGGGACCTCCGCGACCCGGGCCGTGGTGGTCGCGCGGTGGGAGTTCAGTCCGGCGAACGCGCGTCCGCAGCCGCAGCCGCCGCCCGGGTCCGCCCGGTCGAGTGCGCAGATCTCCCCGATCCGTACCAACTCGCCCTCGACACACCAGTGGTAGTCACCTGCCCGGGCACCCTGCGTCCGCGCGGTCGCCACCAGGACCTTCATGGCCGTCTCCTCTCGTCGACGGCAGAGATCTAGCAGTGACCCCCGACACCTGCGCGGCGCGGCGTGTGCCGCGACCTGGTCGCCCATGTGTCAGCGATACATTGACGCTCCTACGATGTCAATCGATCGTTGACGCGACGTGCGCGCTCGTCCGTCCGCGCGTGGCAGTCAGGGCAGTGGGCGTCGGCAGCTGCGGCCGATCCGGGACCCGGGGCCGGTCATCCGGGCCAGCGCGGGTGGCGGGGCCGTGAATCGGTGAGCGGCGCGGGCGCGAGCGATGGGGGAGGCGGCCGGCGTCTCGCGGGGCCCCCGGACCGATCTCCGGCGAGCGGGGCGCCCGGCCGCGGCCCGGAGACGCTGGTGATCGGGGCGTCCGATCGGCGCCGGGGACGGCCGATCACGCGTGGTCGCCTGCCCCCGCCGGGGACGGCCGGACGGTGTGCGGGGTCGCGGGCGGGTTGCGGTTCGGGCGGCCGGTCCCGGTGGGCACGGCCTGCCTAGCCCTGCGCGTCGCCGCCGGCGTCGGTCTGCTTGCGGCGGCCACCACGCTGCATGTCCCCGGTCGTGGTGCGCCGTCCGGGGTCGATGAGCCGCTTCCACTTGCCCTGCGCCGCCTGGCGGCTGCTGAGCTGGGCCTGGACGGTCTCCGCGACCTGGGCCCAGGTCATCCCGTCCTTGCGCAGCTGACGGATGAGATCGCGCTCGTAGTAGTCGGCCAGCCGGCGCATCTCCTGGACCAGGGCGTACCAGGTGGCTGCCCCGTTCTTCGTCAACGCGCCGTTCTTGCCGAGCTCCTTGAGCGCGTCGAGCTGGCCGACGATCGACGGGTTCCCGCTGGTCGTGGCCAGGCCGGCGTTCTCGAGCCAGCGCTGCGCCTCGTCGTACTTCATTCGTCAACCATAGATTGACGGCTTCATTTCGTCAATCATGCGTTGACATCATCAACCACGCCGCGGTGACGCGGGATTCGCGGCGTGGATCGACCTGGGCAGAGACGCCCGCACGTCGCCGTGCGGGCGGGGAGGAACGCCCGGGCTCAGACCGTGTCGGAGACGCCGGTGACCCACACGACCGCGGTGCCCTCCTCGTCGGAGGCGGTCAGGTCGATCTCGGCGGTGATGGCCCAGTCCCGGTCGCCGGCCGGGTCGTCGAGGACCTGCCGGACGATCCAGCGCTCGGGCTGCTCCTCGATGTCGATCAGCTGCGGGCCCCGGGCGTCCGGGCCGATGCCGATCTCGTCGTGCAGCTCGAAGTACGGCTCGAACGCCTCGCGCCATGCCGCCGCGTCCCAGCCGGCGTCGGCGTCGAGCTCGCCGAGCAGATCCCAGCGGCGCAGCGCGGCCAGCTCGACGCGGCGGAACATCGCGTTGCGCACCAGGACCCGGAAGGCCCGCTTGTTCGACGTGACCCCGGCCGGTAGCTGGTCGACCGGCGGGGGAGCGACGTCGGCGCCGCTGTCCACTCCGGCCGCGAGCTTCTCCCACTCGTCGATCAGGCTGGAGTCGACCTGGCGGACCAGCTCGCCCAGCCACTCGATGAGGTCGCTGAGCTCCTCGGTCTTCGCCTCGTCCGGCACGGTCTGGCGCAGCGCCCGGTAGGTGTCGGCGAGGTAGCGCAGCACCAGGCCCTCGGACCGGGCCAGTTGGTAGTGCGAGATGTACTCGACGAAGGTCATCGCCTTCTCGGACATGTCCCGCACGACCGACTTGGGCGAGAGCCGCGCGTCGGAGACCCACGGGTGGCCGCGCCGGTAGGTCTCCAGCGCCGCCTCCAGCAGCTCGGCGAGCGGCTTCGGGTACGTGACGTCCTCGAGCAGCGCCATCCGCTCCTCGTACTCGATCCCCTCGGCCTTCATCGCCGCGACCGCCTCACCGCGCGCCTTGTTCTCCTGCGCGTGCAGCACCTGGCGCGGATCGTCGAGCGTCGCCTCGATCACCGACAGCACGTCCATGGCGTAGCCCGGCGACTCCCGGTCCAGCAGCTCGACGGCGGCCAGCGCGAACGGCGACAGCGGCTGGTTGAGCGCGAAGTCGAGCTGCAGGTCGCCGACCAGCCGGACCCGGCGGCTCTCCGCGTCGGGCGCGGGCAGCTCCTCGACGACACCGGCGTTGCGCAGCGCGCGGTAGATCGCGATCGCGCGCAGGATGTGCTTGCGCTGCGCGGGCCGCGGCTCGTGGTTGTCCTCCAGCAGGTGGCGCATCGCGGTGAACGCGTCGCCGGGCCGGGAGATGACGTTGAGCAGCATCGCGTGGGTCACGGCGAACTGGCTGGTCAGCGGCTCGGGCTGGGCGACGGTGAGCTTCTCGAAACCCTTCTCGCTCCAGCCGACGAAGCCCTCCGGCGGCTGCTTGCGCACGATCCGCTTGCGCTTCTTCGGGTCGTCGCCGGCTTTCGCGAGCAGCCGGGCGTTCTCCACCTCGTGGTCGGGGGCCTCGGCCACCACAGTGCCGACGGTGTCGTAGCCGGCGCGGCCGGCCCGCCCGGCGATCTGGTGGAACTCCCGGGCCTTCAGGCCGCGGGTGCGCACGCCGTCGTACTTGGACAGAGCGGTGAACAGCACGGTGCGGATCGGGACGTTGATCCCGACGCCGAGGGTGTCGGTGCCGCAGATGACCTTGAGCAGGCCGGCCTGGGCGAGGGTCTCCACGAGCCGGCGGTAGCGCGGCAGCATCCCGGCGTGGTGCACGCCGATGCCGTGCCGGACCAGCCGGGACAGCGTCTTGCCGAAGCCGGCGGTGAACCGGAAGTTGCCGATCAGCTCGGCGATCGCCGCCTTGTCCTCCTTGGACGAGACGTTCACGCTCATCAGCGACTGGGCCCGCTCGATCGCCGCGGCCTGGGTGAAGTGCACGACGTAGACCGGCGCCTCGTGGGTCTCGAGCAGCTCGGTGATCGTCTCGTGCAGCGGGGTGAAGACGTAGCGGTAGTGCAGCGGGACCGGCCGTTCGGCGGAGGTGATCACCGCGGTGGGCCGGCCGGTGCGCCGGGTCAGGTCGTCGCGGAAGAACGTGACGTCGCCCAGCGTGGCCGACATGAGCAGGAACTGGGCCTGCGGCAGCTCGATGAGCGGGACCTGCCAGGCCCAGCCGCGATCGGGGTCGGAGTAGAAGTGGAACTCGTCCATCACGACGCTGCCGACGTCGGCGGTCGGGCCTGAGCGCAGCGCGATGTTCGCGAGGATCTCCGCGGTGCAGCAGATGATCGGCGCCTGCTCGTTCACGGCGGCGTCGCCGGTGAGCATGCCGACCTTGTCCGCGCCGAACACCTCGCACAGCGCGAAGAACTTCTCGCTGACCAGCGCCTTGATGGGTGCGGTGTAGAAGGTCCGCTCGCCGCGGGCCAGCGCGGCCGCGTGCGCCCCGATGGCCACCAGCGACTTCCCGGACCCGGTGGGGGTCGACAGGATGACGTTGCCGCCGGTGACGATCTCGAGCAGCGCCTCCTCCTGGGCCGGGTACAGGGACAGTCCCTGTTCCTCGAAGGCCCACTCGGTGAAGGCCTCGACGAGCGCGTCGGGGTCGGTGGAGCCGGTCGGCAGCCGTTCGGTGAGGGTCATGGTCTCCTGATCGTCCCGGGTCACCGACCGCCGCTGCGGCCCGGGTGTCTGCTTCCCGGTTCGGTAACGTAGTCCAGTGTACGCCGTGACCGATATCGTCGCATTGGTCACGGAGATCGACATCGAAGGGCGCGCACATGGTGGCCGGACGCAGGGACCTGCTCCTGGAGGTGGCCGCCGAGCTCGTCGCCCGACGGGGCTTCGCCAAGACCGCGGTCGCCGACGTCGCCGAGGCGGCCGGGGTGGCCAAGGGCAGCGTCTACCGCGAGTTCGCGAGCAAGGACGACCTGCTCGACGCGCTGCTGCGGGACCGATCCCTGCGGCTGCTCGCCCGGGTACGCGACGCGGTCGAGGCCGATCCGGACGGCGGGCGACTCTCGGTGCTCTACCGGCACGCCCTGTGCGCCGTGCTCGACGAGCCGCTGCTCTGCGCGCTCTACGCCCGCGATGCCGGGGTGCTCGGGACGCTCGTCCTCGGGCGGGGCGCCGGGGACTCGCAGGAGGAGTGGCCGCGCGAGGTGCTGCGGACCCTCGACGACGCCGGGCTGCTGCGGCCGGGACTGGACGCCGGGGCCGTGCAGCACGTCCTGGGCGCCCTCGCGACCGGGATGATCGCGCTCGCGCGGCGCCCGGGAGCGCAGCAGGCCGCGCGCACCGAGGACACCCTCCGGGTGCTCACCGACCTCGTCGCCCGCGGACTGGAACCCGAGGGCCCGGTCGATCCGGATCCGGGGAAGCGGGCCGTCCGCGCACTGCTCGACCGGTTCACCGAACGGGTGGCCGGCCGAGTGCCGGCTGGCAGCCGATGACGCGGCCGGTACCGGCCGTCATGCGGATCGGGCCGTTCGGCGGGTCCGGGGCCACCGCACACCAGTCCGATCGGGAACGAACGGACGGACGCCGACTACGCTGAACGTGTGAAAGGCCGGGTGTCTTCGGGTGGAATGCCCGATCTCGTGCCCGCCATGCAGCCCGCGGAGGGGGAGTTGCCCGCCGGGCCCGGATGGGCGGTCGAGCTCGCCTGGGACGGGCTGCGGTGCATCGCGTATGCCCGCCCGGGCCGCGTCCGGCTGCTCACCACCGAGGGCCGACCCGTCACGTCCGCGTTTCCCGAGCTGGCCGTGCTGGGTGACAAGGCACCGCGCCGCGGGATGATCCTCGACGGCACGGTGGTGGCCTTCGACGGGGCCGGGATCGGGCACCGGCGGCTGCTGGTGCGCCGCACCGCCGCCGCGCGGCCGTCGTCGGCGCTGGTCGCCGACGTGCCGGTCGGCTTCCTCGTCAGCGACCTGCTGTGGCTCGACGGTGCGCCGACCGTCGCGCTGCCCTATGCGCGGCGCCGCGAGCTGGTCGACGGGCTGGGGCTCGCCGAGATGCCCGTGCTGCTGTCGACGTCGTGGCCGGCGGACGACCCCGGCGTGCTGCAGACCGCCGAACGCTTCGGTGTCGACGCGCTGCACGCGAAGCGGCTCGACGCGGCCTACCGGCCCGGGCAGCGGTCCCGCAGCTGGCTGCGGGTGACGCTGCAGCGCACCCGGCAGGTCGTCGTCGGCGGCTGGAACCCGGCCGATCCGCGGCGCCCGGAGTCGGTCGGCGCGCTGCTGCTCGGGGCGCCCGGTCCGGCCGGGCTGCGCTATGTCGGCCGGGTCGGTCTGGGTTCGGGTGCCGTGCGGCGGCCCGTCACCGAACTGCTGGGTGACCTGAGGGCCGATGCCTCGCCGTTCACGGGTGCGCTGCCGCCCTCGGTCGCGCACGACGCGGTCTGGGCGGTGCCCCGGCTGGTCGGCCGGGTGCGTTTCCCGGCATGGACCGCGGACCAGCGGCTGCGGCTGCCCACCTGGCTGGGGCTGGTCGGCCCGGACGAGGTCGACGACGCGCTGTGGGAGGACGGGCCGGACGACGGTCCGTACCGGGGGGACTCCGCCCGGCCTGCGGCCGACGCGGGCCCCGGCGGTCCGCCCGGTCCGGCCGCGCCCGCCGCGGCTCCCGAGGTGGCGCGACGGCCCGGGCAGGCCGCCGCCGAGGCCGGCCGCACCGCCGTTCGCCGGCTCGAACAGCACTTCGTCTACAACTCGCTCAGCACCATCGCCTCACTCGTGCGCACCGACCCGGCCCGGGCCCGCGAGTTGCTCCTCGGCTTCGCCGACCTCACCCGCGCCGCCGACCAGCCCGCCGACGCCGTGACCACCCTGGGTGACGAGCTCGCCGCGGTGCGCGCCTATCTGCAACTCGAGCAGGCCCGCTTCGGGAGCCGCCTGCAGGTCGAGGTGACCGTCGACCCGGCGCTGCACGAGACCCCGGTCACCCCGCTGGTCGTGCTGAACACCGTCCGGGCCGCGGTGCAGCAGCGCATCGAACCGCGTCCCGAGGGCGGCACCCTGCGGGTGACCGGCGAGGACACGGGGACCGACTGTGTGATCACCGTGACCGACGACGGCCCGGCAGGACCGGTGCGGCTGCAGGTCGGTGCGCCGGCGGGGCCCGCTCGGGCGGCGCGGACGGGAGTCGCCGGTATCACGCTGTGACGTGGGGCGTCAGCGCACTCCTGCCCGGCCGGTCCGATCGGTCACCGGCTACCGTGCGCGCATGCTGGGGCTGCCCGAGGGCACGCGTGCCTGCTTGTTCGACCTGGACGGGGTCCTGACCGACACCGCCAGCGTGCACGCCGCCGCGTGGAAGCAGATGTTCGACGAGTATCTCCGTGCTCGCGCAGAGCGCGAGGGGACCGCGTTCCGGGAGTTCGACGTCGCGGCCGATTACGGCCGCTACGTCGACGGCCGGCCGCGGCTGGAAGGCACCCGGGAGTTCCTGCGGTCGCGGGGGATCGAGCTGCCCGATGGCGGCCCGGACGACCCGCCGGACGCCGAGACGGTCTACGCGCTGTCCACCCGCAAGAACGACCTGGTGCAACAGAAGATCAAGGCCGACGGGGTCGAGGTGTACCCGGGCTCGGTGCGCTACCTGCACGCGGTCCGCGACGCCGGCCTGAGCACCGCCGTCGTCTCGTCCTCGGCGAACGCCGCCGACGTGCTCGACGTGGCAGGGCTGAGCGCCCTCATCGACCACCGGGTCGACGGCGTCAGCGCCAGGGAGCGCGGCCTGCCCGGCAAGCCCGCGCCCGACACCTTCCTGGCCGCGGCCGCCGACCTCGGGGTCGCGCCGGGGGTGGCCGTGGTGTTCGAGGATGCGCTGGCCGGGGTTCAGGCCGGTCGTGCGGGGAACTTCGGCTCCGTCATCGGGGTGGACCGCCTCGGGCAGGCCGAGGCGCTGCGCGAGCACGGTGCTGACGTCGTCGTCGCCGATCTCGCCGACCTGCTGGGGGGCCAGAAGTGACCGCTGCTCCGGACTCAGGGCGTCCGTTCACCGTCGAGCCGTGGGTGGTGCGCGAGCCGGCGCTGCACCTGGAGGCGATGGGACAGACGGAGTCGGTCTTCGCCCTGTCCAACGGCCACATCGGGATGCGCGGCAACCTCGAGGAGGGGGAGCCGCACGCGATCCCCGGCACCTACCTCAACTCGCTCTACGAGCGCCGCCCGCTGCCGTACGCCGAGGGTGGCTACGGCTACCCGGAGTCCGGCCAGACGATCATCAACGTGACCAACGGCAAGCTGATCCGGCTGCTGGTCGACGACGAGCCGTTCGACCTGCGCTACGGCCAACTGCGCCGCCACGAGCGGGTGCTGGACATGCAGGCCGGCACGCTCACCCGCGAGGTCGAGTGGATGTCACCGGCGGGGCGCGGGATCCGCGTGCGCAGCGAGCGGATGGTGTCGCTGACCCAGCGCGCGATCGCCGCGATCTGCTACGAGGTCGAGGTGCTCGACGAGCCGGCGCTGCTGGTGGTGCAGTCCGAGCTGGTGGCCAACGAGCAGCTGCCGCCCGCCGACGACGGCGACCCCCGGGTGGAGGCGGCGCTGGCCGAGCCGCTGGTCGCCGAGCTGCACCGCAGCGACGAGGCCGGCGCCACGCTGGTGCACCAGACCCGGCAGTCCGGGCTGCGGGTGGCGGCCGCGATGGACCACGAGGTGCACGGCCCGGCCGACACCAAGGTCACCTCCGAGGCCACCGAGGACATCGCACGCACCACGGTGATCACCCGGCTGAAGCCGGGGGAGAAGCTGCGGATCGTCAAGTACCTGTCCTACGGCTGGTCGTCGCGGCGTTCGCTGCCCGCGGTGCACGACCAGGTCCGCGCCGCGCTGGCCGCCGCCCGGTTCACCGGTTTCGACGGGCTGGCCAAGGAGCAGCGGGCCTACCTGGACGACTTCTGGAGCACGGCCGACGTCGAGATCGAGGGCGACGCCGAGCTGCAGCAGGCCATCCGGCTGGCGATCTTCCACGTGCTGCAGGCCGGGGCCCGTGCCGAGCGCCGGCCGATCGGGGCGAAGGGCCTGACCGGCAACGGTTACGACGGGCACACGTTCTGGGACACCGAGACCTTCGCCCTGCCGGTGCTCTCCTACCTCGCCCCCGATGCGGCGGCGGACGCGCTGCGCTGGCGGCAGTCGATCCTGCCGTTGGCCTACGAGCGGGCCGAGCAGCTCGGCCTGGCCGGGGCCGCGTTCCCGTGGCGGACCATCCGCGGCCAGGAGTGCTCGGGGTACTGGCCGGCGGGCACCGCGGCGTTCCACATCAACGCCGACATCGCCGACGCCGTGCGCCGGCACGTCGCCGCGACCGGGGACACCGACTTCGAGCGCGAGGTCGGCCTGGAGCTGCTGGTGGCGACGGCGCGGCTGTGGCGTTCGCTGGGCCACCACGACTCGTCGGGTGAGTTCCGCATCGACGGGGTCACCGGGCCCGACGAGTACACCGCGATCGTGGACAACAACGTCTACACGAACCTGATGGCGCAGTTGAACCTGCGCTACGCCGCGGAGGTCGCGGCCCGGCACCCGCGCTCGGCGGCGCGGCTGGGGGTCAACGCCGAGGAGATGGCCAGCTGGCGGGACGCGGCGACGGCCATGCGGATCCCGTACGACACGAACCTCGGGGTGCACCCCCAGTCGGAGGGCTTCACCGACCACCAGGTGTGGGACTTCGAGAACACCCCGCCGGAGAAGTACCCGCTGCTGATGAACGTCCCGTACTACGACCTGTACCGCAAGCAGGTGGTCAAGCAGGCCGACCTGGTGCTGGCCATGCAGTTGCGGCCCGATGCCTTCACTCCGGAGCAGATGGCCCGCAACTTCGCCTACTACGAGGCCATCACGGTCCGGGACTCGTCGCTGTCGGCGGCCACCCAGGCCGTGGTCGCGGCGTGGACCGGGCATCTCGACCTCGCCTACGACTACCTGGCCGAGGCCGCGCTCGTCGACCTGAACGACCTGGCAGGCAACACCGATCACGGCATGCACATCGCGTCGATGGCCGGCACCTGGAACGCGGTGGTCTCCGGGTTCGGCGGGATGCGTTCGGACCGTGACGGGATCTCCTTCGCGCCCCGGCTGCCCCCCGCGCTGGGCCGGATCTCGTTCGGGCTGAACTGGCAGGGCCGGCAGCTGCGCGTGACGCTCAGCCAGGAAGAGGCGGAGTACCGGCTGGTGAGCGGGCCGCCGATGCGGCTGCGCCACCACGACGAGCCGCTGGCCCTGGCCGACGAGCCGGTGACCCGGCCGATCCCGTCGGCCCCCGTCGTGGAGCCGGTGGAACAGCCCTACGGCCGCGCGCCCCGCCAGCGCCACCCCGGCTGAACCCACCCCTCTCGAACCGCGATCCGCAGCGGTCAGGCCGCGGATCGCGGATCGGGGGTACATCGCGACGTGAGCGCCCTGGTCGCCGGACCCCCGTCGGACTGATCCGGGTCGACCCGGCGCCGCCCGGGTGGGGCAGGCGCCGTGGTCCGCTTGATCCGCTCCTCCTGACCGCGATCAGCGGGCTCGCCACTGCGGCTCGTCCTTCGAGGCCGTGACCTTCCGGCCGGCGGCCCGCTTCTCCGTGGTGATCTTCTCGACCACCTCACCCACCGCCGTGCCCCCGTGGCTGTGCCATTCGACCTCGTCACCCTTCTGGAGATTCTTGTCGCTCATGCTCGCCGCCTACCCGACCGCGTAACCCGGCACACCGTTTGGTGCCGACCGGACCAGGGCATCCCGGGGGAGAACCGGTCTTCGAACGGCCGGGTCGGGAAGGGAGTCATGGCAGGAAAGTTGGACGGCAAGCGCATTGCGATCCTGGCCACCGACGGGGTGGAGCAGGTCGAGCTCACCCAGCCCCGCGATGCGGTGACCGCCGAGGGGGCGCGCGCCGAGATCGTCTCGATCAACGACGGCGCGATCCAGGCGATGAACGGCGACATCGAGCCGGCCGACACGTTCGGTGTTGACGTCACCCTCGACAAGGCCCAGGTGGCCGACTACGACGCGCTGATCATGCCCGGCGGCACCGTGAACGCCGATCGGCTCCGGATGGACGAGAACGCGCGCCGCTTCGTGCAGGAGATCTTCCGTGCCGGCAAGCCGGTCGCAGCGATCTGCCACGCGCCGTGGACGCTGGTGGAGGCCGACCTGGTGCGCGGCCGCACCCTGACGTCGTTCCCCAGCCTGCGGACCGACATCCGCAACGCCGGTGGGACCGTCGTCGACGAAGAGGTCGTCACCGACAAGGGCCTGGTCTCCAGCCGCAACCCGGACGACCTGCCCGCGTTCTGCGCGAAGATCGTCGAGGAGTTCGCCGAGGGCAAGCACCGGGTGCACGACGAAGGGGCCACCGTCGGCTGAGCAGGCTGCTGTGTTCCGAGCCCGGGTACCCGCCGCAGGGGCCCGGGCTTTGTCGTGTCCACCCCCGCCCGGACCGCTGATCGGCGTCGACCCGTCACACGGCGACGGGGCCGCTCCGCGGTGCGGAACGGCCCCGTCGCTCCGGGCAGGGACGGTGGGTCAGGCCGGCGGTCCCGCGGTCTGTCCGCGCTGGGACGCGCGCTCGACGTCGCCGCGCCACGCGCCCTCCGCGGCGCCCCGGGACTCGATGAAGCGTTTGAAGTTGTCCAGGTCGGACTTGGTCCGCCGTTCCACGATGCCCAGCGCGTCGCCGACCTTCTCGGTCACGCCCTCGGGCTCGTAGTCCAACTGCAGGGTGACCCGGGTCGTGTCGGCGTCGACCCGGTGGAAGGTGACGACGCCGGCCTGGTGCACGCCGTTCTCGGTCTTCCACGCCACGCGCTCGTCCGGGTGCTGCTCGGTGATCTCCGCGTCGAACTCACGCTGGACGCCGCCGATCGAGGTGACCCAGTGCGTGCGGGTCCGATCGAGCTGGTCGATCCGGTCCACACCCTCCATGAACTGCGGGAAGCTCTCGAACTGCGTCCACTGGTCGTACGCGGTGCTGACGGGAACGGCGACATCGACACTGTGCAGAAGGTTGGTGCTCATGTCAGCTGCGTACCTCACCGGAAAACGCGCCAAACATTGTTCATAAGAATCCGATGTCGTCCTCGTTCATCCGCTGGCGCAGCTGCGCCACGGTCTGGGCGAGCAGCCGGGACACGTGCATCTGGGAGATTCCGACCTTCTCGGCGATCTGGGTCTGCGTCATGTTCCCGAAGAACCGCAGGACGAGGATCATGCGTTCGCGCTTGGGCAGCTCGTCGAGCAGCGGGGCGAGGGTCTGGCGGTACTCGACCTTCTCCAGCTCGGCATCGGCGACGCCGAGGGTCTCGCTCAGCGCGGCGTCGGCACCGGCCACCAGCTCGTCGAGCGACGTGCTGCGGTAGACCTGCTGGGCGTCGAGCCCCTCCAGCACCTCATCGGTGTCCAGGCCGAGCCGGGCGGCGATCTCACTGGGCTTCGGGGCCCGGCCGAGCTCCTGGGACAGCGGGCCGATCACCCCGTTGATCGCCCCCTGCAGTTCCTTGAGCCGCCGCGGTACCCGCATCGACCAGGTGCGGTCCCGGAAGTACCGGCGCACCTCCCCGGTGATCGTGGGAACCGCATAGGACAGGAAGTCGACGCCCCGGCCCGGGTCGAACCGGTCCACGGCGTTGATCAGGCCGACCGTGCCCGCCTGCTCGAGGTCGTCGACCGGCTCGCCGCGGCCGGCGAAGCGGCGGGCGATGTGCCGCACGATCGGCAGATAACCGGTGACGAGCTCCGCGCGCAGCTCGCCGCGCCGGGGTGCGTCGTCGGGTAGTGACGCGAACTCGTCGAACAGGGGCAACAGGTGCGCGTACTCGGGATCAGGAGTGGTGCCGGACCGCAGGTCAGCCACGGTGCCGAGAGGGGCCGCAGGGCCGGAGAGGGCGCACCCGGGCGTCTACCCGCTGCCCCGCAATCGGAAACCCGGGCGCTGGTACGTTGGATAGTCGCTCGGCTCGAGGGTGCATGTCGACCGGGCGTACGTCGTCCCTCCCCTGGTGAAGGTGTCCGTCTGGTGTCGAACAGCGCGTCGTCCGAGAGTCCGCGCGACCCGCGACAGGGCAACGGAACCGCTCCCGCCGACGATGGCCTCGCGCACGAGCAGGCCTATGTCGGCATGCTCTACGAGCGGCTCGACGAGCGGCGCCGGGAGACCGCGCGCCGGTTGCACGACGTGCTGCACGGCGAGACCGTCGGCACCCCGCAGGCGCTGACCGAGCGGGACGCCGCCGCGGCCATGTACACCGACCGGCTGGCCGCCCTGCGGGCCGCCGAGCACGGGCTCGCGTTCGGCCGGCTGGACACCGAGGAGAACGAGACGCGCTACATCGGCCGGCTGGGTCTGCTCGACGAGGAGCACGAGTACGAGCCGCTGCTGATGGACTGGCGCGCCCCGGCGGCCCGGCCGTTCTACACCGCCACTGCCGCCTCGCCCGAGGGGATCCGCCGCCGCCGGCACCTGCGCACCCGCGGCCGCACCGTCATCGGCGTCGACGACGAGGTGCTCGACCTCGCCTCGGCCGAGCAGGGCAGCCGCCCCGGGCTGACCAGCGAGGCCGCGCTGATGGCGGCGGTGACGCAGGCCCGCACCGGGCGGATGAGCGACATCGTGGCCACCATCCAGGCCGAGCAGGACCGGATCATCCGGTCCAAGCCGTCCGGGGTGCTGGTGGTGCAGGGCGGACCGGGCACCGGGAAGACCGCGGTCGCGCTGCACCGCGCCGCGTACCTGCTCTACACCCACCGCGACCGGTTGGCCCGCCGCGGCGTGCTCGTGGTCGGCCCGAACGCGACCTTCCTGCGCTACATCGGGCAGGTGCTGCCGTCGCTGGGGGAGACCAGCGTGGTGCTCGGCACCGTCGCCCAGCTGCACCCGGGACTGCACGCGCGCCGGACCGAACCGGCCGCGACCGCCGAGATCAAGGGCCGCGCGGAGATGGCGCAGGTCATCGCGGCGGCGGTGCGGGACCGCCAGCAGGTGCCGCGCAAGCCGATCGAGCTCGTCGTCGAGCAGCAGAAGGTGCGGCTGGACCGCGACATCGCCAACCAGGCCCGTACCAGGGCCCGGCGCTCCCGCAAACCGCACAACGAGGCCAAACGGGTGTTCCAGCGTGAGGCCATCCGGCTGCTCGCCGAGCAGGTCGCCCGGACGCTGGGCGGGCGCCGGCTGCTCAGCCCGGCCGACCTGGATGACATCCGCGAGGAGCTGCGGGAGAGCCCCGAGCTCACCCGCGAGCTCGACGAGCTGTGGCCGACGCTGTCGGCCGAGCAGCTGCTCATCGACCTGTTCGCCTCGCCGCGGCGGCTCAACTCGGTCGCCCGCCGGATCCCGGCCGAGGAGCGTGCGCTGCTGGCCCGCGAGGCGCCCGGCGACGATGTTCCCTCCGACGATCGGTGGACCCCGGCCGACGTCCCGCTGCTCGACGAGGCGGCCGAACTGCTCGGCGACGACGGGTCCGCGGCGGCCGCCGCGGCGGCCGCCGCGCTGCGCGAGGAGGTCGAGTACGCCCAGGGCGTGCTCGACGTGCTGGATCTCGAGGAGGACCTCGACCCGGAGCTGCTGCGGGCGACGGACATCGTCGACGCCGACCGGCTGGCCGAGCGCCAGCAGGTGCGCCGCTACGACTCCACCGCCGACCGCGCCATGGCCGACCGGGAGTGGACCTACGGCCACGTGATCGTCGACGAGGCCCAGGAGCTGTCACCGATGGCCTGGCGGCTGATCATGCGGCGGGTCCCGAGCCGGTCGATGACCCTGGTCGGCGACATCGCCCAGACCGGCGACCTGGCCGGTGCCGGGTCGTGGAACGAGGTGTTGAGCCCGTTCGTGGCCAACCGCTGGCGGCTCGAGCAGCTGACCGTCAACTACCGGACGCCGGCCGAGATCGCCGACGTCGCCGACGACGTGCTCGCCACCATCGATCCGGGCCTCGCACCGCCCAGCTCGGTGCGCAGCACCGGCGTCCCGCCGCGGGCGCTGCGGGTGGCGCCCGGCTCGCTCGACGGGTCGGACGGGCTGCTCGTCGACGTGGTCGGCGAGGAGCGCGAGGCGGTCGGGGACGGCCGGGTCGCGGTGCTCGCCCCCACCGAGCGGGTCGCGGCGTTGCGCGAGCGCCTGCTCGGCGCGGACGGGTCCGCCGAGAACGGTGACGACGCCGAGGACCTCGAGGCGCCGGTCGTGGTGCTGCCGATCACCGCGGCCAAGGGCCTGGAGTTCGACGCGGTGGTGCTGGTGGAGCCCGCCGAGGTGCTCGCCGAGTCCCCGCGCGGCACGAACGACCTCTACGTCGCGCTCACCCGGGCCACCCAGCGGCTCACCGTCGTGCACGCCGCAGACCTGCCGTCGATGGTGAAGCGGCTGCGCCGCCCGTGAGCGGATAACGCCGTTCCGGCGACTGTTTTCGCTCACAATGCACCGGATGATGTGGTTCGGGTGGTCCGTCCGGAGCTACCGTGATCAGGTGCGTGAGCTGTTGCTGACCCGCCGCTGGTGGGTGGACCTGGGAACTCTGCGCGGCGGGGCGTGTCGCGGCCGCTGAGCCCGCCCGTCCCCCGCAGCGCAGAAGGAAGACCCCGATGTCGGTCGACGCACCTCCCCGATCTCTCCTGGCCCCGGCGCCGACCTGCGGGCCCCGGCCGCCCGCCGGCGCCGCGCCGCCGGTCCAGTGGCTTCCGCTGAGCCTGTTCCTGCTGGTCGGTGCGGTGCTGACCGGGCTGGTCGCGGCCGAACACGGGGCCCGGCAGGCCGTGCTGCTCGCGCTCGGCGTCGGCCTCGGCTTCGCGCTGTTCCACTCCCGGTTCGGGTTCACCTCGGCGTGGCGCCAGCTCGTGGCGGTCGGCAACGGCTCGGGCCTGCGGGCGCACACCCTGCTGCTGGGCACCACGGCGACGCTGTTCGCGCTGATCATCGGCACCGGGACGGGGTTGTTCGGCTCGACGCCGGCCCCGACGGCCGGGCCGCTGGGGGTCGGGCTGCTGCTCGGCGCGTTCCTGTTCGGGGCCGGCATGCAACTCGGCGGCGCATGTGCCTCCGGGACGTTGTTCGCCGTCGGCTCCGGGCAGGGCACCATCGTGCTCACCCTGCTCGGGTTCGTGGCCGGCTCGGTGCTCTACACCTGGCAGTACGAGCTGGTCGCCGACCTGCCCGCGCTGCCGGCCGTCGTGCTCGCCGAGCACATCGGCTGGTTCGGCTCGTGGGTGGTGACGATCGTGGCGCTGCTCGCGGTGGTGCTGGTGAGCCGTGCGGTGCAGGCCCGGCGCAACCCGCCCCCGGCGGGCGCGGTGGCCACCAGCACCGGGGTCGCGCGGGTGGTCCGCGGGGCCTGGCCGATGCTCGTCGGCGCGGTCGTGCTCGCGGTGCTCGGGGCGGGCGTGCTCCTCGTTTCCGGCGGCGCATGGGGCGTGACCAGCGCGTTCGGGCTGTGGGGGGCGAAGGTGCTGCAGCTGATCGGGTTGCACCCGCAGACGTGGGCCTTCTGGCAGCAGCCCGCACAGGCCCGGATGCTGGCCGGGCCGGTGCTCGCCGACAAGACGTCGCTGACCGACATCGGGATCATGGTCGGGGCCGCGGTCGCGGCCGCGGCCGGCGGCGTGTGGGTGCTGCACCGCAGCATCCCGTGGCGCACGGCGCTGGCCGCGGTGCTCGGCGGGATCATCATGGGCGTCGGCGCCCGGCTGGCGTCGGGCTGCAACATCGGGGCCTACCTGGCCGGCATCGCGTCGGGCAGTCTGTCGGGCTGGGTGTGGGGGCTCGCGGCGCTGGTCGGCACCTGGGTCGGGCTACGCGGCCGGCGGCTGTTCGGCCTGACCAATCCGAAGCCGTCGGACTCGGTCTGCTAACCGGCCGTCGATCACGGTCTCGACCCGGCAGGACCAGCGGGCAGCTACGACGCGGTCACCCCGGGTGGAGGTGCGGGCACCGGTGTCGGGCGCAACCTGGGACCAGGCCGGCGGCGGGGTGGTGGATCTCGTCGCCGGCGTTCCAGGAGGCGTGATGACGACAGCGGTGCGATCGGTGGTTCTGCCGTCCGGGGAGACCATCGCGGCGCTCGGGCAGGGCACGTGGCACTTCGCGGAGAGTCCCGCCCGGCGTGCCGACGAGATCGCCGCGTTGCGGCTGGGCCTCGACCTCGGGATGACCGTGGTCGACACCGCCGAGATGTACGCCGACGGCGCATCCGAGGAACTGGTCGGCGTGGCGATCGCGGGTCGCCGCGACGAGGTGTTCCTGGTGGACAAGGTGATGCCGCACCACGCCACCCGGGTCGGCACCGTGCGGGCCTGCGAGGCCAGCCTGGCACGGCTGGGCACCGACCGCATCGACCTGTACCTGCTGCACTGGCGGGGCCGGATCCCGCTCATCGAGACCCTCGCCGGGTTCGCCGACCTGATGGCCGCGGGCCTGATCCGATACTGGGGCGTGAGCAACCTCGACCTCGACGACATGGTCGAGCTGATGGGTCTGCCCGGCGGCGACCGGTGCCAGACCGATCAGATCCTCTACAACCTGACCCGCCGCGGCCCCGAGTACGACCTCATCCCGTGGCTGTTCCGGCAGAACATCCCGATCATGGCGTACTCGCCGATCGAGCAGGGCCGGTTGCTCGGCCACCCGGTGCTGTACGAGGTCGCGCGGCGGCACGACGCCACTCCGGCCCAGATCGCCCTGGCCTGGGTGCTGCGCCTGGACGGCGTCAACACCATCCCGCGCGCGGCCAACCCCGAGCACGTCCGGGAGAACGCCGCCGCCCGCGACATCCGGCTCACCCCCGAGGACCTGGCCGAGCTCGACGCGGCGTTCCCGCCGCCGACCCGGCCGCGGCCCCTGGAGATGCTGTAGCGGTCTACAGCGGGGTGACGTAGGCGCCGGAGATCCCGCCGTCGACCAGGAACGTCGACGCCGTGATGAACGAGGCGTCGTCGCTGGCCAGGAACGCGACGGCGGCGGCGATCTCCGACGGCTCCGCGAACCGGCCCGACGGCACGTGCACGAGCCGGCGCTGGGCGCGTTCGGGGTCGGCGGCGAACAGTTCCTGCAGCAGCGGGGTGTTCACCGGACCCGGGCACAGCGCGTTGACCCGGATGCCCTCGCGGGCGAACTGCACCCCGAGCTCGCGGGACAGCGCGAGCACCCCGCCCTTGGCCGCGGTGTAGGAGATCTGCGAGGTCGCCGAGCCCATGACCGCGACGAACGAGGCGGTGTTGACGATCGAGCCGCGCCCGGCGCGCTGCATGTGCGGGATCGCGGCCCGGCAGCACAGGTACACCGAGGTCAGGTTCACCTCCTGCACCCGATGCCAGGCGTCCGGTCCGGTGGTGAGGATGGAGGCGTCGTCGGGCGGGGAGATGCCGGCGTTGTTGAACGCGACGTCCACGCCGCCGCAGGTCGTCGCGGCCGCGTCGAACAGGGCTGCGACGGCTGCCTCGGAGGTGACGTCGGTCGGCACGAACAGGCCGTCGACCTCGGCCGCGGCGGCCTTTCCGCCGCCTGCGTCGACGTCCCCGATCACCACCCGGGCGCCCTCGGCCGCCAGCCGTCGCGCGGTGGCGAGCCCGATCCCGCTCGCCGCGCCCGTGATCACCGCGGTCCGGCCGTCGAACCGCCGGATGCCGGGTGCCGGTGTGGTCACCGGTCCACCTCCTCGTGTCGTCCGGCGGCGAGCTCAGCGGCTCTCACGAGCGCGCTGACCAGCCGGATGTCCGTGACGTCCTGCTCCGGGTGCCACTGCACGCCCACGACGAAGCGGTGCCCGGCCAGCTCGACGGCCTCGATCGTGCCGTCCTCGGCCCGTCCGGTCGCGACCAGTCCCCGGCCGAGCCGGTCGATCGCCTGGTGATGGTGGCAGTGCACGAGCGCGCGCTCGCCGAGCAGTTCGGCGGTGCGGCTGCCGGCGGTCAGCCGCACCGCGGTCGGGCCGAACACCCCGGGCGCCGGGTTGTGCCGTTCGTGGCCGAGCACCTCGGGCAGGTGCTGGCTGAGCGTGCCGCCGAGGCCGACGTTGAGCAGTTGCGCGCCGCGGCACACGCCGAGTACCGGGATGCCCCGGTCCAGGGCCCGGTGCAGGATCACCAGCTCGGTCGCGTCGCGCTCGGGGCGCGGGGTGAAGGCCTCGGGATGCGGCGCTGCGCCGTAGTGACCGGGTCCGATGTCCGGGCCGCCGGTGAGGATGAGGGCGTCGAGCGCCGCGACGGCCTCGGCCGCGGCGAGCACCGGGGGCAGCAACACGGGGGCGCCGCCGGAGGCGGTGACGACGTCGACGTAGCTGCGGGGCAGGAGCGCAGCCTGGTGGTCCCAGACCAGGTACCGGGCCCGCTCGCCGTACGTGGTCAGGCCGATCAACGGCCGTCGCGGCGGGTCCGCCATCCGCGCCGCGACGGTGTGCTGCTCCTCGTCCGCCAGGACGCGCAGGTTCTCCAGCGAGAGCAGGCCCTGGCGAGGGGTCATGGCGGCACGCTCCTGTCGTGATCCGCGGGGCTGGGCGGGCCCCGGGATCGACGCTACCGGTGATGATCGGCTGATGATCGGCTGATGATCGGCTGATGATCGGCGCTGTGCAGGACGGTGATGACAGAAGCGGCGCAGCCCGGCTCAGTCCTCGCACAGCGAGAGCGCTTGGCTGGGGCAGATGTGCACGGCCTGCCGCACGCGTTCGAGGGCGTCTCCGCTCACCTGGGCGGTGCGCAGCACGACCGTTCCCTCATCCTCGTCCTGATCGAAGATGTCCGGCGCGGTGAGCACGCACTGCCCGGCGCCCACGCAACGTCCGGTGTCCGCCACGATCCGCATGGCGACTCCTCCTCACCAGGTCACCGGGAGCGCGTGGATGCCGTAGATGAAGACGTCGTCCTTGAACGGCAGCTCGTCGACGGTGGTCGCCAGCCGCAGCCCGGGGATGCGCCGGAACAGCGTGTCGAACACGATCTGCAGCTCCGTCCGCGCCAGGTTCTGCCCGAGACACTGGTGGGCGCCGAAACCGAACGCCACGTGATGCCGGGCGCCGCGCTCGACGTCGAGGGCGTCCGGGTCGTCGAAGGCCTCCGGATCGCGGTTGGCCGCGTTGCCCAGCGCTATCACGCCCTCCCCGGCCCGGATGTGCACCCCGCCCAGCTCCACGTCGTCGAGCGCCAGTCGCGACGTCGCCGTGTCGACGATGGTGAAATACCGCAGCAACTCCTCGACGGCGGCGGGCGTCTTGCCCGGGTCGGCCGTGACGATGGCGAGCTGCTCGGGGTTCTTCAGCAGTGCGACGGTGCCCAGCGAGATCATGTTCGCGGTGGTCTCGTGCCCGGCGAGCAGCAGCAGGAAGGCGAGCCCGACCAGCGCTGCGTGGTCCTCGGTGCCGGTCTCGCGCTGTTTGAGCAGCTGCCGGCTGAGCAGGTCGTCGGCCGGCTCGCGTTCCTTCTCGGTGACCAGGTCGTCGAGGTAGGACCTGAGTTCGTCGATCCCGGTCTGCCGCTGCTGCGCGCTCGAGGTGCGGCTGATCAGCAGTCTCGTCCGTGACTGGAAGAAGTCGTGGTCGGCATAGGGCACGCCGAGCAGCTCGCAGATGACCAGCGAAGGCACCGGCAGCGAGAGCGCCTGCACCAGGTCCGTCGGGCGCGGCCCGGCCAGCATCGCGTCGATGCAGTCGTCCACGATCTCCTGGATCCGCGGCCGCAGTTCCTGGATCCGCTTGACGGTGAACTCGCCGACCACCGCGCGCCGTGCCGGACCGTGTTCGGGCGGGTCCATCGAGATCAGCGACGGAGTGAAGTTCGAGTTGGGCTGCGGGAACTTGATCAGCCGCGGGAAGTCGGGGTGGCGGCGATCGGAGCTGAACCGCGGGTCGGTCAACATCGCGCGCACGTCCGCGTGCCTGGTCACCAACCAGGCATGCCGCCCGGACGGCAGCAGAGCACGGGCGATCGGGGTGGTCTCGCGGAGCTCGCGGTACTCGGCCGGCGGGCTGAAGGGGCAGGCGCGCTGCATCGGGAACGTCGACACCTGCTGGTCGGCCACTTCGGTCATGGCGAGGCCCCAATCCGGACGACACGTCACTGGAGGATTTCATTTCGCTCCGTCGTCAGGCTACGCACGGGGAGGGCGCTCTCCCACCCCCGCGAGTCGGCACTTCCGGGAGCGCGAGTCGGCGGTTTCGGGAGCGCGAGTCGGCACTTCCCGCCCCACGAGTCGAGCACCGGCGGGCTACGCACCCCTCGTCGCGGCCGCCAGCGTCTCGAGGATCTGCTGCCCGTACTTCGCCAGCTTGTTCTCCCCGACCCCACTGATCGTGCCGAGCTCGGCCAGGCTCGCCGGCGACGTGGCCGCGATCTGCCGCAGCGTGGCGTCGTGGAAGATCACGTACGCGGGCACACCCTGCTCCTTCGCGGCCGCGGCCCGCCAGGCGCGCAGCTGTTCGAACACCGGCGCGGCCTCCGCGGGCAGGTCGACGGGTGCGGTGCGCGACGACCGGGACGATCGCGCGGGCCTCGCGGGCCGCTCCGGATCGCGGCGGAGCATGACCTGCCGCCGGCTGCGCAACACGTCGTTGCTGGCATCGGTGAGTGCGAGCGTCTGGTAGGTGCCCTGGATCGCGAGCAGCCCCTGGGCCAGCAGCTGGCGGATCACGCCGCGCCATTCGCCCTCGCGCAGCTCGGTACCGACACCGAAGACCGTGAGCTGGTCGTGGTCGAACTGGGAGACCCTGGCGGTCTGCTTGCCGAGCAGGATGTCGATGATGTGGCCCGCGCCGAAGCGCTGGTGGCGCTCACGGTCGAGCCGGAACACGGCCGACAGCACCTTCTGAGCCGCGGTGGTGCCGTCCCAGGACTCCGGCGGGGTCAAACAGGTGTCGCAGTTCCCGCAGGGCTCTGCGCGCTGGCCGAAGTACGCGAGCAACTGCACCCGACGGCACTCCACCGTCTCGCAGAGGGCCAGCATGGCGTCGAGATGCGCGGCCAGCCGGCGGCGGTGGGCGAGGTCGCCGTCCGAGTCGTCGATCATCTTGCGCTGCTGCACGACGTCGGCGAGTCCGTACGCGAGCCAGGCGGTGGACGGCAGCCCGTCGCGCCCGGCCCGACCGGTCTCCTGGTAGTACCCCTCGACGGACTTCGGCAGATCCAGGTGGGCGACGAAGCGCACGTCGGGCTTGTCGATGCCCATGCCGAACGCGATCGTCGCGACCATGATGAGGCCGTCCTCGCGCAGGAACCGGGCCTGGTGGGCGGTGCGGGTGGCCGCGTCGAGCCCCGCGTGGTACGGCAGCGCAGGGATGCCGTTCGCCGCCAGGAACCCGGCGGTCTGCTCCACCGACTTGCGCGACAGGCAGTAGACGATCCCGGCGTCGCCGGGGTGCTCGGTGCGGATCACGTCCAGCAACTGGCGCCTCGGCTCGTTCTTCGGGGCGATGCGGTACTGGATGTTCGGCCGGTCGAAGCTGGCGACGAAGTGCCGGGCGCCGCCCAGGTTCAGCCGGGAGGCGATCTCGGCGTGGGTGGCTTCGGTGGCGGTCGCGGTCAGCGCGATGCGGGGGATGGTCGGCCAGCGCTCGTGCAGCTCGGACAGCGCGAGGTAGTCGGGCCGGAAGTCGTGGCCCCACTGGGCCACGCAGTGCGCCTCGTCGATGGCGAACAGGGCGATCGTGCCACGGTCGAGGAGGCGCACGGTCGACTCGACGCGCAGCCGTTCCGGCGCGAGGTAGAGCAGGTCCAGCTCGCCGGCGAGGAACGCGGACTCGACCTGGCGGCGCTCGTCGGGGGTCTGCGTCGAGTTGAGGAATCCGGCCTGCACGCCGAGACCTTTCAGCGCCTCGACCTGATCCTGCATGAGCGCGATGAGCGGCGAGACGACGACGCCGACGCCGTCCCGGACGAGCGCGGGGATCTGGTAGCACAGCGACTTGCCGCCGCCGGTCGGCATGAGCACGAGCGCGTCGCCACCGGCGCAGACGTGGTCGATGATCTCCTGCTGGTCCCCCCGGAACGAGTCGTAGCCGAAGACGCGGTTGAGTACCTGCAGGGCGTCGCTCGGACGGTTCTCCGGGAGAGCCATCCGGCGATCCTACGAGGATCTTCCACGTGCCCGTGGCCGGATCTGTGCAACGCGGCGTCCGTCGCGCCCGGTCGACGGCGCCGAGCGGTGGGGCGGCGGGTGCTCCGCAGCGGCCGACCGGCGGCCTCCGGGTCGTCCAGGTAGCCCGCCATCAGGGTCCGCCCCGGCTCGCCGCCCACCAGCAGCTCAACGGGCTCGCCGGGGGCCACGTCGCGCCCGCGCTCGTCGACGATCCGCAGCCGAGGGTGTCGGTGGGGGACACCGGCGTGGCCCCGGCATGATCGTCGGGCCGGCCCCAGGGCTCGTCGACGCCGACGATCGTGGCCGCGGCGAACCAGAGGTCGTAGAACGCGGGGCGGTTGGTCAGGTGGACGTTGAACCGGTCGCCGGGGCCGATGCCGCGGCCGACGAGGGCGCCCGCGGTGCGGGAGGCCCGGGCGTCCATCTCCGCCCGGCTGATCTCCGCGACGTCGCCGGGCGCGCGCTCGAACACCAGGAACGGCGCGCCGGGGCGCCGGTCGGCGTGCCCGGCCAGCGGATGCTCAACGCGGTCATCGGTCCCGGGGGGTCGTCGCGAGGACGGGTGGGCCGAACTCGGTGCGCACGCCGTCGCTGAACGCGACGAGGTCCGGCGGGCGGCCAGCGAGGTCGCCGAACCCGACCGAGGCGAGCAGGTCGTCGTCGAGTTCGGTGACCCGGGCGGCGCGCAGCGGCCAGGCCGGGTGTGCGTTGGGGATGTACCAGGTACGTCCCAGGTGGGCCACGTGCAGGCCCCAGCGGGCGGTGAGGAACTCGTCGAGCGGGGCGGCTGCCACCGGGCCGCCGGAGCGCACCACGATCCGGCTGCGGGGCCGCCGGCCCGGCCGGCGCAGCGCCGCGGTGTAGGTGTGCTCGATCGTCGCGCCGGTCCGGCGGCGCCGGTAGTGCATGCGGGCCCAGCGGTAGGGCAGACCGGACACGGTGCGCGCGCCGGCGACGACGACCGCCCGGTCGGTGTCCAGGCTGAGGAAGACGATCCCGCGCCGGCCGGTGCCGTCGACGGAGTAGAGCCGGACGTTGGTCTCGAGGAAGGTGCCCGCCCAGGGGATCGCGGGGCCGCGCGCGAAGCCGGCGTCGACCATCCGGAACGGGACGAGGCCGACGTAGGTGCTGCCGTCGAGGGTGTCGGGGTACACGCCGGGTGGCATGAACCCGGCGACCGCGTCCGGATCGACGGCCCAGTGCAGGAAGGCGATGTCCCGCCAGTCCTGGCGCATCAGCCGTGGGCGGCGCAGCCGCGGCGCCACCGTGCTCACCGGCTCTGGAACCGGCCCGGTGATCGTCATGGCTCCACCCTGCCGCGTGCGCCCGCAGCTGGCGACCCGAACCGCCCGCCAGCCCGGTTGCCGGGCCGGGCGCCGCCCGGGCACCGTGTGCTCGCCGACACAACCGTCGCACGCCGCCCGGGCGGGACCGGGCCCGCCGCAGGGGGTGCCGACCGCGCCGTGACCGACCGGAGCAGACAGCAGCGAGCGGGGCGCCGCGTCCTCGTGGTGGACGACGACGAGCGGGCCCGCACCGTGGTGTGCTGGCAGCTCGAGGCCGACGGGTTCACGGTGGCGCAGGCCTGGGCCCGCAGCGCGTCCGAGGCGGCGAGCCGGGTCACATCGGAGTTCCTCCCGGCGGTGTCGCACGAACTGCGCACTCCGCTGCAGGCGATCACCGGGTCCACCGAACCGCTGGGCACTCTCGACCTGAACCCCGAGCGCCGCCGGGACGCGCTGCGGCACATCGCCGGCGCCGCGTCGCACATCCTGGCCCTGGCCGACGACGTGCTGGACATCGCGAAGATCGAGGCGCGGGCGCTGCCGCTGCAGATCACCGACGTGGAGCTGACCGGCCTGGTCGGGAAGGTGCTGGACCTGCTCGCCCCGCTGGCCGCGCAGCGCGGCGTCACCCTGGACCGGAGTGCGCTCGACGGCGCGGTCCGCGCCGACCGGCGGCGGCTGCGCCAGATCCTGATCAACCTGGTCACCAACGGGATCCGCTACCACCACGGCGCCGGCTGGGTGCGCGTCGAGGCCACCCCGGCGCCGGGCACGGAGGAGCGGATCGTCCGGGTGGCCGACAACGGGCGGGGTATCCCGTCGGCGCTGCTCGGCCGGTTGTTCATGCCGATCGACCGGCTGGGACGGGACGATCCCCGGCCGGGCGAACCCGAGCCCGCCCGGGGCACCGGGCTCGGCCTGGTGCTCGCCCGCGGCCTGACCGAAGCGCTGCAGGGGTGCCTGGAGGTGCAGAGCGTGGCGGAAGTGGGAACCACCGTCGCGGTAGCGCTCCCGGACGTGTCGACGGTCACGGCTGCAGCACGCGAAGATCCCGTGTAGCAGTCTGAGGGTGGTCGCCCGGGAGGCGTGGCGACGATCGATCGGGAGGACGCGGACGTGAGTGTGCGTTACGGCTACAAGGCCTCGGCGGAGCAGTTCGGGCCGCGGGACCTGGTGGAGTTCTCGGTGCGGGCCGAGGAGGTGGGGCTGGACAGCGCGGTGGTGTCCGACCACTTCCTGCCGTGGCGGGCCGAAGGCGGGCACGCGCCGTTCTCGCTGGCCTGGATGGCAGCGGTGGGTGAGCGGACGTCGCGGATCCAGCTCGGAACGTCGGTGCTGACCCCGACGTTCCGGTACAACCCGGCAGTGATCGCGCAGGCCTTCGCGACGATGGGGCTGCTCTACGAGAACCGGGTCATGCTGGGCGTGGGCACCGGTGAGGCGCTCAACGAGATCGCGGTGTCGGGGATGCAGTGGCCGGACTTCAAGGAGCGGTTCGCCCGGCTGCGGGAGGCGGTGGCGCTGATCCGGGAGCTGTGGACGAAGGACAACGTCAACTTCGAGGGCCAGTACTACAAGACGGTCAACGCCAAGATCTATGACCGGCCGCAGAAGCCGGTGCCGATCTACATCGCCGCGGGTGGGCCGGTGGTGGCCAAGTACGCCGGCCGGGCCGGCGACGGGTTCATCTGCACGTCGGGCAAGGGCATGGAGCTCTACACCGACAAGCTGATGCCCGCGGTCAAGGAGGGTGCCGAGGCGGCCGGCCGGGATCCGGAGCAGATCGACCGGATGATCGAGATCAAGATCTCCTACGACCGGGACCCGAAGCTGGCGCTGGAGAACACCCGGTTCTGGGCGCCGCTGTCGCTGACTCCGGAGCAGAAGCACAGTGTCGACAGCGCCGAGGAGATGGAGCGGCTGGCCGACGAGCTGCCGATCGAGCAGGTGGCCAAGCGCTGGATCGTCGCCTCCGATCCCGACGAGGCGGTCGCGCAGATCAAGCCCTACCTCGATGCCGGGCTCGACCACCTTGTCTTCCACGGCCCCGGCCACGACCAGGAGCGCTTCCTCACCCAGCTCACCGAGGACGTGCTGCCGAAGCTGCGTGAGCTGACCGGGTGAGCGGGGAGCGATGACTGCATGACCCGGGTCGTCGGGCTCGGCGGAGGCATCGGCGCCTCCCGGCTGTGGCGGGCGCTGGCCGCCGCCGTCGGGGCGCCGAGCCTGACGCTGGTCGTCGACACCGCCGACGACCTGTGGATCCACGTGCTGCGGGTCTGCCCGACATCGACACCATCCTCTGCGCGTTGTCCGGGCGGCAGGACGCCGAACGTGGCCGGGGTGCGCGGGGAGACCTGGCGGTGCATGGATGCGCTGCCCGGTCTCGGGGAGGAGGTCTGGTTCAACCCCGGGGACCTCGACCTGGCGACCCACCTGCGGCGCACCGCGATGCTGCGGTTCGGGGCCGGGCCGGCAGCGGTGACCCGGGCGCCGGCCGCGGCGATGCAGGTCGATGCCGTGGTGCTGCGATGACGGAGACCGAGGTGATCACACGGGTGACCACCGACGACGGCGCCGACGTCGTCGTGCTGGGACCGAGCAACCCGGTGGCCGGCGTGGGCCCGATCCTGGTGCTGCCCGGCGTCCGCGACGCGCTGCTCGCCGCGATCGGGGTCCCGGCCACCGCCGCCGGGGTCGCGGGGCTCTACACCGGGCTGTGCGAGCGGTGCGTGATCGACACCGCCGACGTGGCGGAGGCCGACGCCGTTGCCGGGTACGGGATGACGCCGGTCGCGGCGGCGACGCTGCTGCACGGCGGGGCGCCCGGGGCCGGGCTGGTCGATGCGGTGCTCGGGGTGCCGCGTTGATCCGCGCCGCGCTGGTCACCCCGCTGTCCGGTCCGCTGGCCGGCTACGGCGGTGCCGGGGCGACGGCGCTGTGGCTGTGGGCCGAGTCCGCGGCGGAGCCGGTCCGGCTCGATGTGCACGATGCCCATCCCGACCCGGTCGCCGCGCTGCGTCGCGCCGAGCGCGACCACCCGGACCTGCTCTTCGCGCCCTACGGCAGCGGACCGACGCGTGCCGTGGCCGCCGCGACCGAGCGAACACTGTGGAACCACGGCGGGGCCCGCGCCGACGCGGCGAACCTGGTCGACGTGCTCGCCCCGGCGCAGGACTACCTGGTCGGGGCCCTGCGGCTGGTCGCCGTCGGGGACCCGCCCCCGGCGGGGGTGGTGCTGCGCCACGGCGACACCGGGTTCGGCCGCGCCGTGGCCGACGGCGCAGCGGCCGCTGCGGGGCGGCTCGGGCTGCCGGTACAGCGGGCCGTGCTGCCGGGCCCCGCCCCCGCCGACACCACCGACCAGGTGTTGCTGGTGGCCGGCGACTTCGCCGCCGAGCGTGCCACCGCCGAGGCCCTGTTGCCCGGCCGGTGGCGGGCGGCGGTGTTCGTCGGCGCCGGGGTCGACGAGGTGCTGGCCGGGCTGGGGGAGCGGCGGGAGGGGCTCTTCGGGCCTGCCCAATGGCTCCCGGAGACCGCGCCGCCGCGCCCGGACGAGGGTCCGACGGCGGCACAGTTCGTCGCCGCGTACCGTCGCCGCACCGGCGCCGAGCCCCCGTACCCCGCAGCGCAGGCGTTCGCCGCCGGGCTCGTCGCCGCGCGCTGCCGGCGCGACGCCGGCACCACCGACGACGCCGCCCTGCTGGCCGCGGCCCGGGCGCTGGACACCACCACGCTGTTCGACCGGTTCCGGCTGGACCCGGTGACCGGCCGCCAGGTCGGGCACCGGGTGCTCACGGTGCAGTGGCAGGACGGACGTCGCCGGGTGGTGGCGCCGGCCGACCGGGCCGAGGTGGCCCCGCGCCGGGGCCCGACGTCGCGGGGATAGCGGCCTCCTCGCCACCGGCCCCGCGAGCCCGCGCCTCACGCAGCGGGACGAAGGAGCGCTGTGCCGTGGGTCCGGGGAGACGAGCACCCGGGCGGCCTCGCCGCCGTCGAGGTCGATGGAGAAGTCCTCGATGACGCCGACGACGGCGTCGTCCTGCTCGTAGAGCGATCGTCCCTGAGCGATCGTCCCTGAGCGATCGTCCCTGAGCGATCGTCCCTGGTAGTCGGCTCACTCGAGAGGTTGGGTCATCGCCGCCTGCTGATCCTCGACCACCCGCCGCGCCGCGGGCCCGAACAACCTGATGTGCGGGATGACACCCGATCGGGGGGTGAGACACCCTTGTCCCGATCGGGCGGAAGCGCCGACACGGATCACAGCAGTCAGCTCTGACTGCTATCGCTCGCGAGCCCTAGTCTCCGAGGACGACAGATGGGGCGACGGCGCCCCAGCGGAGGGAGCGACGATGACGCAGTCGGACCAGACGGCCCTGCAGGGCCGCACGATCATCATGTCGGGCGGCAGCCGGGGGATCGGCCTGGCCATCGCGGTGGCCGCTGGCCGGCTCGGCGCCAATGTGGCGCTGCTGGCCAAGACCGACCAGCCCGACCCGCGACTGCCCGGCACCGTGCACACCGCGGTCGAGGAGATCGAGGCGGCCGGCGGCAAGGCCGTCGCCGTCGTCGGTGACGTGCGCAAGGAGGAGGACGTCGCCCGCGCGGTCGCCACCGCGGCGGAGCGCTTCGGCGGGATCGACATCGTGGTCAACAACGCCAGCGCGCTGAACACCGCAGGCACCGCCGACCTCCCGGTCAAGCGCTACGACCTGATGCAGCAGATCAACTCCCGCGGCACGTTCGTGCTCACCAGCACCGCGTTGCCGCACCTGCGCGAGTCCGGCCACGCCCGCATCCTCACGCTCTCCCCGCCGATCAACCTGGCACCGCACTGGCTGGGCAAGTTCCCGGCATACATGCTGTCCAAGTACGGCATGTCGCTGCTGACGCTGGGCTGGGCCGCCGAGTTCGCCGACGCCGGCATCGCCGCGAACTGCCTGTGGCCGCAGACCACCATCGCCACCGCCGCCGTGATCAACCTGCTCGGCGGCGAGCAGGCGGCGGCCCGGTCCCGCACACCCGAGATCATGGCCGACGCCGCCGTCTCCGTGCTGTCGCGGCCCGTTCACGTGACCGGGCAGACCTTCATCGACGTCGACGTGCTGGCCGAGGACGGGATCACCGACCTGTCCCGGTACGGCGGCGGGAACGACCCGGAGCTCGACTTCTTCGTGGACCCGGTATGAGCGACACCGGCCCGGCGGTCAGTCGCGACGGGCGGGTGCTGCGCTGCCGTATCACGCGTGGCAAGCACGGCACCCTCGACGGCGAGGCGCTGGCCGAGGCGGGCCCGGCGCTGGCGGAGCTGGCGGCCGCCGACCCGGCCGACCCGGACGGGATCGGCGCGGTGCTGTTGACGGGTGAGGGCGCCAGCTTCTGCACCGGCGGAAACGTGCGCGCGTTCGAGTCGGCGAGCGACCGGGGCGGCTACGTCCGCGAGTTGGCCGACACGTTCCACGTCTTCCTGCAGGCACTGGTGAACTGCCCGGTACCGACGGTGGCCGGGGTCCCCGGCTGGGCGGCCGGGGCCGGGATGAGCATCGTGTGCGCGACGGACCTGGCGGTCGCGGGCCGATCGACGCGAATCCGGCCGGCCTACCCGGGCATCGGGTTCTCGCCCGACGGCGGGATGAGCTGGACACTGCCGCGGATCGTGGGAGCCGGCCGGGCCCGGCACATCCTGCTCACCGACCAGGTGCTCGACGCCGAGACCGCCTGCGCGGCGGGCATCTTCACCACCGTGGTCGACGACGCCGACGTGCTCGCCGAGGCCGAGCACACCGCCCACCGGGTGGCCCAGGGGCCGACCGCCGCGCTGGGCCGGATCAAGCGGCTGCTCGCGGCGACCTGGGACAACGACCTGGCCACCCAGCTCGACGCGGAGGCCGCGTCGATCTCGGCCAGCGCCGCAGGACCGGAGGGCGCCGAGGGCCTGACGGCGTTCGTCGAGAAGCGGGCGCCGCGCTTCCACACCTAGCGCGCAGCCGGTGGAGGCGGACGGGTCGGCCGCCACGGTGGCCGGCCGTCCGCCTCGGCCGGGCTAGCGGGCCATCCGGTCCGACGGGGGCCGGGGCTTGTCCACGAAGCGGCGGAACGCCTTCATGCCGTAGCGGTCCACCGCCGTCTTCACCAGCCCGAACACCGCGCCCTGCAACGCCGCCGCGAACAGCACCTCGCGTGTGCTGTAGTCCTCCGACAGCGGGGCGGGCGTGTCGTCCTCGTGGGAGATCCGCTTCCAGATCACGGCGAACACCTGACCCGCCAGCACACCGCCGATCACCCCGGACAACAGTCCGACCGGTTTGTAGGCGATCTTCAGCGGCCCGCTCAGCTCACCCGTGCTCGGTTTCTTCGTCGGAGAACCCATGATCGGCAGGTACCCATCCGTGGCTGTGCTCATACCGGCGTCGCCATCGACCGGTCACCCCGTGTTTGACCGATCCGGCGACCGGGATAACTCCTCATGACGGCAGACCGCGAAGTTCGGGGGGCTACATGATCAGGACGGCGGGATGATCAGGACAGCGGGGCCGCCGGAGTGAGCCGGCACGGTCCGGGAGGAACGCACGACGAACGCGTGCGGGCGTTGGCCGCCGTCGGCGGCGCTTCGGCGCTGCGGTTGCGGCACCCGGCCGATCCCCGGGAACTGAGCCGGATGCGGGCCGCCATCGGTGAGTGGGCGCAGTCCGCCGGTATCCCCGACGAGGTCCTCATCGATCTGCAACTCGCGGTGGGCGAGGCCGCGGCCAACGGCATCGAGCACGCCTACCGCGGGCAGGCGGCCGGACTCATCGAGGTTGTCCTCGAGATCCGGGGTACGGGGACCGCGGGAGCGCATCCGGTGGTCGCCGCCCGGGTGGCCGACCGGGGCCGCTGGCGGCCGACACCGCTGCGCAAGGGGCACCGCGGCCGCGGGCTCATCCTCATCCACGAGCTCGCCGAGCACGTGTCCGTGTCCGTGACCGGGGGCGGCACCGATGTCTGCTTCGAGATCGCGCTCCCCGGTTGACACCCGGTTCGGCCCGCACCCGATCGGGTATGCGGGGGCATGGACGCTGCTGCACCCGATCCCCTCCGCCCACCGGCAGCGGCCCTCGGCCGGGACGACGAGCGGCGCCTGCTCACCCTGCGTATCTGGCTCTCCGCCGGATCGACGGTCATGTTCGTGGTGGCCGCCGGCTTCGTCTTCGCCGGGGGCTTCGGCTTCTTCGGGGTGGCCCTCGCCGTGCTGGCGATCTTCGCTGCGGTCGACCTGACCTGGACGCTGCGCCGGCGCGCGGGGTACCGCCGACGATGACCGGCCGGCACACACGCACGCGGGCCCGGTGACCGATCCGGTCACCGGGCCCGCAGCTGTGTGGTGTGTGGTGTGACGCCGGTGCGCTCAGCGCGCGGTGCCGGGCACCGAACCGCCGGTCACCAGCCGCCGCGAGAACGTCGGCGCATTGCGGATCGAGCGCAGTCCCGGCAGCGCGACCGCGGAGCGCTGCACCGGGCGGCGGAAGCCACGCACCACCGGCCACGCCGGGGACGGCGGAAGGATGCTGTCCAGCGCGGACGCCACCGGGCCGCCGATGCTGGACCGCAGCAGCTCCTGGTACTCGTCGTACGCGGCCACCGCGGCTGCGATGTTGCCCTGGGCGAGGTGGGCCTCGATGAGCACCCGGCGGGCGCTCTCCCGGCTCGGCGCGGCGCGCACCGCGGCCTGACCGACCTCGATGGCGTCGTCGTGCCGGCCGGCCGCGGTCAACTGCAGGCTCAGCTCCTCCAGAGCGTGCAGCCGGATCTGCCGGAACCGCTCGCGCTCGACGGCGATCCAGGACGAGGTCCACGACGGCAGGATGTCCGCGCAGAGCGGTTCGATCTCGGCCAGATCCGGTGCGGGCCGCTCGGGCAGCCCCCGGACCAGCGTCATCGCCTCGGCGAGGTCGACCTCGACGTCGGCGGCCAGGGCCAGCGGGGCGCCGTCCGCAGTGTCGGCGGCGGCGAGCAGCCCGGGTACGTCGATCGCGACGAGGGCCTCGTCGAGCAGGCGCTGCGCGGCGTCCGCGGGGACCCCCGGCCACAGGTCGGCGGCCAGCGCGAGACGCGGCTGGGGGCGGGGGTGAACAGCCAGGTAAGCGACGACCCGGCGGGCATCGACGGTCAACGGCACGGTGGTGCCGTCGGAGGTGAGGGTGAATGACCCGAGCACCGTCAACCGGTGCTGCGGCCGTGGCGTGCGAGGTCCTCGCTGATCGTCAGGCATGGGTATCCCCAGGTGGTGGAACGCTATTGTGACCCGTCCGCAAGCCTCGTGGCGCCCGAGTCCGCCAGAGAGTGTTCTCCGGGTCACACCGCTTGCCAAGGGGCTGTTTCGTCACAGTTCGAGCCCATGTACGGCCGTCCGGGTGACGTCGCAACGATCTTAACTCAACGGGCTGCATGCATTCGGACGTGGGTCCCCTCACCGTCCCGCCAGACGTGGAGCAGATCGCAGAGCTGCCGCGCGATCCACACGCCCCGCCCGCGCGGCTCCGACGGGTGCGGCGCGCGCAGGCCGGGCAGCGGCTCGGTCAGGGTGCCCCCGTCGTGCACCTCGCACACGAGGCCCTCCGCGGAGCTCCACAGCCACACCTGCGCCTCGCTGGTGCCGTGCTCGACGGCGTTCGTCGCCACCTCGTTGATCGCCAGCACGACGTCCTCGGCGCGGCTGGCACCGAAGGACGCCGCCGCCGCTAGCCGCTCGACCGCCGTGCGCACCTCGTGCAGCTGCCAGGCGGTGTAGGCGAGGACGAGGTCCGGCGGACCCAGCACCATCGGTGCGCCCGCCGGCGCGGCGGCGAGCACGTCGCGCGGGCCGCGGTGCTCGTGGTTGTGCCGCAGCTCGCCGTCCTCCAGCAGCAGCGGATGGTTCGCCCGGGCGCCCTCCAGGATCTCCAGGTGCAGCGGCAGCTCGGGGTAGAAGCAGGTCAGATTGACCGGCAGCTCACCCAGCGCCACGTTGACGGCCGCGTCGAGCTCGGTCCAGTAGCGGCCGTCGAAGCCATCCAGGCTGCTGTTGTGTTCGGCGACGACGGTGACCGCGACCGCGCCGCCGGTCAGCTCCCGCAGCTCCCGCGCGCGCCGCGCCGCCATCGTCTGCCCGGAGCCGTAGGCCACCGCGTCCGGCTCGGCCAGCCCGATCAGCCCGGCGGTGCCGCCGAGCGCGGCGTACAACGCGCGCTCGGTGGCCGGGCGGACCGACAGCGCGACCGGCTCCCCGCGTTCGAGGGCCGCGGTGACCAACGGCAACGCCTGGCGGAGGAGGTGCTCGGCGGACTCGAAGAAGCAGGCCGCGTGCCGGAGCTGGACCGGGGCGGCGACCCGGGTGGTCTCGACCTTCACCGGGCCTCCCGCAGCGGCTCGGCGACCCGCTCGGACCAGGACTCGGGCAGCTGGTGGGCGGAGCTGAGCGGGGGCTCGAACTCCCGCACCGACAGCTGGGCGGCGAACGGCGCCCCGCAACGGTCCAGCACTCGCACCACCCGCGGCCGGACGTCGGCGAGGACCAGGCGGTGGGTGCTGGGGAACGCCTCCGCCGCGTGCACCAGACTGACCGCGCCGGCCACGTCCAGGAACCGCAGCGATGCCAGGTTGAGCACGATGTCGGTGGGCGCGGAGTGCGAGCGCAGCGCCTCGTCGAGCGTGGTCTCGAGCAGCCGGGTGATCATCGGGCGGTTGCTGTGGTCGACCTCGCCGGCCAGCCGCGCCGTGGTCGGGCCGGTGCGGGTGATCCGCAGCAGGCCGTCGTCGTAGGCCGGGGGAAGCATCAGCTCCTCCCGGTGCACGGCGCGCATCTGCTCGATCTGGTCATCGGTGTAGCGGCGCCGGTCGTAGAGGCACAGCGCGATGGCGGGCCGGTCGCGTACGGCTGCGTCCAGGCCGGCGTCGTACTCCACCAGGCCGGCGCCCGAGGGCTGGACGGTGCCGTAACTCATCTGCCCGGTCATCCGGAATCCGGTGTAGCCCGCCGCGATGGACTCCTCGATCCGCGCGGCGAGTCTTTCCTGCACCTCGCCGATGGGGGTGCGGAAGGCGAGGCGGGTGACCTCGGGCGGGACGATCGCCAGCTGGCCGGTCTGCAGCGGCTGCTCGACGGCGATCCGGTCGTCGGCGAGCCGGCCGAGCACCGAGTCGGCGGTCCCGTCGTCGAAATAGAACACCTGTTCGTTCCGGGCGAGTCCGTCGGCGACGAACTCGGCCGACAATTCCCAGAGTTGTTCATCGCTGACCGGCACCGCGCACACGTGATCGCCAGGCGTCATGCCTTCCGTCGACCTGACCAATGCGCACCCAACCGAAGCTCTGTGTCACTCCGATGACCACTGTAGATCCGGTCCGGTGTCCGATACCGCCGTCGAACGGCCTATCCCGCGCCGAATCGTCGATCAGCGGCGTTGAACGGACCGTGGGCCGTGAGCGCCGATTACCGCGCACGTGGTCGCATCCGGGTGACCCGTTCGCCGCAGCGCGGCCCCTCCGTACGGCGCACCGGGGCGGGGCCGGTGGGATCGGAGATCGGTATGGTCGGCGCGGGAGGACGAATGCGACGGATCGGGCTCGGCGAGGTGCGGGGCCGCGGAGTGGCGGCGGTCGCGCTCGCGGTCCTCGTCGCCGTGGCGAGCCTGCTGGGCCAGCTGGGTCGTCCGCCTCCGCAGGCGGGGGCGGCAGTGCTGGCGGGTGCCTCGGCGCCCGCTGCGTTCGTTCGCGGTGGCGCGCCCGCCCGGGCGGCGCGGGACGCGCTGCCCGGCGCCGCGGACGCCCCGGCGCCGGGGACGACCGCGGCGTCCGCACCCGCGGCAGTGGTCCCGGGGCCGGTGGGGGAACGGGCCGGGATACGTCCGGGCTGGCCCGGGCAGCGCTCCTGGGTGCCGGTGCCCCCGCTCCTCGCGGTGCTCGCCGCCGCGGCGCTGCTGGTGCCGCCGGCGCGGCGCGGGATCACCGCGGCCGCGGTCGTGGCCCGTGCGCATCCGTTCCGCGGGGGCGCGAGGCCCGCACGCGCACCGCCGGTGCCGGCCGGCTGCTGATCACGCCGGTGGCGCCCCGAGGGGGCCATCGTGCCGGCCGCTTGCCGACCGTGCTCCGCCGAGGAGCCGCCCCGGAGGAACCCCCGTGTCACGCCACTCGCCGTGGCGCGCCGTCGCGGCCCGGGCACTGCTGTGCCTGCTCGTGCTCGGTGCGTCCGCCGCCGTCCTGCTCACCGTCGAACCCCGCCTCGGCCTCGACCTGCGCGGCGGTACCCAGATCACCCTGCAGGCCGGTGACGACGCCCGGCCCGCCACCGTCGAGGACACCGACGCCACCCTGGAGGTGTTGCGCGGCCGGGTCGATGCGCTCGGCGTCGCCGAACCGGTCCTGGTGCGCGCCGGCGACGACCGCATCGTCGTCGAACTGCCCGGGCTCACCGACCCGGCCGAGGCCGTCGAGGTGCTCGGCCGCACCGCCCAGCTGACCATCCACCCGGTGCTGTCGGCCCGTCCGGACCCGGCACTGCTGGCCGGTTCGCCACCGGCGGCGGAGAACGAGTTGCCCGACGGAGCCGGCAACCTGCTGCGCCTGGCCCCCGCCGCGCTCACCGGCGCCGGGGTGTCCGACGCCGGCCCCGGCCGGGATCCCCAGGCCGGGCCCGGGTCGTTCGTCTCCATTGACTTCACCTCCGAGGCCGCGCCCACCTGGCAGGCCATCACCGCGCAGGCGGCGTGCGCCGCCCCCGGGGACCCGTCCCGGCGGGTCGCGATCGTGCTGGACGGGACCGTGATCTCGTCGCCGGGGATGGTCGAGGCGATCGGCTGTGGGGTCGGGATCGCCGGCGGCCGCACCCAGATCACCGGGCAGTTCTCCGCCGAGCAGGCCCGCGAGCTGGCCGTCCTCATCCGCGGCGGGTCACTGCCGGTCCCGGTGGAGATCATCGAGCAGCGGACGGTCGGTCCGACGCTGGGCGCCGCGGCCATCGAGGCCAGCGTGCAAGCGGTGCTCCTCGGTGCGGCGGGGACCGGCGTGTTCCTGCTGCTCATGTACAAGGTCGCCGGCCTGGTCGCGCTGATCGCGCTCGCCGGCTACGGGCTGATCTCCGCGGCCGTGCTGCTCGGGCTCGGTGCCACCGTGACGCTGCCGGGCCTGGCCGGGTTCGTGCTGGCCGTCGGGATGGCGGTGGACGCGAACGTGCTGGTGTTCGAACGCGCCCGTGAGGAGTGGGCAGCGCGGCCGGCGACGCGCAAGGGGCACCAGAGCCGGCTGCGGCGGGCCGTCGACGGCGGGTTCCGGGGCGCGTTCTCCGCGATCGCCGACGCGGGCGCGACCACGCTGATCGCCGCCGGGCTGCTGGTCTGGCTGGCCGCCGGACCGGTCCGCGGTTTCGGGGTGACCCTGGCGGTCGGCGTGCTCGTGTCGCTGTTCAGCGCGCTGGTGCTGACCGGGGTGCTGCTGCGCCTGCTGGTCGCCTCGGGTCCGCCGGCGCGGCGGCCGCGCTGGTCGGGGCTGGACGGGCCGGGCCGCGTCCGGCGCGCGCTGGCCGCCCGGCCGGGGCTTCCCGCCGCGCTGTACCGCCAGCCGGTCCGGTGGGTGGTGATCTCGGGCGCGGTCGCGGTGCTGGCGCTGGCCGGGCCGCTGATCCGCGGGCTCGACCTGGGCATCGAGTTCACCGGCGGGCGGCTGCTGTCCTACGAGCAGGTGCCGGCCGATCTCGACCCGGAGCAGGTGCGTACCGCGCTGGCGGCGGCGGGGGAGGACCGCGCCGTGGTCAGCCTGTCCGACGGCGGTCTGGACGTCCGCACGCCGCCGATCACCGAGGCCGAACGCGCCGGGATCGACGACGTGGTGGCCGCCGCGACCGGGGTCGCCGACAGTGCCCCGGTGCGCGACGAGCAGGTCGGCCCGAGCCTGGGTCAGGAGCTGGCCCGGCGGGCGCTGCTCGCCCTCGCGCTGGCCGTCGCGGCCCAGCTGGTCTACCTGGCGATCCGGTTCGACTGGCGGCTCGGGGCCGCCACCGTGCTCGCGCTGATCGCCGACTCGGTGGTCCTGCTCGGGGCGATGTCCTGGTTCGGCCGTCCGGTCGACGGGATCTTCCTGGCCGCCGCGCTGACCACGATCGGCTACTCGGTGAACGACTCGGTGGTGGTGTTCGACCGGGTCCGGGAGATGTGCCGGCACCACCGCGGCGAACCGTTCGCCCGGGTGGTCGGGGCGGCCGTGCTGCAGACCCTGCCGCGCACCGTCGCGACCGGGGCGGGTGTGGCGTTCGTGCTCGCGGCGCTGCTGCTCTTCGGCGGCGGGGCGCTCACCGACCTGGCGTTCGCGTTGCTCGTCGGGTTGCTGGCCGGGACGCTGTCGACGATCACGCTGGCGGCCCCGGTGGCGGTGCTGATCGACCGCCGACGGCCGGGGGCCGGGTCACCGGGCCGCGAGCGGGCCCGGGCGCAGGAGGGCAACGGCGCGGTCATGTGAGGCCGGGCGGGGCGCGGTGCTCAGTGCGGCTTGGCCGTGGTGAGCACCGTGAACCCCTCTCCGACCAGCCGGCGGTCGACCGGCCCGGTCAGCCCGGCCCCGGCCAGCAGCTGCTCCTGCTCCTCGCGGGTCGGGAGCACGTTGCCCCAGAGCAGCTCCTCGAACCCGGTCATCAGCGGGAACCGGTACTCGGGTTCGCGGGCCTGCTCGGCGGTCGAGGGGTAGGTCTCGTCCACGATCACCAGCCAGCCGCCGGGGCGCAGCGCGGCCGCCGCGTCGCCGATGACCCCGGGGCGCAGCGCGGGCGCGATCTCGTGCAGCACCTCGACCAGCACGACGACGTCGACGCCGCCGGGCCGGGCCTGCGCGACCGCCTCCGCGACGGCGCCGTGGTGCAGCGTGACGCGCCGGTCGAGCCCCGCCGTGGTGATCTTCTCGCCCGCGGCGGCGAGCGAGTCGGCGTCGATGTCCACCCCGATGCACCGGGCGGTGGGGAACTGCGCGGCCAGCGCGAGCAGCAGGTTTCCGGTGCCGCAGCCGATCTCGAGCACGGTGCCGCCGTGGCGCAGCGCCTCCGCGACGCCGGGCAGCTTGGGCAGGATGCCGCGCGCGGTCATCGTCTGCAGCCCGCGGGTGGCCTCGGCGACCAACCGGGTGAACAGGTCGCCCCGGCCCTGGAACGGCACGACCGCACCGGTCCGCATGGCCTCCGCGGTCGCCTCGAAGTCGCGGGTCGCGACCTCGGCGCCGAGCAGGATGTACCCGGCGAGGTAGCGGGGGTCCGAGGCGTCGGTGAGGATCGTGTCCAGGTGCGGGGCGAGCCGGTAGCCCGGCCGGTCCACGTCCACGATCTCGAAGCCCTGCGCGGTGCGCAGCCAGGCCGCGGTGTACGGCCCGTGCAGCTCCAGCCGCTCGGCCAGCTCGGTGGCGGTCGCCCCCGGGTGGGCGGCCAGCGCGTGCACGATCCCGCTACGCAACCCGACGGCGAGCAGCCAGGTGACGTCGAACCCGCGTCGCCACTCGAAGATCCTGCCGACCTGTCCGTCGGCGGTGATCGCGGGCCCGACCGCGGCCGCCTCGGGCGCGCCCCCCGGCTCGGCCATCACGGCACCAGTGACGGGACGACCGCCTCGATCAGGTGCGGGCCCGGATCGGCCTGGGCGCGGCGCAGCGCGTCGGCGAACTCCTCGGCCGTCGTGGCCCGCACGGCCGGCACGCCCATGCCCCGGGCGATCGAGACGAAGTCGAGCTGCGGGCCGCCGAGGTCGAGCAGGGCCCGGGCCCGCTCCCCGTCGGTCGCCGCACCGACCTGCATGAGCTCCATCCGCAGGATCGCGTAGGCGGAGTTGTTGTAGATCACCGTGGTGATGTCGAGACCCTCCCGGGCGTGCGTCCACAGCGCGGAGATCGTGTACATCGCGCTGCCGTCGGCCTCCAGGCACCACACCGGCCGGTCCGGGCAGGCGACGGCGGCGCCGGTCGCGGCGGGCAGCCCGTAGCCGATCGAGCCGCCGGTCAGCGTCAGCCAGTCGTGCCGGGGCGCGCCCGCGGTGGCGCCCGGCAGGCCGAGCCCGGAGGTGTTCGCCTCGTCGACGACGATCGCCCACTCGGGCAGCAGTGCCCCGACGACGGCCGCGGCGGTCTCCGCGGTGAGCGCGCCGGTGGGCAGCTCCGGGCGGGCGTCGGGGGCCGGCGGGGCCTCGGTACCGGCCGCGACCAGGTCGGCGAGGGCCTCCAGCGCCGCGACGGCCGCACCCTCGCGGGACGCCACCGGGTACACCCGGCAGCCGTCGGGGACGAGGTCGCTGGGCTTGTTCGGATAGCCGAAGAACGTCACCGGCGACCTCGCGCCGGCCAGGATCAGGTGCTTGACCCCGCTGAGCTGGTGGATCGCCATGTCGGCGAGGTAGCCGAGCCGGTCGACCGCCGGGACCCCGGCGCCGCGCTCGAGCCGGGCCGGGAACGTCTCGGCGAGCAGCTTCGCCCCGGTCGCCGCGGCGATCCGGGCGGCAGCGGTCAGGCCCGCCTCCCGGGTCGCCTCGCCGCCGATCAGCACCAGGCACGGCTCACCGGAGCCGAGCGCCTTCGCCGCGGCCTCGAGCGTGTCGGCGTCGAGGGTGCCCCGGCCGAGCGGGGCTGCCGGCTCCGGGCAGGTGCCCGGCGCGGCGTCGCCGTCGGACCAGGAGACGTCCGCGGGCAGGATCAGGGTCGCCACCTGGCCGGGCGGGCCGGACGCGGCGGCGATCGCGGCGGCGGCGTCCGGGCCGACGTCGGCGGTGCTCGCGCTGCGCCGGACCCAGCCGGACACGGAGCCCGCGATCGCACCGATGTCGGACTCCAGCGGCGCGTCGTACTGCTTGTGGAACGTCGCGTGGTCACCGACCACGTTGACGATCGGGGTGCCGGCTCGGCGCGCGTTGTGCAGGTTCGCCAGGCCGTTGCCCAGGCCGGGGCCCAGATGCAGCAGGGTCGCGGCGGGGCGCCCGGCCATCCGGCCGTAGCCGTCGGCCGCGCCGGTGGCGACGCCCTCGAACAGGGTCAGCACCCCGCGCATCTGCGGCACCGCGTCGAGCGCGGCCACGAAGTGCATCTCCGAGGTGCCGGGGTTGGCGAAGCAGACATCCACCCCGCCGTCCACCAAGGTGCGGATGAGCGCCTGGGCTCCATTCACGGATACGGCTCCTTAGTCGAGCAGCACGCCGGGGTTGAGGATCCCGGCCGGGTCGAACGCATGCTTGATGCGGCGCATCAGGTCGAGGTTCACCGGGTCGGTCAGCTCGGTGAAGTAGCGCTTCTTGGTGCGGCCGACGCCGTGTTCGCCGGAGATGAGACCGCCGAGCTTCATGCCGGCCTCGAACAGCTCGCGCAGCAGCCGGTAGCGCACCTGCGGGTCGGTCTCGAACACCGACAGGTGCACGTTGCCGTCGCCGGCGTGCCCGCACCCTGCGACGAACGATCCGTGCCGCTCGGCGATGTCCCGGGCCCGGCGCAGGAACTCCGGCATGGCCGCGCGGGGGACGACCACGTCGACGACCTCCTGCGCGCCGATGGCCTTCGCGGTCCAGAACGCCTTCTCCCGGGCGTCGACCAGCCGGCGGGCGGCCGGGCCGGGCAGCACGTAGGCGTCGGCCGCGCCGAGGGACACGAGGTGCTCGCCGAGGCGCTGCACGTCCTCGTCGAGCCGGTCGGCGACGGCGTTGTCCAGCATCACCAGCAGATAGGCCTGGGTGGACTCGCGGACCTGCTCGCAGATGCCCAGGTCGAGCTCCTGAGCCTGGGTGATCGCGGCCATCGTCAGCGCGTCGATGTACTCCAGGACCAGCGGCCCGATGCCCGATGCGACGATCTTCGGCACTGCGGCCGCGACCTCGTCGACGCCGGTGAACGGGGCCAGCACGGTGGCCTGGTGCGGATGCCGCGGGTAGAGCCGCAGGGTGGCCTCGGTGACGAGCGCCAGGGTGCCCTCGGAGCCGATGATCAGCTGGGTGAGGTCGTAGCCGGTGCTGGCCTTGGCGAGCTTGCCGCCGGTGCGGACGACCTCGCCGGTGGGCAGCACCGCCTCCAGGCCCTGTACCTGCTGGCGGGTCACGCCGTAGCGGACCGCGCGCATCCCGCCGGCGTTGGTGGCGACGTTGCCGCCCAGGCTCGCACCGTTCTCGCCGGGGTAGACGGGGTAACTCAGGCCGTGCGCGGCCGTCGCCTCGTCGAGTTGGGCCAGCGTCACCCCGGGCTGGACGACGGCGACGTGGTTCTCGGTGTCGATCTCCAGGATCCGGTTCATCCGTTCGAAGGAGACGACCAGACCGTCCGGGCGGGGGATCGCGGCACCGGAGAGCCCGGTGCCGGTGCCGCGCGCGGTGACCGGGAGCCGGCGCCCGGCGGCCAGGCGCAGGATCGCCGACACCTCGGCGGTGCTACCGGGCCGGACCACCGCCGCGGGTGGTTGCGCGGCGATGGACAGGGCCTCGTCGTGGGCGTAGTCCGACAACTCGGCGGCGGCCGTCGCGCCCCCGGTCACGTGCTCCGCGCCGACCACCGCGGCGAGGGCCTCGAGCACGGTCGGATCGACGGCGGACCCAGCGGCGTCGGCGGCACTCCCCATGCCGGGAACCTACCGCCGACGCCGGATCCGTGGGACTCCCCGGCGGCCGCCGGGATCAGGCCGCGGCGTCGTCGGAGACCGTCACCGAGACCTCGGTGGCCGGCGAGGACTTGATGGTCTGCAGCACCACGCAGTACCGCTCGGTGAGCTTGATCAGGGTGGCGACCTGGTCGGCGTCGGCCGTGGTGTCCAGGTCGAAGGACAGCCGGATGTCGCGGAACCCGACCGGCGCCTCCTTGTCGACGCCGAGGGTGCCGCGGAAGTCGAGGTCGCCCTCAGCATGCACCCGGCCGCTGACCTGCAGCTCCAGTGCGGTGGCGACCGCACGCAGGGTCACCCCGGCGCAGGCCACCAGCGCCTCGAGCAGCATGTCCCCGGAGCACAGCTGGGTGCCGTCGCCGCCGGTGGCGGGGTGCAGGCCGGCCTCGGCCAGCGTCGTCGCGGTCTGCACGCGGCATGCCACGCCCGTGCCGTCGAGCTCGCCGTCGGCCTTCAGGGTGATCAACGCCGCGCCCGGATCCTCCCGGTAGCGCGCCTTCAGCGGGGCCTGTGTCTGCTTGAGCTCGGAAGCATCCATGCCCGGCATCGTGCCGTGTGCCGATGGCGTCCGCACCCCCCGGGGTAGATCGCCGCATGGCCCGTGCAGCCGCCGACGTAGGCTGCTCCACGTGGCCGACGCGCCGACCCCGCACGCCGGCACCGACCGGGTGCTGACGGTCCCGAACCTGCTCAGCGTGCTCCGGCTGGCCGGGGTGCCGCTGTTCCTGTACCTGCTGCTCGGTCCGCGCGCCGACGGTTGGGCGATCCTCGTGCTGATGCTCGGCGGGCTGACCGACTGGCTCGACGGCAAGCTCGCCCGGTTGCTCGGCCAGTACAGCAGGCTCGGCGCGCTGCTCGACCCCGCCGTGGACCGGCTCTACATCCTCGCCGCGCTGGTCGCGCTGGGGGTACGCGAGGTCGTGCCGTGGTGGGTGGTGCTGGTCCTCGTCGCCCGCGACCTGGTGCTGGGCCTGTGCGTGCTCGTGCTGCGCCGCCGCGGGTACGGCCCGTTCGTCGTGACCTACCTGGGCAAGGCGGCCACGTTCCAGTTGCTCTACGCGTTCCCGCTGCTGCTGCTGGGGCAGGGCGAGGGCTGGTTCGCCGAGCTCGCCCGGCCCTTCGGCTACGCCTTCGCGGGCTGGGGAGTCGGGCTCTACCTGTGGTCGGGGCTGCTCTACCTCGCGCAGTTCGTGCTGGCCCTGCGCACGCCGGCGCCGCGGCCGGCCACCTCGGACCGCGAAGCCGAACCCCACCGCGGCGGCCTGTGAGGGCGGGCTAGGCTCGCCGGGTGATCCCCGACGACCTGCGCTATACCGAAGCCCACGAGTGGGTGCGGGAGCTGGGCGACGGTGTCGTCCGCATCGGCATCACCGACCACGCTCAGGAACAGCTCGGGGACGTCGTCTTCGTGCAGCTCCCGGCCGTCGGCGACAGTTTCGCCACCGGTGACGCGCTGGGTGAGGTCGAGTCCACGAAGTCCGTGTCGGACATCTACGCTCCGCTGGCCGGCGAGGTCGTGGCGGTCAACGACGCGCTCGAGAACACCCCCGAGCTGATCAATTCGGGTGCCTACGAGGCCGGGTGGATCGTGGAGCTGCGGCTGTCGGACGCCGGGGCGGCGCAACTCGGCGAGTTGCTCGACGCCGCCGCGTACCGGCAGCTGACCGAGCAGTCCTGAGCGCACCACCGCACGGTAGGTTTGTGCCCCGATTCCCACAGACCTGAGACGGCACCCCCACACCGCAGGAGGAGACCCCGAGGTGACCACGAACGACGTGCCCGGCGTTCCGCCGGAGCGTGCTCCGGAGACCACGTCGGTCTTCCGGGCTGACTTCCTCGCCGACGTCGAGCAGCCGGCGCAGGAGCAGCCGATCTCCGGCGTCGACGCGCTGCCGCCCGGCTCCGCGCTGCTGGTCGTCAAGCGCGGACCCAACGCCGGTTCGCGCTTCCTGCTGGACCGCTCCACGACCAGCGCCGGGCGCCACCCCGACAGCGACATCTTCCTCGACGACGTGACCGTGTCCCGTCGGCACGCCGAGTTCCGCCGGGACTCCGGCGAGTTCGTCGTCGTCGACGTCGGCAGCCTCAACGGCACCTACGTCAACCGTGAGCCAGTCGACACCGCCGTCCTGGCCAACGGCGACGAGGTGCAGATCGGCAAGTTTCGGCTGGTCTTCCTGACCGGGCCGCGTGAACCGGGTGCCCGCCACGACTGACCACGATCACGATTCGGCCGCGAACTGCCCGTCCGGAGGCGCGCGCGGCCGGGATCGCCCGTGTAGCGTCGAAGGGGTCAGACGCCGCCCGGGGCCCGCAGCGATCAGATCGGGATCAGATCAGCCCGGATCGAGCCCGGAACGAGCCCCGGAACCGAGCGGAGTGCGGACGTAGATGGGTGAGGAGGCGGGCGCATGAGCGAGATGCGCGTCGTGGGTGTCAGGGTCGAGTTGCCCGCGAACCAGCCCATCCTCTTGTTGAGGGAGACCAGCGGAGACCGCTACCTGCCGATCTGGATCGGCTCGGTGGAGGCGACGGCGATCGCTCTGGAGCAACAGGGCGTCAAGCCTGCCCGGCCGTTGACCCACGACCTGCTCAAGGACGTGATCACGGCGCTGGGGCGGCGCCTGGAACAGGTACGCATCACCGACCTGCAGGAGGGCACCTTCTACGCCGAGTTGATCTTCGACGGCGGGATCAAGGTGTCCGCGCGGCCGAGTGACTCGGTCGCGCTGGCACTGCGCGTCGGGGTGCCGATCCACGCGGAGGAGAGCGTGCTCTCCGAGGCGGGCCTGATCATCCCGGACGAGCAGGAGGACGAGGTCGAGAAGTTCCGCGAGTTCCTCGACTCGGTCTCCCCGGAGGACTTCCGCGGCGCTCAGCCCGGATAATCGGCGCGGCACCCGACGGCGGCGCGACACGCCCGTCTCCGGGTGAAACGCAACGGCGCGGCGCGTTGACCCAGTGCGCGCACCCGCTTACGGTCAGATCATCAGCTGGTCAGTGGGACGGGCGACGCGCAGAGATGCGCATCGCCCGGCGGGAGGGAGTGCCGTGGACGCGTCGCCGCCCGACGCGCCGGAGCAGGGCGAACTCTTCCCTGACCCGCTGGTCGGGGAGGGCCTCGACGGGCTGCCCGACCAGCTCGTCGGGTTCCGTGGACCGACGGCCTGCCAGGTCGTCGGCATCACCTACCGGCAGCTGGACTACTGGGCCCGGACCGGCCTGGTCGTCCCGTCGATAAGAGGTGCGGCCGGCTCCGGGAGCCAGCGGCTGTACTCCTTCAAGGACGTGCTGGTCCTCAAGGTGGTCAAACGCCTGCTCGACGCCGGGGTCTCGCTGCAGAACATCCGGGTCGCCGTGGAACACCTGCGACGGCGTGGGATAAGAGATCTGGCCGGCATCACGCTGTTCAGCGACGGCACCACGGTCTACGAATGCTCCTCCCCGGAGGAGGTCGTCGACCTGCTGCAGGGCGGGCAGGGGGTCTTCGGGATCGCGGTCAGCGGCGCGATGCGCGAGATCAGCGGCTCGATCAAGGACTTCCCGGTGGAGCGGGCCGACGGCGGCAGCGTCGACGACGCCCCGGAGGACGAGCTGAGCCGCCGCCGGGCGCGCCGCGCCATCAGCTGACCGGAGCCGGCCCGTCGATCGCCGTCAGGCGACACTCGCGAACGGGTCGTGCTCGGCGAGCAGCTTGTCCAGCCGCGCCTGATCGACCCGGCTCACCACGCTCGTCGACTCCTGCTTGTCCCGGACGCACGTGGACAGTGTGAACGCCGACGTGGTCACGTAGAGCACGCTGATGGCGAGGAACGCCCGGACCCACGGGTCCGCGGGCAGATAGATGATCGCGATCGTGACGGCCGCCAGCGAGATCGCGAACGACGCGACGGCCTGCATGGAGAACGCGGCGGTGGTGGCGGACGGCGGGGCCTTCGGGCCGGACGTTGTCATGGGCGAATTGTGGCGACGCCCGGGACCAAGGGCCTCGGTGGAACTACGGGTCTCGCAGTAGGCTGTGCTGCGTAGTCGCCGATCCCACGCGGGAGAGACCCGGCCGGTCGAGCCGGGCGCCGAAGGAGCAAATCCTCCCCGGAACCTCTCAGGCAGCACGGACCGCGTGGGCGAGACGCCTCTGGAAAGCGACGGTGGCCGTCACCGCCGTCCGCCGACGGGGAAAGCTCCGGTCAGCCGGGGTGAATCTCTCAGGCGCCCGGTCACGGGTATCGACAGAGGGGGAGGGCAGCCCGAGCGCGCCCACGTCTTGCGAGAGGTCGACCGATGAGCCCCGAGCCCCACGTCCCGCTGACCGTCCTGCAGCGCGGCACCCCGTTCGCCGACCGGCACATCGGCCCCCGGGCGGACGACCTGGACCGGATGCTGGCCACGATCGGAGTCGGATCGCTCGACGAACTGGCCGATCGTGCGCTGCCGGCCACGATCCGTGACGGCTCCGGCGTCGCCGCGTCCTCGTCGCTGCCCGCGCCGGTCTCCGAGGCCGAGATGCTCGCCGAGCTGCGCGCCCTGGCCGCCCGCAACACCGTGGCCGTCCCGATGATCGGGCTGGGGTACGCGGGCACCCAGACCCCGCCGGTGATCCGCCGGCACGTGCTGGAGAACCCGGCCTGGTACACCGCGTACACCCCCTACCAGCCCGAGATCAGCCAGGGCCGGCTCGAGGCGCTGCTGACGTTCCAGACCACGGTGTCGGACCTGACCGGGTTGCCGGTGGCCGGGGCGTCGCTGCTCGACGAGGCCACCGCGGCGGCCGAGGCGATGACGCTGCTGCGCAGGGCCGGGAAGTCCACGTCGCCCCGTTTCGTGGTCGACGCCGACACGCTGCCGCAGACCCTCGAGGTACTGCGCACCCGGGCCGAGCCGCTGGGTATCGAACTCGACGTCGCCGACCTGGGCGCCGGGCTGCCGGACGGGGAGTTCTTCGGGCTGCTCGTCAGCTACCCCGGTGCATCCGGCGCGGTGACCGGCCCGGCCGGCCTCATCGAGGCCGCACACGAGCGGGGCGCGCTCGTGGCCGTCGCCGCCGACCTGCTCGCGCTGACCCTGCTCACCCCGCCCGGCGAGCTGGGCGCCGACGCGGCGGTGGGCACCACCCAGCGCTTCGGTGTCCCGCTCGGGTTCGGTGGCCCGCACGCCGGCTACCTGTCGGTGCAGCAGAAGCTGGCCCGCCAGCTGCCCGGCCGGCTCGTCGGGCTGACCCGCGACGCCGACGGGAACCCGGCGCTGCGGCTCGCGCTGCAGACTCGCGAACAGCACATCCGCCGGGAGAAGGCGACCAGCAACATCTGCACCGCGCAGGTGCTGCTCGCCGTCGTCGCGGCCTGCTACGCCGTCTACCACGGCCCCGACGGGCTGCGCGCGATCGCGCGCCGGGTGCACCGGATGGCCGCGGTGCTGGCCGGTGGGCTGCGCTCCGGCGGCGTCGAGATCGTGCACGAGGCGTTCTTCGACACCGTCACCGCCCGGGTCCCCGGACGGGCCGACGCGGTCGTCACCGCCGCGCACGACGCCGGGATCGCGCTGCGCCGGGTGTCCTGCGACGTCGTCGGGATCGCCTGCTCGGAGCTGACGACCATCGCCCACCTGGAGGCGGTGTGGGCGGCGTTCGGGGTCGCGGTCGGTTCGGTCGACGACCTCGACGCCGCGACGGCCGATGCGCTGCCCGAGGCACTGCGCCGGGAATCGGAGTACCTGACCCACCCGGTGTTCCACTCCCACCGCAGCGAGACCTCGCTGATGCGCTGGCTGCGCCGGCTCGCCGACGCCGACCTGGCGCTGGACCGCACGATGATCCCGCTCGGGTCGTGCACGATGAAGCTCAACGCGACCGCGGAGATGGAGCCGATCACCTGGCCGGCGTTCGCCGACCTGCACCCGTTCGTGCCCGCGGCCGACGCCGCCGGCACGCTGGAGATGATCGCCGACCTGGAGCGCTGGCTGGCCGAGCTCACCGGATACGCGGCGGTGTCGCTGCAGCCCAACGCCGGCAGCCAGGGTGAGCTGTCCGGGCTGCTGGCCATCGCCGCCTACCACCGCTCCCGGGGGGAGGCACACCGCGACGTGTGCCTGATCCCGGCCAGCGCGCACGGCACGAACGCGGCGTCGGCGGTGATGGCCGGGATGCGGGTGGTCGTGGTCGCGACCGCCCCGTCCGGTGACGTCGACCTGGACGACCTGCGGGCGAAGATCGCCGAGCACGCCGACCGGCTCGCCGCGCTGATGATCACCTACCCGTCGACGCACGGGGTGTACGAGGAGCACGTGCGCGACGTCTGCGATGCGGTGCACGCCGCCGGCGGGCAGGTCTACGTCGACGGGGCCAACCTCAACGCGCTGGTCGGGCTGGCCCGGCCCGGGGCCTTCGGCGGCGACGTCAGCCACCTCAACCTGCACAAGACGTTCTGCATCCCGCACGGCGGTGGCGGCCCGGGCGTCGGCCCGGTCGCCGTGGCCGAGCATCTTGCGCCGTTCCTGCCCGGCCGTGGGGTGGTGGGCGCGGTGTCGGCGGCGCCCTACGGCAGCCCCGGGGTGCTGCCCATCTCGTGGGCCTACATCCGGATGATGGGCCTGCCCGGGCTGCGCCGGGCCACCCTCACCGCGGTCGCGGCCGCGAACTATGTCGCGCGCCGGCTCGGTGAGCACTACCCGGTGCTCTACACCGGCCCCGGCGGGTACGTGGCCCACGAATGCATCCTCGACCTGCGCCGGATCACCAAGGAGACCGGTGTGACCGTCGACGATGTGGCCAAGCGGCTCGCCGACTACGGCCTGCACGCGCCCACGATGTCCTTCCCGGTGGCGGGCACGCTGATGGTCGAGCCGACCGAGAGCGAGGACCTCGCCGAACTCGACCGGTTCGTCGAGGCGATGATCGGCATCCGCGGCGAGATCGACCGCGTCGCGGCGGGGGAGTGGCCGGTGGAGGACAACCCGCTACGCGGGGCCCCGCACACCGCGGCCTGCCTGGCCGACAAGTGGGACCACCCGTACACCCGCGAACTGGCCGCCTACCCCACCGGCGTCACGCCCGGTGTGCACGACCGCAAGGTCTGGCCCCCGGTGCGCCGCATCGACGGCGCCCACGGCGACCGCAACCTGGTGTGCTCCTGCCCGCCGGTGGCCGCCTACGGCAGCTGACGCTGCTCGTGGAGCGCCTCGCACAGGGCGATGAGGCGGTCGCGCAGTGGCGCGGCCCGGGTGGCGAATCCCGCCTGGGCGCGGGCGTACTCGGCGCGTCCGGCCGGGGTCTCGATGCGCACCGGGGGGTAGCCCAGCGCGGCGAGGTCGTAGGGGCTGGCCCGCATGTCCAGCTCGCGCACCTCGGCGGTGAGGGCGAAGCAGTCGGCCAGCAGGTCCGACGGGGTGGCCGGCGCGAGCTTGTAGGCCCACTTGTAGAGGTCCATCGTCGCGTGCAGGCAGCCGGGCTGCTCGTGGCGCACCTGGTCCTCGCGACGCGGGGTGATCGCGTTGCGCGGGCGGGCGGCGGCGGTGAAGAAGCGGAACGCGTCGTGGTGTGTGCAGTGCACCGGCAGCGACTCGACGACCGCGTCGGTCCCGTCCGCACCCAGCCGCAGCGGCACCGCACCGTGCCGCGGGGCGTCGGTGCGGTAGACCATCGCCCACTCGTGCAGCCCGAAGCAGCTCAGCCGCGGCGCCCGGCCGGCCGTGGCGGTGAGCAGGGTGTGCACGGAACCGGCCGTGGCCCGCAGCCGCCCGGGCAGCACGGCGAGGTCGAGCAGGACGCCGTCGCCGTCGCGGCGGTAGCCGGGGAAGCCGAGGTAGTCGTCCGCACCGGCGCCGCGCAGCAGCACCCCGGGGCCGGGATGCCACTGCTCGAGCCGCGACGGTCGCAGCGAGTAGTACGTGAACAGGAAGTCGAGGACGGGATGGGCCTCGCCGCGGCGCCGGCGTTCCCGGTGCGGCTCGGTCCACCGGCCGACGCGCTCGCGGTGGGCGGCGGCCCGGGCCCGCCACGCCGGCTCGTCGAGGACCAAGAGCCCCGCCTCGGGTGCGTCGCCCGGGTGCTGCTCGATCGTGCTCGGCCCCATGCGGCCGACGGTACCCGCCGGTCCGCCGGCCGCCCGGCAAGGGCGACTCGCCCTCCGAGAATGGGCGACTCACCCTCCCGAAGGGGACGACTCGCGGGGGAGTTCGTCGGCATGGGTGGAGTCGCGCACCGTCCCGACGTAGTGCTCGAGAAGGTCCTCCATCGCGACCAGCCCGACGGTGTCCCCGCGTCCGTTCACCGCGCGTGCCAGGTGCGCCCGGGAGCTGCGCAGCGCGGCCAGGGCGTCGTCCAGCCGTGCGTCGGCCGGCACCTCGGGCAGTCCCCGGACACGCCCGCGCGGCACCGCCGCGGCCGGGTCGTCCATCACGTCGAGGATGTCCTTGACGTGCAGGTACCCGGTCAGCCGGCCGTCCGGGCCGCGCAGCGGGAAACGGGAGAACCCGGTCTGCTCCACCGCCTGCGCGACCTCGCCGACGGTCGGCCGGGCCGACAGCGTGATCAGCTTGTCGGCCGGGACGAGTGCGTCGGCCACGGTGGCCTCCGCCGAGCGCAGGGTGCGCGCGAGCCGGCTGGACTCGGAGTCGTCGAGCAGTCCCTCACGCCGCGAGTCGGCGATCATCGCCGACAGCTCGCCGGAGGTGAACGCCGCCTCCAGTTCGTCGCGCGGGGCGATCCCCATCAGCCGCAGGGTGCCGTTGGCCATCCAGTTGAACAGCTCGATGACCGGCCGCATGATCTTGGTGAAGACGAGGAACGGCGGCACCAGCAGCGCCGCGGTGCGTTCCGGTCCGGCGATCGCGATGTTCTTGGGCACCATCTCGCCGAGCACCATGTGCGCGACGACGACCAGCGCCAGCGAGAGCGCGAACGCGATCGGGTGCAGCAGCGCCGGTGGCAGCCCGAGCAACTCGAACGGCCGCTCGATCAGGTGCGCCACCGCGGGCTCGCCGAGCCGGCCGAGCAGCAGCGACGCGATCGTGATGCCCAGTTGCGAGGCGGCCAGCATCCGGGACAGGTCCCCGCTGGCCTTCAGCACCGTCCGGGCCGACGCCACACCAGCCTGCGCCATCGCCTCCAGCCGGTCGCGCCGGGCCGAGATGAGCGCGAACTCGGCTCCGACGAAGAACGCGTTGGCCGCCAGCAGCAGCACCGCGGCCAGCAGCGCCAGCAGGTCGCTACCCACGGGCAGGCTCCCGGTCCGGGGTGCGCTGCACGGGCGCCTCGGCCTCCGCCTGGTCGCGGCGGGCCAGCCGCAGCTCGGCGACGCGGTTGCGGTCGCGGCGCATCACGGTCAGCCGCCAGTCGCCGACGTTGACGTCGTCGCCGACGTCGGGGATCCGGCCCAGCCGGGACAGCACCAAGCCGGCCAGCGTCTCGTAGTCGCCGGGCGGCATGATGAAACCCGTCGCATCGGCCACCTCGTCGCCGCGCAGCAGACCCGACACCAGCCAGCTGTCCCGGCCCAGCGGACGGATCCGGGCCTGTTCGGCACGGTCGTGCTCGTCGCGGACGTCGCCGACGATCTCCTCGACCAGGTCCTCGAGGGTGACCAGGCCGGCGGTGCCGCCGTACTCGTCGACCACCATCGCCGTCTGCAGCCCGGAGTCGCGCAGCCGGCTGAGGAGCTCGTCGCCGTCCAGCGATTCCGGCACGGTCGGCGCAGGCTGCGCGATGTCGCGCACCGGCGTGGTCTCGCGCTCCTCGGCGGGCACTCCGAACGCCTGCTTGACGTGCACCAGCCCGAGCACGGAGTCGGGGTCGCCGTTGTGCACCGGGAACCGGGAGAACCCGGTGCGCCGGGCCTGCCGGATGAGGTCGGCCACGGTGTCGTCGGTGTTGAGCGATTCCATCCGCACCCGTGGGGTCATCACGTCCTCGGCCACCCGGTCGGTGAACCGCAGTGAGCGGTCCATCAGCGTGGCGGTACCGGCGTCGAGCGTGCCGTGCTGCGCGCTGGTCCGGACCAGTGAGCTGAGCTCGTTGGGCGAGCGGGCCGAGCGCAGCTCCTCGGCCGGTTCCACGCCGAGCTTGCGGACGATGGCGTTGGCCGCCGAGTTGAGGGCGTCGATCAACCAGCGGAAGGTGCGGGCGAAGCCGCTCTGCAGCCAGACGACCGCCCGCGCGGTCTGCAGCGGCCGGGCGATCGCGATGTTCTTGGGCACCAGCTCGCCGAACACCATCGACAGCGCCGTCGCCAGGACCAGTGACAGCACCGTCGCGACACCGGTCGCGACCCCCGGGGAGACCCCCAGGTTCTGCAGCACGGGGTGGATCAGCTCGGCGATCGCGGGTTCGGCGATGTAGCCGGTGGCCAGCGTCGTCACCGTGATGCCGAGCTGGCTGCCGGAGAGCTGGAACGACAGCGCGCGGTGGGCCTTCTGCACGGTCTTCGACCGCCGGTCGCCGACCTCGGCGACGTGCGCGTCGATCTGGCTGCGTTCCAGCGCGGTGAGCGAGAACTCCGAGGCCACCGAGATCGCCGTGCCCAGCGTGAGCGCGACGACGGCGAGCAGGCCGAGGATCGACAGCAGCGTGCTCATCGGGCTCCACCCGCGCGAGGGCCTACTGCGATGGCGATCGTGCGACGGTGGACGGGGCGCCAGGTCGGTCGACCCGGCCGACTACTGCAGCCCGGCTCGGCGGGCGCTGGGGTGGGCACTGATGCTCCTGGTACTGGCTGTCGTGCTGGCGTCGCCGACGATGCCGGCCAGTCTAGGACCGCGGGCCGGGCGCTGCTCGCTGCGACACCACCCTGACCCCGGCCCCGGTCGCGACCCTGAACCAGCGGATCCGACGACGGCAGCAGCCGGACCAGCTCGATGACGGAGGTGGGCATAACGGGCATCCTGCCGGGCCGCACGGACGATCGGGGGCCGGCGGTGCGATTGATGTCACCACAACCGGATCCGGGTGCAGCGTCTAGGTTGGATCTCTATGTCGGCGAGTCTCAACGGGCAACGAACGCTCGTGACCGGCGCCTCCTCCGGGATCGGCGCCGCGGTGGCCCGGGCGGCCGCCGCCCGCGGCGCCCGGGTGGCGCTGCGGCCGGGGTCTTCCACGTCGGGCCGGTCGCCGAGACCGGGCCGCAGCAGTGGCGGGACATGTTCGCGGTCAACGTCATCGGGCTGCTCGTCGTGACCCGCGCAGCGCTGCCCCACCTGCGCCGCGGCACCGCCCCGGCGGTCGTCACCATCTCGTCGATGTCCGGGCGCCGGGTGCCCACCGCCGCCGGTGGGGTCTACTCGGCGACCAAGCACGCCGTGCACGCGATCGGTGACGGGCTGCGCCTGGAGCTGCGTGACGAGAGGGTCCGGGTCACCACGATCGCGCCCGGTTTCGTCCGCACCGCGATCCTCGACGACTGGCCCGACGGCCCGCTGCGCGACCGCTACAGCGAGCGGATGGACAGCGTCGGGCTCGACCCGGACACCGTCGCCGACGCCGTCGTGCACGTGCTGGGGCTGCCCGCCGGGGTGGCGGTCGCCGAGTACGCGGGCACCGCGGTGTGCCAGTGAGCCGCCCGGGCAGCACCCGAAACGGTGCCTCGCCGTTCGTCGACTTCGACCGGGCCGCCTGGGCGAAGCTCGGCGAGAACACGCCGCTGCCGCTGGCCGCCGCCGAGCTCGACCGGGTGCGCAGCCTCGGCGACGAGGTGGACCTCGACGAGGTTCGTGAGGTGTACCTGCCGCTGTCCCGGCTGCTCACGCTGCACGTACAGGAGGGCGGCCGGCTCTACCGCGCCTACCGGACGTTCCTGGGTGCCAACACCGCGCGCACCCCGTTCGTCATCGGCATCGCCGGGTCGGTGTCGGTCGGCAAGTCGACCACCGCCCGGCTGCTGCGGCTGCTGCACGCCCGCTGGCCGCAGCACCCCCGCGTCGAACTCGTCACGACCGACGGGTTCCTGCACCCGAACGCCGAACTGGTGCGGCGCGGGCTCATGCAGCGCAAGGGCTTCCCGGAGTCCTACGACCGGCGGGCGCTGCTGCGCTTCGTCACCGAGGTCAAGGCGGGCCGTCCGGAGGTCACCGCGCCGGTGTACTCGCACCTGGTCTACGACATCGTGCCCGACCGGCGGCTCACCGTGCACCGCCCGGACATCCTGCTGATCGAGGGGCTCAACGTGCTGCAGCCCGCGCAGCCGCGCCGGGAGGGCCAGGCCGCGCTCGCCGTCAGCGACTTCATCGACTTCTCGGTCTACGTCGACGCCGCGACCGACGACATCCGCCGCTGGTACGTGGAGCGGTTCCTGCGGCTGCGCGAGACCGCGTTCCGCGACCCCGCCTCCTACTTCCGGCGCTACGCCGCGCTCAACGAGCAGGAGGCCATCGCGCACGCCGAGGGAATCTGGGCGGAGATCAACGGGCCGAACCTGGAACAGAACATCCGGCCCACCCGGGGCCGGGCCAGCCTGGTGCTGCGCAAGGGTGGTGACCACAGCGTGACCGGGATTCGGCTGCGCAAGGTCTGACCGCCCGTGACCTCCCCTGATGTGTCTGTGACCCGCCGGGTCGCTGTGGTCCTGGTCGACCGGGCTGGCACCATGGGGTGATGAGCACCGCCGCCGACACCGCCCAGCGCCCCGACCCCGCCGGAGTCGGCGACGGCCGTCCGGAGCCCGACGAGGCGCAGACCGAGCTCGCCGCGCGGCTGCGGCTGGCCGTCGGGCGGTTGCACCGCCGGATCCGTATCGACGGCCGCGAGTCGGTGCCGCCGCTGCAGCTGTCCGCGCTGGTCACGGTCGAGCAGCACGGTCCGCTGCGGCTCTCCGAGCTGGCCCGCCGGGAGGCCGTCACCGCCCCGACGATGAGCCGGGTGCTCGCGGCGCTCGACGAGCAGGGGCTCGTCGTGCGGACCGTCGACCCGCAGGACGCGCGCGGTGTCCGGATCACGCTCTCGAACAAGGGTGCCGCCGTGCTCGCCGAGGTGCGCAGCCACCGCACCGCGCTGGTGGCCCGCCGGCTGGCCCGGCTCGACGAGCGGCAGCGCGCCGCCCTGCGCGAGGCGCTGCCGGCCCTGGAGGCGCTGCTCGTCGACGAGGAGGACTAGGCGGGCCGGCCGTCCACCAGCACCTCGACCCCGTCGTGGGCGAAGCTCAGCAGGCCCGCGATCCGGGAGGACTCCGGCAGCGGCTTCGGGTAACTCCACGCCACGTCGGTGAGCACCCGGCCGTCGGGCAGCGTGGCCGAGAAGTAGCTCGCCTCGCCCTTGTAGGGGCAGTGCGTGCGGGTGTCGGTGGGCTGCAACGGCACCCGGACGTCGTCGGGGCTCAGGTACCAGCGGTTCGGCAGCCCGGTCTCGGACAGCACCACCGGTGAGGTCGACTCGGCGATCACGGTGTCTCCGGAGCGCACCCGGACGGTGCGGCTGGTCGGGCGTACGTCGATGCGCGTGTAGGGGTCGGTGAGGTGCCCGAAGACCTGCTCGTCCTCGTCGTACCAGGCGTCGGCCGCGCGCCAGTACATCGACGCGTACCCGGCCAGCCAGGACGCGTCGGCCTTCGGCGTCGGGTAGGACCAGACGGCGTTCTCCGCGACCCGGTCGCCCACCCGCACCGAGTGGTAGCGCGCGTCCCCCTTGAACGGGCAGTGCGTGGTGTGCTCGGTCGCCTCCAGCAGCGAGGCGTCGAAGTCGGCCAGTGGCACGTAGAGCATCGGCAGCAGCGCGGTCTCGTGCAGCAGCATGCCGGCGCGGGTGTCGAGCACGGTGCGCCCGGCGAACTCGGCGCGCACCCGGCGTGGGAACGGATGGAACAACAGCTTGTGCGCCGGGCCGTCGATGGCGTAGTTGACCGTCGTCGGCGCGTGCGGGGACAGCGGTCCGTCGGTGCGGGTCAGGCCCATCGATCGTTCCTCTCGCTCGCGAATGTCCTCATCCTGCGCAACCCTGCCGGGTTCCGCCGGATTCCCCGGTGGCGCGGCCGCGGCCCAGGAAGGCGAGCAGCCGGTCCTCCGCGCCGGCGGACGGGGAGGGCGTCCTGGCGGCGGCGAACCGCACCGGCCGGTCGGCGTCGGTGATCAGCAGCGGGGTGAGCGCGAGCAACTCCGCGGCCAGCGCCGGCGGGATCGGGCGCGGGTGCCCGCATGCCCGGGCGACGTCCCAGCCGTGGACGGCGATCTCCACGGCCCCGGCGGCGAACATCAGTCCGGCCGGCATGTGGAGGTCCCCGACGGCGATGCGATCGCGGGGCGGGGCACCGGTGCAGACGCCGAGCAGGTGGCACGCCCGCGCGCGCAGGGACGCGACGGGGTCCGCGGCCGGCTCCGCGTGCGGTGCGGCCACCAGGTCGACCCGGCCGCACCCGATCGCCTCGTGCAGTGCGGCGAGGGAGTCGTCCATGTGCACCAGCAGCGCGCGCAGGTCCCACGCGTCGCAGGGCGTCGGGCGGGTCAGCGCCAGCGGGGTCACCACGTGCAGGCTCCCCAGGGTGTAGCCGATCGCGCGTTCGAGCAGCGCGACCCCGGGCGGTGTCGGCGCGCTCGCGCTCATCCGCCGACCGGTGCGGGCGAGCCATGGCCGGGGCGGAACCCGGTGCCGTCCGGGTGGCTGCTGCTGGCCCCGTCGCCGGTCTTCTGCGTCATCGCCGGTTCCCTCCTCGCCGCGCGCCGCGCGCTGCCGGTAGAGACCGCCGCAGGACTGCGAAGTCACCGGTCGGCGAGAACTGCGGTGTCGACCTCTCCGCGCGATGAGCCCGCGACGGGTGTCGCGGTCGGCCAGCCGACGGCGTTGGCCCCGGGCGGGCAGGAACCGGCAGCCTCGTCGCTGCCGGCGAGGGCCGGAGAACGGCGACGAGGCTGCGGGGTGCGGCGGGGCAGCGACGGCTCAGAGGTCGAGCGTCACCTCATAGTCGGTGAGCCAGGCGTCGAGGGACAAGACCTGCTCGAGCTGCATCCGGGACCCCATCGACGAGTGCGCCTCGGCCGGTGAGGCCAGCCGCTCACGCACCGCCTCGGCGTTGACCAGCGGCGCGACCGGTGCGTCGTCGCGGGCCAGCACGGCCGACACCCGTGAGCGCAGCACCTGCTCGTAGCCGGCGTCCTGGGTCGACGGATACGGGCTCTTGACCCGCTTCACCACCGACTCCGGCAGCAGGTCGGCCGTCGCCGCCCGCAGCAGGCTCTTCTCCCGGCCGTCGAAGGTCTTGTGCGCCCACGGTGTCCCGAACACGTACTCGACGAGCCGGTGGTCGCAGAACGGCACCCGGACCTCGAGACCGACGGCCATGCTCATCCGGTCCTTGCGGTCGAGCAGGTTCGGCAGGAACCGGGTGAGGTAGAGGAAGCAGATCTCGCGCATCCGCCGCTCGTGCGGGTCGGCCGCGGCGGGCCCGGTCAGCTGCGGCACCTCCGCGAGCGCGGTCCGGTACTTGTCGTCGAGGTAGCCGACCATGTCGAGCTGCTTGGCCAGGGCGGGGTCGAACAGCCCGGGGTCGGACGCGTCGTGGTTCATCATCCGCCCGGCGAGCCAGGGGAAGGTGTTTGCGGCCACGGTGTCGGCGTCGTGGAAGTCGCGGTAGCCGCCGAACACCTCGTCGGCCGACTCCCCGGACAGCGCCACCGTCGACCGCTGGCGCACCGCCTTGAACAACAGGTAGAGCGAGGTGTCCATGTCCCCGATGCCCGAGGGCAGGTCACGGGCGTGCAGGGTGGCGGCGCGGACGCCCGCGTCCATCAACTGCTCGGTGGACAGCGTGATGTCGGTGTGGTCGGTGCCGACGAACCTCGCGACCTCCTGCACGTACGGCGCGTCCGGGGTGCCGCGGACGTCGTCGGCGGTGAAGTTCTCGGTGTAGCCGGTGAAGTCGACGGCGAACGACCGGACGGCGCCCTGGGTGTGCCGGGCGGCCAGGGCGGTGAGCGCCGAGGAGTCGAGCCCGCCGGAGAGCAGCGTGCACAGCGGGACGTCGGCGATGAGCTGCCGGCGCGCGGTGTCCTCGAGCAGCTCCCGGACGTGGCGGACCGTGGTGGGCACGTCGTCGGTGTGCCCGGTGTCCTCGAGCGCCCAGTACCGCTCCTCGCGGACGCCGTCGCGGTTGACCCGCACGACGTAGCCGGGCGGGACCTCGCGCAGCCCGCGGAACACGGCGTTGGCGGGGTCGGCGACCCAGCCGAGGATCCGGCGCAGCCCGTCGGCGTCGACGACCCGCTCGGCCAGCGCGTTGGCGAGCACGGCCTTGGGCTCGGAGCCGAACAGCACGCCGTGGGCGGTCGGGTAGTAGTACAGCGGCTTGATCCCGAGCCGGTCGCGGACCAGCACGAGTTCCTGCGCCGCCGGCTCCCACAGCGCGTAGGCGAACATGCCGTTGAGCTCGCGGACGGCGTCGCGCGGGTCGCGGCGGCCCCACTCCAGGTGAGCGTGCAGTACGACTTCGGTGTCGCTGCTGGTCTCGAACCGGTGCCCGGCCGCGGCGAGCCGCTCGCGCAGTTCCCGGAAGTTGTAGGTCTCGCCGCTGTAGACGAGCGCGGCGGTGGTCCGGCCGTCCTCCTGCACGGTCATCGGCTGCCGCCCGCCCGGGACGTCGATCACGGCGAGCCTGCGGTGCCCGAGCGCGGCGTGCGTGTCGACCCAGGTGCCCTCCTGGTCCGGGCCGCGGCAGGCCATCGTCGCGGTCATGTCGGCCAACTGGCGGCGCTCGTCCGGCCGTTCGAGGTCACGCTCGTAGTCCACCCAGCCGCAGATACCGCACATGCTGATGCCACCCCCGTTACATTACGTAACCACTCGGTAACACCATTGCACGCCGCAACGTTGCATCGCGCAACCCGAGTAGGATCGTTTCATGCCCGATCGTCCTGATCCTGTCGGAGTGACCTCGGTCACCGTAGCCGGTCACTCCGACTCGCTGCCCGTGCTCGAACGCGAGGTCACCGTCCTGATCCGACGGAGCATGGAGTCATTGTGGTCCGCCGGGTACGGCGAGCACCCCGAAGTGGACCGATACACCTATCCCGTCATGGTGCTGCTCGACGAGCACGGGCCGCAGCGGCTCACCGTGCTCACCCGCCGGCTCGGGCACAGCAAGCCCACGGTGAGCCGCCAGGTGTCGCGTCTGAGCCGCGCCGGGCTCGTCGCGACCCGGCCCGACGAACGCGACCCGCGCTCGGTCGTGGTCCGCCTGACCCGGGCCGGGGCCGCCCGGGTCGAGGCGGTACGCCAGGCCCGCCTGGCCCCGCTGCGCGAGGTGCTCGCCGCGTGGCCCGAGGAAGACCGGGACGCCCTCGCCGTGCTGCTCAGCCGGTTCAACGCCGACCTCGCCGGCTACCGCGCCACGGAATGAGCAGACCGCGGCCGCCGGATCTTCTAGATTGCGCCCCATGAGCGCGCCCGGAGTCCCGTTGTCCGCCTACGCCGCCGAGATCTACTTCCGCGGTCTCGCCGACGAGCGGCCGTCGTTGCCCACCGACCCGGCCCGGCTGGAGGCCGCCGCGCGCGAGGTGCTCGCCGACGGGCCCTTCGGTTACGTCGCGGGCGGGGCCGGGTCCGGGGCGACCATGCGGGCGAACCGGGATGCCTTCGACCGCTACCGGCTGGTGCCGCGGATGCTGCGCGAGACCACCGTCCGGGACTGGTCCACCACCGTGCTGGGGACCGCGATGCCCGCGCCGCTGCTGCTCGGCCCGGTCGGGGTGCTGTCGATCCTGCACCCCGACGGCGAGCTGGCGGTGGCCCGCGCGGCCGCCGAGCTGGGCGTGCCGATGGTGCTGTCCAACGCTGCGTCGCACACCATCGAGGAGGTCGCCGATGCCGGGGGAGCGGGCCCGCGCTGGTTCCAGCTGTACTGGCCCACCGAGGACGCCGTCACCGTCAGCCTGCTGGAGCGGGCGCGCGCCGCGGGCTACTCGGCACTCGTCGTCACCGTCGACACCTGGACGCTGGGCTGGCGTCCCTACGACCTCGACGGGGCCTACCTGCCGTTCCTGCGCGGGGTGGGGTGCGCGATCCCGTTCTCCGACCCCGCGTTCCGGGCCGGGCTGGCCACGCCGCCGGAGGAGGACCTGATGGCCGCGGTCGGCCGCTGGGTGCCGATGTTCACCGGGACCGCGCTGCGCTGGGACCGGCTCGACCTGCTGCGCGAGCACTGGGACGGCCCGATCCTGCTCAAGGGCGTGCAGCACGTCGACGACGCCCTGCACGCCCTCGACGCGGGCATGGACGGCATCATCGTGTCCAACCACGGTGGCCGGCAGGTCGACCGTGCGGTCGGCGCGCTGGAGACGCTGCCCGGCATCGTGCACGCCGTGGACGGCCGCGCGAGTGTGCTGTTCGATTCCGGGATCCGCACCGGCGCCGACGCCGCCGTCGCGCTGGCCCTCGGCGCCGACGCGGTGCTGCTGGGCCGGCCTTACGCCTACGGGCTGGCGCTGGGTGGCCAGGACGGCGTCCGGCACGTGCTGCGCAGTGTCCTGGCCGAGCTCGACCTCACCCTGGGGCTGTCCGGGTACGCGGATCTGCCCGCGCTGCGGGCGACCAAGGACGCGGTCAGCACGCCGGCGTAGCCCCCGGCCGGGCGCGCCACCCGGTGGCGCAGTGGTCCGCCCCTCATTAGTCAATGATAGATTGACGCTCCATATCGTCAACCATACGTTGACAAAGAAGCCGGGACGACCTCCTCGACCACAGAAGCGGGCGCCCAGGTCGCGACCCGCGCGCGGCGCCGACGGCGGGTCGCGACCGTTCACCGCACAGCAGCGGTGGCCGCTGCGCTTCTCAGGCCACGGCGCTGCCCCGGCCTGAGAAGCGTGATCTCAGTAGCGGCTGCCGACCGGCTCCGGAAGGGCGTCCAGGGTCGCCAGATCCGCGGCCGGCAGCACGAGGCCGGCCGCGCCGGCGTTCTCGTCGAGCCGCTCCGGGCGCTTCGTCCCCGGGATCGGGACCACCCGGTCGCCCTGGGCCAGCACCCAGGCCAGCGCGACCTGGGCGGGCGTCGCGCCATGCCGGCCGGCGACCGCGACGACGGTGTCGAGGATCTGCTGGTTCGCCGCCATCGCGTCGACGCCGAAGCGCGGATTGTGCGCGCGGAAGTCCTTGCCCTCGAAGGAGCCGGCCTTGAGCGTTCCGGTCAGGAACCCCCGCCCCAGCGGGGAGAACGGGATGAACCCGGCGCCGTGCCGGGCGCACCACGGCAGCACGTCGGTCAGCGGTCCGCGGGTCCACAACGACAGCTCCGACTGCACGGTCGCCACCGGGTGGATCGCGGCGGCGCCGTTCAGCTCGGTGACGTCGACCTCCGACATCCCGATCGCGCGCACGTATCCGGCCTCCACCAGCTCGGCCATCGCGCCCCAGGTGTCGGCCAGCGGCACCTCGGGGTCCACGCGGTGCAGCTGGTAGAGATCGATGACGTCGACGCCGAGGCGGCGCAGCGAGTCCTGACAGGCGGCCTTGATGTGCTCGGGCCGCCCGTCGCGGGACGGGACCTTGCCGGGGGTGCGGTCGCGGGCGACCAGACCGGCCTTCGTCGCCAGGGTGACCCGCTCTCGGTCAGCGGGGGCGAGCCCGGCGAGGGCACGCCCGACGAGCTCCTCGTTGTGGAAGGGGCCGTAGACGTCGGCGGTGTCGATCAGGGTGACGCCCAGGTCCACCGCCCGGCGGATGACCGCGACGGATCGGTCGTCGTCACGTTCGGCGGGGGAGTAGGCCCAGGACATGCCCATGCAACCCAGACCGATCGCCCCGACCGTCGGTCCACCGCTGAAGAGTTCACGTGTCTGCACGTGCCCGACGCTAGTCCGGATGGCCTGCGCCTCATCGGGTGCGCCCGTGACCGGCCCGACCGGCGTCGAGACCGGACCGTAGTCGTCCGCCGCCCCCGGCACCCGATCGTGATGCCATAGTGGTCGGAACGGACGGGGGAGGTACGTGGTGGACGCGCTGGCCGCGCTGCTGGCCGGGTTGCTGAACGGACTGCGTCCGATCGTGGCCCCGGACGTGTGCCCGGGCGGCTGGGCCTGGGCCACGTCGGCGGTCGGTGTCGGGGTCGGCCTGTTGCCCACCGTGGGCGCGGTCGGGGTGGCGCTGTGGCGCCGCCGGATCGGTTCGCACTACGGCGTGGGCGAGTCCCTCGTGCTGACGGCGACCGGCGTGCTCACCGCCGGCATCCTGCCGCTGCTGTTCTTCACCGCCACCGGCCAGGTGTTCGCCACGGCCGCGGCCGGCGGCGCGGTGCCGGGGCTGACCAGCAGGGCGATCCGCAGCATGGACAGCGCGGTGTGCCTGACCGGGCCGCAGAGCAGCTACCTGGGTGCAGGCAGCGTGGGGGACGCGTTCAACCCTGCCGACCCGGTCCGGTTCGGCATCGCCGTGATGCTGCTGGCCCTGGTCCCGCTGCTGGCCGCGCTGTTCGTCGCGGCGCAGGCACGGCTCGCTCTGCGCCGCGGCCCACGCTGGCCGTCGAAGTTCTTCTGGCTGCCGGTGCTGGCCCTCACCGTGTTCACCGCGCGCACGCCCGCCGGGTCGACCGAGCACCTCTGGGTCGGGTTCGCCACCGGAGCCTTCCTCGGCATCGTGGTGACCGCGATGGTGGGGCCGCCCTCGCGTGAGGTGGTCCGCACGTCGCTGGCCCGGCCGCAACCGGTCCGGCGGCCGGGCCCCGCCACCGCCGGCGGCGCCGCCCCGGCGCCGAGCCTGGCCGACCGCCTCGCACAGCGCTTCGCCGCGCGCACCCCGGAGCCTCCGGTGCTGCCGCGGCAGCGCACGGTCGCGTCGCCGCAGCAGCTCGCGGCCACTCCGGGCCCGGTGCCCGCCGCCGCGGCCGGTACGCCGGTGCCCGCCCCGCCCACGCCGCGGCGCCCCGCGTACCCGCCGACGCTCGTCGCCGCCGCGCCGGCCCCGATGCCGGGTCGCGGGCCCCGGTTCCGGCTGATCCGGCGGCTCGGCTCCGGCGGATTCGGCCGGGTGTGGCTGGCCCACGACGCCCAGCTCGGGCAGACCGTCGCGCTGAAGTCGGCGCACGCCCCGGACACCGAGACCGAGCAGCGGATCCGGCGTGAGGCGGCCGCGCTGGCCGCGATCCGGCACCCGAACTGCGTCCGGATCCACGATCTCGTGCACGCCGGCAGCGACCCCGGCCTCGTCGGACTCGAGGGCATGGTCATCGTCATGGAGTACGTGGAGGGGATGTCCCTCGGCCAGCTCGTGCAGGAGCGCGGCCCGCTCGACGACGTCTCCGCGGCCCGGGTCTGGGCCGGCATCGCCGGCGCGCTCGACGCCGCCCACCAGCGCGGTGTGCTGCACCGCGACGTCAAGCCGGGCAACGTCATCGTCGACCCGTCGGGCCTGGCGCACCTGATCGACTTCGGCATCGCCCGGCGGACCGGGGACGCCACGCTCACCATGGCCGGGTTCGTGCTGGGCACACCCGACTTCCTCGCCCCCGAGGTGGCCGGCGGAAGGGCCGCCACCCCCGCGTCGGACGCCTGGCAGCTCGCCGCGACGGTGTCCTACGCGCTGACCGGCTACCCGCCGCGCGGCGGCCACGCCGACGCGCTGTCCGGGCTGCGTGCCGCGGCGGCCGGCGCGAGGCTCACTCACCTGCCTCGCCGCACCGCGCACCTGTCGCTGCTCAAGTCCTCGCTCAAGACCGACCCGGCGCGGCGCCCCGAGCTGCACGCCGTGCACCGCGGATTGGAGGACTGGCTGCGCCGCACCGGGGCGCGGATGGACGGGCCCGTGACGGCCGGGCTGATCCGCCGGTGACGCCCGGGTGAGCGACCCGTCGGCGGACCGGCTCCGAACCGCCGCCGACGCCGTCCCTGCCGCGACACGCAAGGCCGGCCGGACGGCGGGGTCCGTTGGAGGCAGTGGTGTCGTGGGCCGCGGCCCGGCGGGCGGTCAGCCCACGGTGAGGACGATCTTGCCGGCGACCCGCCGCTCGCGCAGCGCCTCGAGCGCCGCCTTCAGGTCGGTCCAGTCGGCGACGTAGGCGACCGGGGCCCGCAGCCGCCCATCGGCCAACAGGTCGACGAGGATCCGCAGGTCGGGGCCCATCGGGCCGTAGGCGTAGGAGAAGTAGGACTGCAGCCGGGCGTTCTCGTGGCCGAAGAAGTCGTAGAGGCTGATCGGGGTCGGGTCACCGAGGGTGGCGCCGATGAACACGATCGTCCCGTCGCGGGCCACCTTTCCGATCGCCGCCTGCAGCACGTGGCCGCCGAGCTGTTCGAGGATCAGCGGGAACTCACCCTCGGCGTCCTCGACCCCGGGCACCACCTGCGCGGCGCCCAGGCCGGTCAGGTCGTCGGCGTGGTGGCGGGCCACCGCCACCACCGTGGCGCCGCGCGCGGCGGTCAGCTGGATCTGGAACCGGCCGACCGCGCCGCTGGCGCCGGTGATGAGCACGCGGCGGCCGAGCAGGTCCCCGCCGTAGCGCCCGGTGCGCAGCCCCGTCGTCCCGGCGACGGGCAACGCCGCCGCGTCGGTGATCGTGACCGCTGCGGGCAGCTCGGCCAGCTGCGACGTGCGCACCGCGACCCGTTCGGCCCAGCCGGCGCCTTCCACGTAGCCCACGACCCGGGCGCCCTCGGCCGGGCCGCTGCCGTCGGCCGCGGGCCGGGCGAGGGCGCCGGCGACGTCCTGTCCCGGCCGCCAGCCGTTGGTGCGTTGCGTCAGCAGGGCCAGCTCACCCCGGTTGATCGAGAAGGCCTGGACGGCGACCAGTGCCTCGTCGGGCGCCGGGACGGGTTCCTCGACCTCTTCGATCACAGGGCCGTCGGGGGTGTTGACGTAAGCGCGCATGGGGACAGTCCACTCCTTGCGTCGAGGCGCTGCAGGACGGCGCAGGAGTACCCGGGCGCGGTTACGGCAGCCGGAACGCGTCGATCCCCAGCTTGACCGCCAGCCCGACGCCGGCCAGCGCGATGGCGGTCCGCAGCGCGGCCGTGGGCACCCGGCGGGCGACCGCCGGGCCGGTCCACGCCCCGACCAGCAGCCCGATCGCCATCGGCAGCACCGCCGACCACTGCACCGGCCCGAACAGCGCGAAGCCGACCGCGGCCACCCCGTTGGCCAACCCCAGGAGCACGTTCTTCAGCCCGTTGGCCTGCAGCAGCGACACCGGCAGCGCGGTCAGCAGCAGGACCAGCATCAGCACACCCGCCGCGGCGCCGAAGTAGCCGCCGTAGACCGCGACCGCGACGATCCCCAGGATGACCAGTGGCCCGCCGCGGTGCGCCGACTCGACCGCCACGGTCTTGATCCACGGTTGCAGCAGCAGGACGACCGACGCCCCGGCGACCAGGAACGGCACGATCTTCTCGAAGCCGCCGGGCGGGGTGAGCAGCAGCAACCCGGCACCGGCCGCGCCGCCGAAGATCACCAGGAGCGCGAACCGGCGGATCGTGGGGCCCTGGCCGGTCAGCTCCGGACGTGATCCCGCGGCCGAGCCGATGCTGCTGAACGCCAGCGACACGGTGTTGGTGACGTTGGCCGTGGTGGGCGGGAGCCCGATCGCCAGCAGCGCGGGGTAGGAGAACAGCGACGCGAGCCCGGCGATCGAGCCGCACAGCCCGGCGGCCACGCCTGCCACGACGAGCAGCAGGAACGTTCCGGTCATGGGCGCGGATGCTCCGGGGGCTCGGGTGGAGGGGCGCTCCGAGCCTAGACGCGCCGGTCCGCCGTATCGTCGGTTCCGGGTGGGACACCGGCCACACCGCAGGCTGCGTGCAGGATCGCGGCGCCGGCCCGGCGAACCCCACCGCCCGTGCCGTGCCCGAAGAGGTGACCCTCTACCGTGGTCCGGTGCTCGCGGCTCGTCGACGTCTGGCCGTCGCCCTGGCCGTGATCCTCATCGGTGCGGTCGTCGGGTGGCTGGTGGTGCGCGGCACCCGCCCTCCTGCTCCGGGCTGCCAGGTCGCCGGGAACCCGGTGGTCCGGCTGACCGTCGAGCAGGCGGAGAACGCCGCGACGATCGCCGGTGTCGGGGTCAAGCTCGGGATGCCCGACCACGCGGTCACCATCGCCGTCGCGACATCCCTGCAGGAGACGGGGCTGCGCAACCTGCCCGGTGGCGACCGCGACTCCGCCGGGCTGTTCCAGCAGCGGCCGAGCCAGGGTTGGGGCACCTACGCGCAGGTCTCCGACCCCGTCTACGCCGCGACGGCCTTCTACGCGAAGCTCAAGACCGAGCCGAACTGGGCGACGCTGGCCCTCGCCGACGCCGCACAGGAGGTACAGCGCTCCGCCGACGGGGCCGCGTACGCGCAGTGGGAGCCGCAGGCGCGGGCCATCGCGGCGGCGCTGACCGGCGAGGCGGGCGCCGCCTTGAGCTGCCACGACCTCACGCCAACGGCGCCCGGCGGGGACCTCGTCGACATCGCCATCCAGGAGCTGGGCACCGCGCGGCTCTCCGGTCCGCAGCCGGCGGCCCACGGCTGGACGATCGCGAACTGGCTGGTCGCGCACGCCGCCCGGCTGGGCCTCGACCAGGTCAGCTACAACGGCCAGACCTGGACCGCGAAAGCCGGCACCTGGGCATCGACCGGTGCTCAGGACGGGGTGCTGTCGCTGCACCAGACGACCACACCCAGCCCCTGAACGGCGGCCGGCCGTGCGACCTGACAGACCAGCCGCCGGTCGTCCGCACGATCGGTCGAAACCCGCCGTCCGGGCTCGACGTTCAGCACCCGGACGCGATCTGATCGTTGCGGGGCGCAACCTATGGCGCTGCTGTGCGTCCTAATGGGTAGACCGCGGAAGAGCGGTCCGGATAGGGGGGAACGATCATGACGACGATGAGGATGCGGCTCGGGGGAGCGGCGATCGCGGCCGCGGCCCTGCTGCTCGCGGGGTGCAGCAGCGGAAACAACGAGGTCAACAGCGGCACGTCGGCCGCCGGCACCGGTGCCATGTCGACGTCGGCGGCAGCGCCGACGTCGCCGACGTCGCCGACCGGCGACGCGGCGGCAGCCGCCACCGGCGCGACCGTGCCGGTCGCCCAGAGCGGCGGCTCGGGCAGCACCAACGGGACGCCGCGCTGCACCGCTGGCGAGCTGAAGGTGTCCCTCGGGCAGGGTGACGCCGGGGCGGGCTCGGTGTACCGGCCGCTGGTGTTCACCAACACCGGGTCGCGAACCTGCGAGCTGACCGGTTTCCCGGGCGTCTCCTACGTCGCCGGCGCGGACGGCCACCAGGTCGGCCCGGCGGCGCAGATGTCCGGGCCGCGTGGCGGCGAAGTCCGGATGGCCCCGGGCCACACCTCGGTCGCGCAGCTGCAGCTGGTCCAGGTGCGCAACTACGACGAGGCGGTCTGCAAGCCGACGCCGGTGCGTGGCCTGCGCGTCTACCCGCCGGGCGAGACGGCGTCGCTGTTCGTGCCGATGGACGGTGAGGGTTGCGCGGGTAACCCGCCCGGCCCGCAGCTGACGGTCAAGACGATCACCGCTCAGTAGTCCGCCGTCAGCCGCACCCCGGGCGGTCGGCCCGGGGTGCGGCGACCGGCCGCGGCACGCCCCTTGAGAGGCTGCTCCACGTGTCCGGCGAACTGCTGCTGCTGTCCAACTCGACCGACCACGGCGCGGAACTGCTGGCCCACGCCCGCGACGCGCTGGCGGAGTTCTACGCCGGCCGTGAGGTGCTCTTCGTGCCGTACGCCCTGGCCGACCACGACGGGTACGCCGACGCGGTCGGCGCCGCGTTCGCCGCCGCAGGCCTGCGGCTGCGCAGCGTGCACACCGACCCCGACCCCGCCGCGGCCCTGCGCGCGGCCGAGGCGGTCTGGGTCGGCGGTGGCAACTCGTTCCGGCTGCTACGGGCCCTGCAGCGGGCCGACCTGCTGACCACGATCCGGACGGCAGTGGCCGGCGGAGCACGCTACGGCGGGGCGAGCGCGGGCACGAACATGGCCTGCCCGACGCTGCGTACCACCAACGACATGCCGATCGTGGAACCCGCCGGGTTCGCCACCCTCGGCCTGGTTCCGTTCCAGATCAACCCGCACTACGTCGACGCCGACCCGGGCTCCCGGCACATGGGCGAGACCCGGGAGCGGCGGATCGAGGAGTTCCTGGAGGAGAACGACGTCCCGGTACTCGGGTTGCGGGAGGGCGCCTGGCTGCGGGTGAGCGGGCCGACCGTGACCCTGCACCGGCGCACGGCCCGGCTGTTCCGCCGCGGCCGGGCGTCCGAGGAGTGCGCCGCCGGCACGGATCTGTCGTTCCTGTCCGCGGTCGAGCCGGGCTTCGACGTCTGTCAGTTCTCGAGCTGGCCGGTCCCGGCCCCGTCCGCCTGCTGCCGGCCGACGAGCCGATCGCGGCCCGCGGCCGCCCCGACCGCGCCCTGCGGCACCAGCAGCAGCGCGAGGACCACCAGTGGGACGGTCCAGGCGCCGGTCAGATCGTGCAACGCTCCGACCGCGAACGGACCGGCGGCCGCAACCACGTAGCCGACGCTCTGCGCCATCCCGGACAGCTGCGACGCGTGCGCGCCGTCCGGGGCGCGCAGCACGATCAGGGTCAGTGCCACGCTGATCGCCGCACCCTGGCCGAGGCCGAGCACAGCCATCGACACCCACTCCGCGCCGGGCACGGTGATCACACCGACCAGTCCCGCGGCCGTCACGGCGGTCACGGCGAGCACCAGCCCGCTCTGCCGACGCATCCGGTCGGCCAGCATCGGTGTCAGCAGTGAACTGGCGATACCGACGAAGCTGGCCAGCGCCAGCATCCAGCCTGCGGTCGACGGGTCGGCGCCGCGCTCGACGAACAGCGTCGGCAGCCAGGCGACGGCGGCGTAGAAGCTCAGCGACTGCAGGCCCATGAACACGGTGACCTGCCAGGCGAGCGGGTCGCGCCACAGGCCGGTGGCCGACCCGCCGGTCGTGATCCGGTGGTCGTCGCGGCGTAGCTGCGTCAGCCAGACCAGCAGCGCGGCCGCGGCGAACAACCCCCACAGCCCGAGGGCGCCGCGCCAGTCCAGCCCTGCGGCGCGCGCCACCGGCACCGTGACACCCGCGGCGAGCGCGCCCCCGGCGGAGATCGCCATCGTGTACAGGCCGGTCATCAGCCCGGCCCGGTGCGCGAAATCGCGCTTGATCAGGCCGGGGAGCAGCACGTTGCCGATCGCGATGGCCCCGCCGACGAGCACCGTCCCGGCGAAGAGCGCGACCGGGGACGCGATCAGCCGCAGCGCGAACCCGGCGCAGAGGATCACCAGCGCGGCGAGCAGCGACCGCTCGATGCCGAACCGGCGGGCCAGCCGCGGGGCGAACGGGGCCAGCAACCCGAAGCAGAGCACCGGCAGCGCGGTGAGCACCCCGGCCGCGGTGGCCGACAGTCCGGCAGCGGCCCGGATCTGTTCGAGCAGCGGGGAGACGGCGACGACCGCGGGCCGCAGGTTGCAGGCGACGAGGAAGATCGCGACGCCGACCCACCAGGTGGCCGAGCGGCGGACCGCGGGGGGCGCGGTCACCGGGAGTGTTGCGCTCACCGGGTGCCCTCGGGGGCGACCAGGGACCGGGCCGCGGCGAGGTAGGAGTCGACGGCCGCGCGGGCGGCGTCGGGGTCGCGGTCCGCGATCGCGGTGGCGAGTTCCTCGTGTCCGGGGAAGGACGCGGGGTCGTCGTCGAGGTCGTCGGTCGTGGTGACGCTGTGCCGCAGGGCCTCGGTGAGCCCGGCGTAGAGCTCGACGAGCACCCCGTTGCCGGTGGCGGCCACGACGGCCTGGTGGAACGCGAGATCGGCGGAGACGAAGGCGTCCCGGTCACCCGCTGCCGCCGCGGCCCGGCGGGCCGCGGCGGCGGCCTGGATGGCGGCGACGTCGGCGTCGGTGCGGCGCAGCGCCGCGGTCGCGGCGGCGTCGCGTTCCAGGCCGGCCCGCACGTCGAGCACGTCGAGCGCGGTGCACCGCCGGGCCCGGCGCAGCAGGGCGGCGCCCAGGTCGCTGGTGGCCCGCACGTAGGTGCCGTCCCCGCGGCGCGGCTCGAGCAGGCCGGCATGCTCCAGGGCCCGGACGGCCTCCCGGACGGTGTTGCGGCCGACGCCGAGCGCGGCGACCAGTTCGGGTTCCGGCGGGATCTTCGACCCGACCGGCCACTCGCCGGAGGCGATCAGCGCCTCCAACTGGGCCAGGACCTCGTCGCAGACCCGACCCGCCCGCACCGCCGACAGCGCCACCGCACACCTCCGCAAAACCGGCAGACAACCTAACATCCCATGTTTGGCGTCAGCGGCTTTTCGGACGTGGGATCGGCGACATTCCGGGCGCCGGCCCCGGCACGACGGAGGCCTGGTCTCCCGAGCCTCAGGCTCGGGAGACCAGGCCGGTCGGGCGGTGCGTCAGATGGGGCCGTCCCCGTCGTCGGGTCCGCCGTTGTTGTCGGCGTCCTGGTCGCCGCCGTTGTTCTGCGGGATGCCGGGGACCTGCGCGGTCACCTGCTGCCCGGGCACGTGGGTCAGCCCGACGGTCGGACTCCCCGTCGCGGCCGGGACGGACGCCTGCGCCACGGTGGCGGCGCCGGTACCGAGCATCGCGGTGAGGCCGGCCGAGACGGCGGCGACGGCCAAGGCTGATCGAGAGATTCGCATGAGACCCCCTCCGTATGCGACACGGCCAGTATCCGGACCCGCCGCCGGGGACGTACCGCCGGACAGTCGCTCATGATTCGCCCGCAGGGCAGGCAGGAGATCGCCGCCGTCGCCGGGCCGGCGACGAGCGGGCCGGGGCGAGGTCGGAGGGTTGCGCCCAGAGCCGTGTAGAACAACGTGATCGGGTGCAGTACGCCGATGGGGTCAGCGGCGTGGTCCGGAATGACACCGGCCGCCGTCCAACCGGCCGCGCGGTAGAGCGCCTCGGCGGCACTGCCGGTCTGGGTATCCAGGAGCGGTGGCCAGGCTCTCCCACCAGAGCGCGGCCGCGGCCGACCGGGAGGGGCCCTACCGGCGGGCGACGACCCACAGCGCGGGCCCGTGCCGTCGGGTGTGAACGGTCGACATTCCGTTGTCATGCAGGTCCGCGGCGACCTGGTCGGGATCGAAGAACTGCAGTTCGCCCGCGGTGCCGAGCAGCCGCGCCAACCGGTCGAACAGGCCTCCGCGCACGGTGGGGACCATCAGGGCGAGCTGTCCGCCGGGCGCCAGGACCGAGGCCGTCTGCGCCAGCACGGACCTCGGTTCGGGGATGAGCTGCAGGACCGCCACGCAGGTCACGAGATCGAAACCGGCGTCACGGAAGGGCAACTGCCGCGCATCGGCGCGCAGGAAGCCGACGTTGGCGGCCCCCTTGTCGCGAACCGCCCGTTCCAACATCGGCACGGAGACGTCCATGCCCAGGGCCAGGCCGTGCGGCCCCGCCGCGCGTCCCAGCGCGGCGGTGATGTCACCGGGCCCGCAGCCGATGTCCAGCGCCCGGCCCCCCACCGGCAACCGCAGCGAACCGGGCAACCGAGCGAAGGTGAACAGCCGCCGGGCGAACGCCTGCAGCGGGTCGTAGAGCGCCGCGCCGATGCCCGACTCCCACACGGCCTGTATCGACCCGGACGCCGGCATCGGCTCGTCGCCGGACAGGTCGAGGTAGCCCCGCTCGACACGCGGCTCGCTCGGCTGCACCCGCAGCAACGGCAGCGCCCGGACGAGCGCCTCCGGCAGCGACGCGGCGGCGGTTGTCACGACACGGCGCCTCCTCTCGGTCGCCACGACGTCGCCATTGAGCCGGGAAGTCGGCGGCGCTGTCAACGGTCGACAACCAGGGCCGCGCCGCGATGATGACCGGGAGACGCCGGAGCATCGAGCCGTACCCACCGTCCGGCCGGCGCGGTGACCGGCGGGTGGGGAGACTGCGGTGTTCGAGAAGCTGCTGATCGACCGGTTCGCGCGGCAGTTACGCGATGGTCGTCTGATCGTGCGGTACTGGGACGGCGAGCGGCGGTCGTACGGCACGACCGGGGCCCCGGTGTCGATCGAGATCACCACAGCGGCCGTTGCCCGGAAAGCGTTGCGCGACATGACACTCGCGTTCGGCGAGGGGTACATGCGCGGCGAGGTCCGGATGGCGGAGGAAGACCTCGAACGGCTGCTCTCGATCGTCGCCAGGAACCGGGAGAGCCTCAACGTCCGGCCACCCCTGCCGTGGCCGCAACGCACCGAGCGCAACCGTCGCCGCAGCCAACGCGACCAGATCAGCCGGCACTACGACATCGGCAACGACTACTACCGCCTCTTCCTCGATCCGACGCTGACCTATTCCTGTGCCTACTTCGAGGACCCGGCCGACTCGCTGGAGCAGGCCCAGCAGCGCAAGATCGAGCACGTTCTGCGGAAGCTGCGTCTCGAGCCCGGGCAGCGGTTGCTCGACATCGGCTGCGGCTGGGGCTCTCTCGTGGTGGCCGCAGCGGAGCGGTACGGGGTCACGGCCCTCGGCATCACGCTGAGCCACGAACAACTCGCCGGGGCGCTGGAGCTGGCGGAGCGCCACGGCGTTGCCGACCGCGTCCGGTTCGCGTTGATGAACTACCAGGACCTGCCCGTCCGACGTGCCGCGGACCCGCTGCTGCGCGGTCCCTTCGACCGTGTCGCCAGCGTCGGCATGTTCGAACACGTCGGGCGCGGCCGGCACTCGACGTACTTCCGGAAGGTGCACGACCTGCTGATCGACGGCGGGGTCTCCGTGCTGCACACCATCACCAACCAGCAGCGGGAGAACACCGAGGTGTGGCTCGACCGTTACATCTTCCCGGGCGGCCACCTGCCGACCCTGGCGGAGATCGAGAGCGCGCTGGCGAGACATCGGCTCTGGTCGATCGACCGCGAGAACCTGTGGCGGCACTACGCCCGGACGTTGGGGCGCTGGCGGCAGAACCACCGGTCCCACCGGGAACAGATCATCAGCATGTTCGGCGAGGAGTTCTACCGGATGCGCGACCTGTGGCTGGCCGCATCGAAGTGCGGGTTCGAGGACGGTGGCCTGGGACTGGCACAGCTGGTGTTCACCAAGGGCAAGCCCAGGGACTGGCCGTTGACGCGACGGTATCTGTACGCGGAGACGTAGCGAGGCCGCCGCCCCGACCGTCCGGCGCAGCACGCCGTCGCCGGCGCCGCGGCGCTCGGCACAGCTGGCGGCCGGGCCCTACCGCATTCGGCCCGGTCGCCAGCGCGTGTCGGTTCCTCCTGTCTAGCTCTTGGCCTTCGCACCCTGCCTGGTGCCACTCTCAGCGGTGACCGGCTGCGGTTCCTGGTCGCCCACCTGGAGTGAGATCCGCCGGGGCTTGGCCTTCTCGGAGACCGGGACGCTGAGTTGCAGCTCGCCGCGCTCGTAGTTCGCGGTCATCCTGTCCAGATCCAGGCTCTCGCCGAGGAACACCTGCCGGATGAAGGTCCCGTAGGGACGTTCGTCGACGATCACCTCGTCGCCCTCCTGGTAGGCAGGACGCCGTTCCGCGCGGATGGTGACGACGTTGCGCTCGACGGTGATGTCGACGTCCTCGGGCATGACCCCCGGCAGGTCGAAATAGGCGACGACCTGATCGCCCCTGCGGAAGGCCGACATCGGAATGGTCAGGGGCCCCTGCCGTTCCCTCATCATCTGTTGCGTCAGCCGCTCAAAGCCTGCGAACGGATCGAACCTCATCAATGACATCGGTATCCTCCTTCACTGAGTGCTCGTCCACCGTCGACCGGTCACTGCCGCGGTCTGGTTTGCACACCGGTTCCGGACGATGGCCACGTCCCGCCGAGATCCACAGCCTGGCCGGGACCCGCCCACCGACGCGCGATGCCGTCCCGGCGTCGCCGGCGGCACCACTCACCGGGTAGACGATTGTCCCGCAACGCCGTTCGCCAGGTCTGGGCCCGAAGGCATGAGATGGGGGCACAGGAGCCGACCTGTCAGGACCACCGGGCACTGCCCGCGACGGGCGTCGAACGGCGTTCCGGCGATGAGGGGGACCGTCAGCGCACCCGCGGCACACCGGGTTCACGCCTCGACCGGCGGCGCGTCGTTCACCGTTCCAGGTAGCTCGGGTGTTCAATGGGTGATCGAACGGGTTCGCTACGTAACGGAGCAGGCCATGATCGAGGTCATTCCCGCTACCCCGGCCGAAGCCGCCGCACTCGCCAGCGTTGATCTCAACCCCGACGACGGGGACGTCCTGCGGGCGTTCCGGGTCGGCATGCGTGTCGGACGAGAGCGTGGGCTGGGATGTCCCGCAACCGGTCCGACCGTCGCCTACGAACACGCCTGCGACCCGGGTGAGGCCAGCGCCTGAGCCTCTGCCCGTTCCGCCGCGTGTCGAGGCTCGGGCCGGCGGTCGGGCGGGTGGGGGAGAGACGGTGCAGCAGACCGCTGGAGATGATGATGGCGCGCGAGCTGGTCACACGACCCGGCACCGAGGAGTGGGTGGTGGGGCCGGGCTCACCCGGTCACCGTCCCACGGGATTCGTCTCGTCCGGCCTGTCGTGCCCGGTACAGCAGGGACACGACGGTCCCGACGACGTCGGTGTCCCATTTGGCCAACCAGTCGATGATCTGCTCGTCGTAGGTGCCGAGGTCGATTCCGGCCAGGGGCTCGTGCAGCGCGGCCAGCTTGTCGGCGTGACTGCGGGGCCGCCGGTGTTCCACCGCGTCCTGGCCCGCCCGAGCCGGGCCCGGGGTAGGGACCTCGAAGGGCGGGCGGATGTTGCGGGGCTGGTGGTCGAGAGGGCCGAGCTGCAGCGCGCTCATGCGTTCACCGTGCCACGCCGTCCTGACGACCGTCCCGTTCGTCGGGCATGCGTCTGGATCGTCGTCATCGTCCGGTGGTGCGCCCGATGTAGCCTCTCGCTCCGGGCGAAGCCACGCCGTCCAGCGCTCCCCGCCGACATGACCCATTCGTTCGTACACCGGACGGCCGCCGTCGCTCGCGATCAGGGGGGTGGATCTAGGCCCGCACCCTGGGCTGCTCCGAGCGGTGAACAACAGCAGCTCAGGACCTTGTATCTGTCATAACGTCGATTATCGGCTTAGGAGTGGGCGAGTCGAAACAGCGGAGCGAACTCGTCTCACGGTGTCCGCGAGGGCCTCGGTCAGATGCCGATGTAGGCCGCGAGGTGCTCGCCGGTGAGGGTGGAGCGGGCGGCGACGAGGTCGGCGGGTGTGCCCTCGAAGACGATCCGGCCGCCGTCGTGGCCGGCGCCCGGACCGAGGTCGATGATCCAGTCGGCGTGCGCCATGACCGCCTGGTGGTGCTCGATGACGATGACCGACTTGCCGGAGTCGACGAGCCTGTCGAGCAGGCCGAGCAGCTGCTCGACGTCGGCCAGGTGCAGGCCGGTGGTCGGCTCGTCGAGGACGTACACGCCGCCCTTCGCACCCATGTGGGTGGCCAGCTTGAGCCGCTGCCGCTCGCCCCCGGACAGCGTGGTCAGCGGCTGGCCGATGGTGAGGTAGCCGAGCCCGACGTCGGCGAGCCGCTCGAGGATCTTGTGCGCGGCCGGGGTGCGCGCCTCGCCGGCGCCGAAGAACTCCTCGGCCTCGGCGACCGACATCGCGAGCACCTCGCTGATGTCGCGGCCGCCGAGGTGGTGGTCCAGTACCGACGGCTCGAACCGCTTCCCCTCGCACACCTCGCAGGTGGTGGCGACGCCGGCCATCATCGCCAGGTCGGTGTAGATCACGCCGGCGCCGTTGCAATTGGGACAGGCGCCCTCGGAGTTGGCACTGAACAGCGCCGGCTTCACGCCGTTGGCCTTCGCGAACGCCTTGCGGATCGGGTCGAGCAGGCCGGTGTACGTGGCCGGGTTGCTCCGCCGCGAGCCGCGGATCGCACCCTGGTCGACCGACACCACCCCGTCCCGCCCGGACACCGAACCGTGGATCAGCGAGCTCTTGCCCGAGCCCGCCACGCCGGTCACCACGACCAGCGCGCCGAGCGGGATGTCGACGTCGACTCCCCTCAGGTTGTGGGTGGCGGCGCCGCGCACCTCCAGCGTGCCCGACGGCGTCCGCACCGCGGGCTTCAGGGAGGCGCGGTCGTCGAGGTGCCGCCCGGTGAGCGTGCCACTGGCCCGCAGCCCCTCGACGGTGCCCTCGAACACCACCTCGCCGCCCTCGCTACCGGCGCGCGGGCCGAGGTCGACGACGTGGTCGGCGATCGCGATCGCCTCCGGCTTGTGCTCCACGACCAGCACGGTGTTGCCCTTGTCGCGCAGCCGCAGCAGCAGGTCGTTCATCCGCGCGATGTCGTGGGGGTGCAGCCCGATCGTCGGCTCGTCGAAGACGTAGGTGACGTCGGTGAGCGAGGAACCGAGGTGGCGGATCATCTTCGTGCGCTGCGCCTCGCCGCCGGACAGCGTGCCCGACGGCCGGTCGAGCGAGAGGTAGCCCAGCCCGATCTCCACGAACGAGTCGAGGGTGTGACGCAACGTCGTCAGCAGCGGCGCCACCGACGGCTCGTCGAGGTCGCGCACCCACACGGCGAGGTCGCTGATCTGCATCGCGCACGCGTCGGCGATGCTGATCCCCTCGATCGTGGACGATCGGGCCTCCTCGCTGAGCCGGGTGCCGCCGCACTCCGGGCAGGTGGTGAAGGTGACCGCCCGCTCCACGAAGGCGCGGATGTGCGGCTGCAGCGAGTCGACGTCCTTGGAGAGCATCGACTTCTGGATCTTCGGGATCAGACCCTCGTACGTCAGGTTGATGCCCTCGACCTTGATCTTGGTCGGCTGCTTGTGCAGCAGGTCGTTCAGCTCACGCTTGGTGAACGTGCGGATCGGCTTGTCCGGGTCGAAGAAACCGCAGCCGGTGAAGATGCGGCCGTACCAGCCGTCCATGCTGTAGCCGGGGATCGTGAGCGCACCCTCGTTGAGCGACTTGCTGTCGTCGTACAGCTGGGTCAGGTCGATGTCGTTGACCGCGCCCCGGCCCTCACAGCGCGGGCACATGCCGCCGGTGATGGAGAAGCTGCGACGCTCCTTCACCGTCCGTCCCCCGCGCTCCACGGTGACCGCACCTGCGCCACTGATCGAGGCGACGTTGAAGGAGAAGGCCTGGGGCGAGCCGATGTGCGGCTGCCCGAGCCGGCTGAACAGGATGCGCAGCATCGCGTTGGCGTCGGTGGCGGTGCCGACCGTGGAGCGGGGGTCGGTGCCCATCCGCTGCTGGTCGACGATGATCGCGGTCGTCAGCCCGTCGAGCACGTCGACCTCGGGCCGCGCCAGTGTCGGCATGAAGCCCTGCACGAACGCGCTGTAGGTCTCGTTGATCAGCCGCTGTGACTCCGCGGCGATCGTGTGGAACACCAGGGAGCTCTTGCCCGAGCCGGAGACGCCGGTGAACACGGTCAGCCGCCGCTTCGGGAGCTCGACGCTGACGTCCTTGAGGTTGTTCTCGCGCGCGCCGTGCACGCGGATCAGCTCGTGGCTGTCGGCAACGTGCAGCGCGGGCGACTGCGTGTCCGTCCTCGTGGCCGTGCTCATCGTGTCTCCATCTGTGAGGCGGGGCCGCTCACCCCGCTCCTGCGGCAGCGCGTCGGTCTCGAGGGCGGCTCAGCGGAGCTCGTTGATGCGGATCAGGTTGCCCGCGGGATCGCGGAAGGCGCAGTCGCGTACGCCGTACGGCTGCTCGATCGGCTCCTGGACGACGTCGGCGCCGCTGGCCTGCAGCCACTCGAAGGTGTCGTCGAGGTCGACGGCGGCCAGGGTGATGATGGCGTAGGTTCCCTTGGCCATCATCTCGGCGATGGTGCGGCGCTCGTCGTCGGTGATGCCGGGGTCGGCGGCCGGCGGGTGCAGGACGATGGACGTGCCCGGCTGGTCGGCGGGGCCGACCGTGATCCAGCGCATCCCGTTGTATCCGACGTCGTTGCGGACCTCGAAGCCGAGGGTGTCGCGATAGAAGGCCAGGGATGCGTCCGGGTCGGTGTGCGGGAGGAAGGTCGCGTGAATGGTGATGTTCATGACGGTCACGCTAGCTGCGCCCGGTGACCGGTGCTTCTCGATTCCTGATCGGTCTGGTGACCTGTTTCGCCACGCACGACGGCATGCCCGCCGTCGCCCGCGCCGCCCGGCGCCGGTAGGCGCTGGGCGGCATGCCGACCAGCTCGGTGAAGCGGCTGCTGAAGGTGCCCAGCGATGAGCAGCCGACCGCGAAACAGACCTCGGTGACGCTGAGGTCGCCACGGCGCAGCAGCGCCATCGCACGCTCGATGCGTCGGGTCATCAGGTAGCCGTACGGCGACTCGCCGTAGGCACGCCGGAACTCGCGGCTGAGGTGCCCGGCCGACATGTGCGCGCCGCGGGCGAGCGCCTCGACGTCCAGCGGCTGCACGTACTCCCGGTCGATCCGGTCGCGGACGCGGCGCAGCCGCGCGAGGTCGCGCAGGTGCTGCGCCGCGGCGGGTTTGCTGGTCACCTGCGGGATCGTGCCACGGCGCACCGGAGTTGCGCTGAATGGACCCCGTCGCGGCAACGGTCGGATCAGCGCCCGCGCCCGGTGCGTTCCTGCAGATCGTCGATCAGCTTCGACGCCTCGGCCTTCGTCATCTGCTCCAGGTTGCCCGGCACGTCCTCGCCGGCCTGCCGGCTCAGCGTCTCCAGATACGACCGCTGCGGGCCGGTGATCGCCTCATCGCCCGTCGTCCAGTGGTCCGGATGCTTCTCGGCGGTGCCGATGCCGTCAGGGTTCGCGCTGTGCTGATCAGCCATGCGATCGAACATATCTTCGATCCCCGACACTCGCCCGGTGAGGCGCTGATCGGATTCCGGGCGCCATGTTATGACAGACTCGGTCTCGAACCGTGGCGGGCGGGGTCCGGGCCGGCAGGGGGCGGCCGGGGGCTTCTGGTGGCGTCGGTCTCGGGCACCTGCCGAGCGGCCGAATGTTATGACAACTTTGATCAGGGCCGGTGGCGCGCCCCGATCCCTAGGGATGCGCCCCCGGCCGGTCCCGGCAGAGGAGCTCTCAGCCCGGCTTCGGCGGCTGGTCGACCAGCTGGGCCAGGTAGAGCTGCTCACCGAGCCGATCGATCAACTCGAGATTGGTCTCGATGTAGTCGATGTGGTGCTCCTCGTCGGCCAGGATCTCCTCGAAGAGGTTGGCCGTGGTGATGTCCCCCTTCTCGCGGCACATCGCGATGCCGGGGCGCAGCCGCTCGACGACCTCGAGCTCGATGGCGAGGTCGGCCTGGAGCTGTTCACGGACGGTCTGGCCGACGCGCAGCTGGAACAGTCGCTGATAGTTCGGCAGGCCCTCGAGGAACAGGATCCGGTCGGTGATCTTCTCAGCGTGCCGCATCTCGTCGATGGACTCTTCGCGGGTGTACGCGGCGAGCTTGGTGAAGCCCCAGTTCGCCTGCATCTTGGCGTGCAGGAAGTACTGGTTGATCGCGGTGAGCTCGCTGGTGAGCTGCTCGTTGAGCAGAGCGATGATCTCGGGGTCGCCTCGCATGTACGGAACCGTAGCGGTGCCGGCGTCGGGTCGGGCACAAAGGACAGACTGCGTCCTGGATAGGCGGCCCTCAGGAGTGGATCACCAGCGCCGGCCGGGTCAGGCGGTCAGCGGGAGTCCCGCGATCTCGGAGGGACTGTGTGCTGCCGCGAGGAACACGTCGACGTGATCCTGGCAGCCACCGCAGCCGGTGCCGGCGCCGCACATCTCGCCGACCTCCTCGACCGTCCGCGCGCCGCCGGCGATGCAGGAACGCAGTTCGGTGTCCGTGACGGCTGCGCAGATGCACACGTACATGCAGGCCACCCTTCCCCGTGCTTAGGTCAGCCTATGCTGCCAGCCGATCGGGTTATCCCACAAGGGGTGGTCCGGTTCGTCCCGGTTGGTGCGCGGTGGCGTCCTAACCTGGCCGGGTGCCCCTCGAGGAGTACCGCCGCAAGCGCGATCCGCGACGCACGCCCGAGCCCGTCCCGGCTGACGACCCGGGCCCCGGCACCTCCGGCGAGCGGCGGTTCGTCATCCAGGAGCACCACGCGCGGCGACTGCACTGGGACGTCCGCCTCGAACGCGACGGGGTGCTGGCGTCCTGGGCGGTGCCCAAGGGCCTGCCCACCGAGCCCGGCACCGTCCGGCTCGCGGTGCGCACCGAGGACCACCCGCTCGAGTACCTCGAGTTCTCCGGCGAGATCCCGGCGGGCGAGTACGGCGGCGGCCGGATGACGATCTGGGATGCGGGCGACTACGACGTCGAGAAGTGGAACGACGCCGAGGTCGCCGTCGTGCTGCACGGGCAGAAGGCGACCGGGCGGTACGTCTTCATCCGCAGCGACCGGCGCGACGGCGACCGCGAGGACGGCTGGCTGCTGCGCCGCTCCGACCCCGCGCCGGACCACATCCGGCTCCCCCGCGACACCGCGCCGATGCTGGCCACCCCCGGACGGCCCCCGGCCGCCGACGGCTGGTGGCTGCAGATCGGCTTCGGCGGCGCGCGGGTGATCGTGCGTGTCGAGGGCGGCCGGGCCCGCATCACCGACGCCGACGGCGCGGAACTCCACGTTCCGGTGCTGCGCGAGCTCGGCCCGTCGCTGGGCGCCACCCAGGTGCTGCTGGACGGGGAGGTGGTCGGCGACCCCCGCACGGGCGCGAAGCTGTGGATCGGTGACCTGCTCCACCTCGACGGCCGCGACGTCGCCGAGCTGCCCTTCCGCGAGCGCCGCGCCCTGCTCGAGGAGCTGCCGCTGTCCGGGCCGCACTGGCGTCTCGCCCCCGTCTACCCCGACGCCGGCCCCGAGGTGCTCGCCGCAGCGGCCGAGCAGGGCCTGCCCACGGTCGTCGCCAAGCGGGCCGACTCCGCCTACGTCCCCGGCCGGCGCAGCAAGGACTGGATCGAGGTGCCGACCGAGGCCGGGGCCCGCGAGCGTCCGGCGCCCCGGGCCGCGCGCCGCTCGACCCGGGTGGGCCGGGCCAAGCTGACCAACCCCGACAAGGTGCTCTACCCGTTGACCGGCACCACGAAGGCCGACGTACTCGAGCACTATCTCGCCGTGGCCGACGTGATACTGCCGCACCTGCGCGACCGCCCGGTGACGATGGTCCGCTGGCCCGACGGCGTGGAGAAGGCGTCGTTCTTCGAGAAGGACGTGTCCCGGCACGCGCCCGACTGGATCCGCACAGCGCGCGTCGGCACCCCGGGCGGGCGCTCGGAGAACGCCGACTTCCCGCTCCTCGACGATGTCGAGGGCCTGGCCTGGGCGGCCAATCTGGCGGCACTGGAGCTGCACGTCCCACAGTGGACGGTCGGTCCGCGCGGCGGGGTGCGGGAGCCCGACCTCGTCGTCTTCGATCTCGACCCGGGCGAGGGCGCCACGATCGTCGACTGCTGCCGCGTCGCCGAGCGCATCGCCGATCTCCTCGCCGAGGACGACCTCGGCGCCTATCCCCGCACCAGCGGAGGCAAGGGCATGCAGCTCTACCTGCCGGTGACGGTCTCGCGCGCCGAGCAGACCTCGGAGTTCGCCAAGAGCGTCGCCGAACGCCTGGCCGCGGACTGGCCGCAGAAGGTCGTCGCGGCGATGGCCAAGGCCCGCCGCCGGGGCAAGGTCTTCGTCGACTGGAGCCAGAACAACCCGGCCAAGACGACCATCGCCAGCTACTCGCTGCGCGGCCGCGCCCGCCCGACCGTCGCCACTCCCGTCACCTGGGACGAGGTGCGGGCGACGCGCCGCCCGGACGACCTCGTGTTCACCCTCGCCGACCTGCCCGGCCGGATCGCCGAGCACGGCGACCTGCTCACCCCGTTGTTCACCGAGTCGCAACGTCTCCCGCGTCGCGACTGATCCGCGGCGGCTGGCAGGCTTCTCGGCCGTGGAACAGCGGCACCCGTATCTTGACGGCCCCTATCCGCGGGCCTACGCCCACCGCGGATGGCACCTCGACGAGCTGGCCGGCTGCGAGAACACCCTGGCCTCGTTCCACCGCGCGGTCGCCGAGGGCTTCTCCTACATCGAGCTGGACGTGCACTCCAGCGTGGACGGTGTCGCGATGGTGCACCACGACCGCACCCTCGACCGCACCACCGACGGGACGGGTCCGCTCGCCCACCTGCCCGCCGCGCAGATCGAGCGGGCCAAGGTGCGCGGCCGGGAGCCGGTGCCCCGGCTCGAGCACGTGCTCACCGAGCTGCCCGACACCCGGGTCACGATCGAGCTGAAGTCCGACGCCGCCGTCGTCCCGACCCTGACAGCGCTCGACCGCACCGCCGCCTGGGACCGGGTCTGCATCGGCGGCTACAACGAGCGCTGGCTGCGCCGGGCCCGCGCCGGTGGCGGCGCCCGGCTGTTCACGTCGATGGCGCAGAACTCGGCGTTCGGGCTGCGCGGCCGGGCCTGGCTGGGGGCGCTGCCCGCGCCGTTCTCCGGGCTCGCCGAGCTGCCGGTGCTGCCCGCCGTGCGCGGCCGGCTCGCCCAGCTGCCGCATCGCTTCGGCGCGCTCACCGTCGTCGACTCCGACCTGCTGCGCGTCGCGCACGACTCGGACCGCGAGGTGCACGTGTGGACGGTCAACGATCCGGTGCAGATGGGCGAGCTGCTCGACCTCGGCGTCGACGGGCTGCTCTCCGACCGTCCCGACCTGCTGCGCGACCTGTTGCGCGACCGCGGCGAGTGGGCCGCCTGATCGTTCCCTCCGCCGCTAGCATCGCGCCGTGAGCACCGCTGCCGCACCGCCGGGAGGCTCCGTCGACGTGCCCGCCACGCGGAGCCAGATCGTCGCCTGGGGGGTGTGGGACTGGGGCTCGGCCGCGTTCAACGCCGTCATCCTCACCTTCGTCTTCTCGGTCTACCTGACCGACTCGGTCGGCAAGGACCTGCCCGGGTCGATCAGTGCGAACAGTTGGCTGGGCTGGTCGCTGGGCGTCGCCGGGCTGATCATCGCGCTGCTCGCCCCGGTGATCGGCCAGCAGTCCGACGGGGGCAGGCGGCGGCGCTCGGTGGCCGTCTGGACGGCGCTGGTGGTGGCCTCGATGGTCGGCCTCTTCGCCGTCCGCAACTCCTACGGCTACCTGTGGCTGGGCCTGCTGCTGCTGTCCCTGGGCTCGATCTTCTTCGAGCTGGCCTCGGTGTCCTACAACGCGATGCTGCGCCAGGTCTCCACCCCGGACACGATCGGCCGGGTCTCGGGTTTCGGCTGGTCGATGGGCTACTTCGGCGGGATCGTGCTGCTGCTGGTGGTCTACCTCGGGCTGATCGCCGGGGACGGGCCGGCCCGCGGCCTGCTCGGGGTGAGCACCGAGGGCGGGCTCAACATCCGGGTGGTCGCCCTGCTCGCGGCCGCCTGGTTCGCGCTGTTCGCACTGCCGCTGCTGCTCACGGTCCCGGAGGCACCGGCCCGGCCCGGCCGGGAGGCCCACCTCGGCGTCGTCGGGTCCTACCGGCGGCTGTTCACCGACCTGCGGGACCTCTACCGCACCAGCCCGCACACCGTGTACTTCCTCGGCGCGAGCGCGCTGTTCCGCGACGGGTTGGCCGCGATCTTCACCTTCGGTGCGGTGCTCGCCGTGCGCGTCTACGGCATCGACCCGGGCGAGGTGCTCCTCTTCGGTGTGGCCGCGAACGTCGTCTCGGCGGCCGGGGCGCTGACCGCAGGGCGGGTGGACGACCGGGTCGGGCCGAAGACGGTGATCGTCGGCGCGCTGCTGGGCATGATGACCTGCGGCGTGATCCTGCTGTTCCTGTCCGGGCCCACCGTGTTCTGGATCTTCGGGCTGGGGTTGTGCCTGTTCGTCGGGCCGGCGCAGTCGTGCTCGCGCACCTACCTGGCCCGGCTCACCCCGCCCGGGCAGGAGGGCCAGATGTTCGGCCTCTACGCCACCACCGGGCGCGCGGTGTCGTTCCTCGCGCCGACCCTGTTCGGCCTGTTCACGTTCCTGTTCCACGCCGATCGCGCGGGCATCGTCGGCATCCTGGTGGTGCTCGGTCTGGGCCTGCTCGCGCTCTGGCCGGTCCGCCCGCCGGTGACCGCTGCGTGATCGGCTCCGCGCTGCTCCCCCGGGTGCCGGTCGGACGGGTGGTTCGCACGGTCCGTAACGCCGATCCGGCGGGCGTGTAAACAATGAGTGCGCCAGCGGTGACGTAAGTCACAAGTGGCTGACACGTCACAAGCGCGTGTGCCAAGGCGACGAATGGGGGACACTCTCGAGTCGGGGCGGGCACGGATCCGGAGTCCAGCCATGTGCGGGCACCACCGGTGAGTGAACACCCCAACGGCGGGAATGACGCCTGCACCGCAGACGTTACACCCCATGTAGTCGAGATTACGTCGAGGGAGCCTCCCTCGGCTCTGTTCAACCGGGAGGATGACGCATGGCCGACCGCGTGCTCCGTGGCAGCCGGCTCGGGGCTGTCAGCTACGAGACCGACCGCAACCACGACCTGGCGCCGCGGCAGATCGTCCGCTATGTGTCCCCGAGCGGCCACGAGTTCGAGGTGCCCTTCGCCAACGACGCCGAGCCGCCCGCCACCTGGGAATCGCCCCAGGGCGGCATCGGCAAGCGCGTCGACGGCGTCGAGCCCGAGCAGAAGAAGGCCAAGCCCCCGCGTACGCACTGGGACATGCTCCTGGAGCGGCGCACCGTGGCCGAGCTGGAGGACCTGCTCGCCGAGCGCCTCGAGCTCCTGCGGGAGCGTCGCGCAGAGATCGCCTGATCTGCTGACGCGTTGAGCCACGACGAAGCCGGGCCACCTCCCGCGGGGCCCGGCTTCGTCGTGTCCGGCTGACCGTCGCCCCGGCCCCGCTCCCCCGGGCCACGCCCTGATCCGTCGGCCAGGTGTCGGCCGGCGGCCGCGCTCAGGCGTCGCCGGCCTGCCCGTCGCGCTTCACCACCGGCGGCACACTCGACCACGGGAAGTTGATCCACCGGTCGGTACACCGCCACACGTACTCGCAGCGCACCTCGCTGCCCGGCTTCTCGTAGATCACCGCGCAGCGGACGGCGGCGACGTGGCCGGAGCAGAAGTCGCGGACCAGCTTGAGCGTGGCCCCGGTGTCGGCCACGTCGTCGGCGATGAGCACCCGGGCCCCGGAGAGGTCGACGACGTTGGGCACCGGCGGCAGCATGATCGGCAGCGGCAGCCGCTCGTCCACGCCGGTGTAGAACTCCACGTTCGCGACGTGCAGGTTCTTCACGTCGAGCGCGTAGCCGAGGGCGCCGGCGACGAACAGCCCGCCGCGCGCGATCGCCAGGATGATGTCCGGCCGGTAACCGCTGTCGGCGATCTGCTGGGCGAGCTCTCGCGACGCGGCGCCGAACCCCTCCCAGCTCAGTTCCTCGCGAGGCTGACTCACGGGTACAAGCCTGACAGCCGGCCCTGCGCGATCAGGCGTTGACCTGGCCTGCGGCGGCCCGGTCGCCGCGGCGGAGGCGGTGGAACCGGTGCGCCAGCCCCCAGCGGGTGACCCGCCAGAGCGCCTCCCCGACGATCGCCCCGCTCATCTTCGACGAGCCGCGCTCGCGCTCGGCGAAGGTGATCGGCACCTCGCGCACCCGGAACCCGGCCTGCACGGCGCGCCACGCGACGTCGACCTGGAAGCAGTAACCCTGCGAGGCGACCTCGTCGAGGTCGAGCTCCTCGAGCACCTGGCGGCGGAACACCCGGTACCCGCCGGTGATGTCGCGGATCGGCACGCCCAGGGCGAGCCGGGAGTACAGGTTGCCGCCGCGGGAGAGCCACTCGCGGTGCGCAGGCCAGTTCAGCACCTGGCCGCCCTCGACGTACCGGGAGCCGAGCACCACATCGGCGTCGGACAGGGCCTCGAGCAGGGCCGGGAGGTCCTCGGGGGCGTGCGAGCCGTCGGCGTCCATCTCGACGACGACCTGGTGCTCGCCCTGCAGCGCGGTGGCGAAACCGGCCAGGTAGGCGGCGCCCAGGCCGGCCTTCCCCGCCCGGTGCAGGACACGGATCCGCGGGTCCGCGGCGGCCATCTCGTCGGCCAGCTCGCCCGTGCCGTCGGGGCTGGCGTCGTCCACGACGAGAACATCTGCAGCGGGCACCGCGGCGTGCAGCCGCTTCACCACCGGGCCGAGGTTGTCCCGTTCGTCGTACGTCGGGATCACCACAAGTACTGGCCCCGTGGGCTCAGTCATCCTCGTCTTCTCCTGCCTGGGCCGTCCGGCCCGCGGGTCTGGAACCCGGCCTCACACGGCCGCGCCGGGTCCCGAGGACCGCAACGGCAACCGCCACCACGCCTAACGCGGTCAGCACCCACTCAGGTACCGACCGCAACCGGGTTGCCAGCGTAGTGGTGCTGTGCAAGACGGTCCGATCGACCAGGGTCCCCGGCGCGAACTGCCGGGTGCTCGCGGTGACCGTACCGTCGGGCGTGATCGTCGCGCTCACCCCACTGGTGGTCGCGACGATCACCGAACGGTCGTGCTCGACCGCGCGTACCTGTGACATCGCCAGCTGCTGGTAGGTCATCTCGGTGAGACCGAACGTGGCATTGTTGCTCGGGACGGCGAGCACCGTGGCGCCCGCGCGGACGCTGTCCGAGACGAGGTCGTCGAACGCGATCTCCCAGCAGATCGCGATCCCGACCTGCACCCCGGCCATCGACACCACGCCCGGCCCCGGCCCCGGCACGAAGTACCCGGCGCGGGCGGCATAGCTGGAGAACAGGCTGAAGAACGGCCGCCACGGCAGGTACTCCCCGAAGGGCTGCACGCGGCGCTTGTCGTCACGCTCGATGGGCCCGATCCCCGGCTGCCAGACGAGCGCGGAGTTGGTCGTGGTCTTCCCGTCCGGGTTGAGCAGAACCGCCCCGACCAGGATCGGGGCGCCGATCGTGTCGGCGGCCTGGTCGATCTCGACGGCCGCGTCGGCGTTGCGCAGCGGATCGATGTCCGAGGAGTTCTCCGGCCAGATCACCAGATCGGGCTTCGGCTGCCGGCCGGCGGCGACGTCGCGGGCGAGCTGCAGGGTGACCCGGACGTGGTTGTCCAGCACGGCGCGCCGCTGGGCGTTGAAGTCCAGGCCCAGCCGCGGGACATTGCCCTGGATCGCGGCGATGGTCACGGTGCGGTCCGGCGCCGTCCGGGCGACCGGGACCATGCTCGCGGCCGGGCCCGCCACCAGCGTGAGCACGACCAGCAGCGCCGGCGCCGCCGCCATCCGCCGGCTCATCCCGGGCACCGGGCGGAGCGCGCGCCGGATCGCCTCGGCCAGCGCGAGCCCGGCCAGCACGGTGACGAAGGACAGCAGCGGCACGCCGCCGATCGAGGCCACCGGCAGCAGCGGACCGTCGGGCTGGCCGAACCCGGCCCGGCCCCACGGCAGCCCGCCGAACGGGATCCGGCTGCGCAGCGCCTCCCCGCCGATCCACACCGCAGCGGCCCAGAACGGTGCGCCCGGCAGCCGGGAGACCAGCGCCATCCCGGCGCCGGCGAGGCCGAGGAACAGCGCCTCGAAGGCGCAGAGCACCAGCCACGGCGCAGGGCCGACGAAACTGCCGATCCAGCTGAGCAGCGGGACGAGGAACCCGGCGCCGAACAGCCACCCGTAGCCGAAGCCGGCGCGGGCCCGCACGCCGCGGAGCACAGCGCCGAGCAGCGCGAACGCCACCGGGGCGAGCCACCACAGGGTGCGCGGCGGGAAGCTGAGGTAGAGCAGTGCGCCGGCGCCGGTCGCGATCAGCAACCGGGCGGCGAGAACATATCTGGCATGGTGGAGCGAGCGGGCCGCCGGCTCCGGCTCCGCGGGGGTGTCGACGGGTGGTGCGGCCACCCGGGCAGCCTACGGTGAGGCCGCTACGCACCCGCTCCGGCCGCCGCTCAGGCCACCACCGCACCGGCCAGCAGGTGTGCGTTCCCGAGCAGGTCGAGCACCCCCGGCGCGCCGGCGCGCACGAACCACTCGTAGCCGTAGGCGGCGGCGAACTCGTCGGCCGGCAGTTGCTCGGGGTCGACCTGACTGGCGTGCGCGGTGATCGCGGCGCGCTTGCGCTCGAGGTGCTCCGGCCCGCCCGCCACGGCCAGCGTGATCTCGGCGGTGACCCGGCCGAAAGCGACGTCCGCGGCGCCGGCCGCGCCGTGCACCAGGTGCGCCCCGCGGGCGCTGACGTGCAGATGCTCCCGGTCGACGGTGATGCGGTAGCCGGTCGCGCCGGTCAGCTCGGCGGCGATGGCGCCGATGTGGTGCGCCGCGCGGTGGTCGGGATGGCCGTAGATGCCCTGCTCGTCGTCGTAGATCAGCGTGCCGGCGCCCTCGGCGGCGGCCAGCTCGGCGACCCGGCCGGCCAGGGCGAGCGGGTCGGCGGCGGCCAGCGCGCGGGCGTGCGAAGCGCTGGGCCAGCCGGGCAGCCCGGAGTCGCGGTGTCCGAGCAGTACCAGCCGGGACACCCCCAGCAGCGCCGCCGAGCGCTCCAGCTCCGCGACGCGCCGCCGGGTGACGGTTTCACCGGGCCCCAGCGGCACCCGCGACTCGCCCAGCTCACCGCCGGTGGCGACGACCAGGACGACGCGGGCGCCGGCGTCGGCGAGGCGGCACAGCGTGATGCCGGTGAAGATCGCCTCGTCGTCGGGGTGGGCGTGCAGGGCGAGAACGGTCTGACCGCGCAGGTCGGGGGCGTTGAGCATCAGATGTGATCACAGACGGTGCGGGCCGCGACGGCGGCGCGATGGACGGATCCGGGGGTCAGTGGGTGGGGCGACAGCGCAGACAGCGCCGACAGCCCTGCAGACACCCCGGACAGCAGCACCCGGCGAGCGGGCGGCAGCTGGTCCGGTCGATCACGGGCGAGATGATGCCACAACCGGACGGGGCCGGGCAGCGCCGGTGGCCCCCGCACCATGTCGGGTGGGCCCGGTGGTGCCCTCAGCGGCCCGCTGCCGCGTCGAACAGCACCCGCCCGTGGTGCACGGTGCGCAGGCACGTCGGGGTGCCTGCTGCCCCGTCCAGCGGCCCGGCGCCGTCCCACAGCGCGTAGCTGGCCGCCGCCCCCGGGATCAGCCGCCCGGCTGCCGGGTCGGCGGAGCCCGCGGCGCGATGCCCGCCGATGGTGTGGGCGGCCAGCGCCACGGCGGCGTCGACCGCCGAGTCCGGGGTGGTGTGCCGCATCGCCGCGCGGACGGTGCCCCACGGGTCGACCGGGGTGACCGGGGCGTCCGAGCCGAACGCCAGCGTCACCCCGGCGCGGTGCAGCATCGCGAACGGGTTCATCGCGGCCACCCGGGCGGCGCCCAGCCGGGCCGCGTACATGCCCGAGGTGCCGCCCCACGCCGCGTCGAACGCGGGCTGCACGCTCGCCGTCACGCCGAGCTCGCCCAGCGTCCGGGCCTGCGCGGCGTCGACCATCTCCAGGTGCTCGAGCCGGTGCCGGGCCGCGCGCACGGCCGCCGGTGACACCTCCCGGGCGGCGTGGGCCAGCCCGGCCAGGACGAGATCCGCCCCGGCGTCGCCGATCACGTGGAAGCCGGCCTGCACGCCCGCGGCGGAACACGCCGCGAGGTGCGCGCCGATCGCGTCGGCGGCGAGGTACCGGTTGCCGGTGCAACCCGGGGCGTCGGCGTACGGGGCGCGCAGCGCGGCCGTGCGGGAGCCGAGCGAACCGTCGACGAACAGGTCGCCTGCCAGGCCGTGCGCCCCGGTCGCGGCGAGCAGCTCGCGCGCCTCGGCCGCGGTCGCGACCGGCTCGCCCCAGTACCCGACGACCTGCACGCCCGTGTCGAGCGCGAGCAGGTCGGCCAGGTCGTCGCGGCCGGAGATGTCGGGCCCGGCGCATTCGTGGACCACGGCGACCCCGCGCCGGGCCGCGTCGTCGAGGAACGCTCGCTGCGCCGCGCGGCGCTGGTCCGGGGTGATCGCGGCCAGCGCCGCCCGGCGCACGTGGTGGTGCGCGTCGGCGGAGAGCGGGCCGTCGGGCGACCAGCCGGCGGCACCGACGGCGGCCGGGGCCCGCTCCAGCAGCGCCGAGGACGCGAGGGCCGAGTGCACGTCGACCCGGCTGAGGTAGACGGGCGACCCACCGGCGGCCCGGTCGAGTTCGGCGCGGGTCGGCGGGCGGGCCGGGGACCAGCGGTTGTCCTCCCAGCCGTGTCCCCAGATCACCGTGCCGGGCCGGGCGGCCGCGCGCGCGGCGACCGCGTCCAGCAGGTCCGCCGGCGAGCGGCAGCCGGTGAGGTCGAGCCCGTCGACGAGCAGCCCGGAAGCGGTGGTGTGCACGTGCGCGTCGACGAAGGCCGGGCTGAGGACGGCGCCGTCGACGTCGTGCACGACGGCACCGCCGGCCCGGTCCCGGGCCTCGGCGGCCGAGCCGGTCCAGCTGATCCGCCCGTCGACGGTCTCCAGGGCGGTCGGGCCGGGGCCGGCGCCCGGGTCGAGCACCCGGGCGCCGATCAGCAGGGTGCGGGTCACCGGCCCAGGTCTATCGCACCCGGATCAGTAGGGCCGCCTGGGCATGAGCACCCACAGCACGATGTAGACGACGAACTGTGGACCGGGCAGCAGGCAGGACAGCAGGAACAGCAGCCGAAGCAGGTTGGGGCTCCAGCCGAAACGCTCCGCGATGCCGGCGCAGACGCCGGCGATGACCTTCCCGTGCCGGGGACGGGTGAGGGTCGATGCCACCGATGGCTCCTTCCTGCGCGGCGGATCTCGCCGCTGCGGTCCACTCTCCCGTCTGCAGGAGAGCCTGTCCTCGGTGAACGCCCGGAGATGATCTCGGGGTTCCCCGGAGGGGACGCCGTTGCGCCTAACGGATGATCTTCGGTCGCGCTCGGTGATGCCCGGTTGCTCCTCGCGGTGCGGCTGCGCAAGTTATCCACAGTAGGCGGTGAATGTCCTGGTCAGCGGCTCCCCGAGCTGGCAACGTCGCCGCCGTGCCGCTCTCCAGCCGCCTGCTCCCCGTCCTCGGTGCCGCGATCACGATCGCGGTGCTCGGCGCCGCACCCGCGGCGGCGCAGCCCGCCGCACCGGCCGCGGACACCCGGCCCACCGCCGTCGTCGCCCTGGGTGACAGTGCGGCCTCCGGGGAGGGCGCCGACGGCTACGAACCCGGCACCCGCGGGGAGAACGGCGACTGGTGCCACCGCTCGCCGGCCGCGTACGTGTACCGCGCCGGCCTGGCCGACGAGGCGGTCAACCTCGCCTGCTCCGGCGCCGACACGAGCGACGTCCGGTTCGGCACGGCGACGCACTACACCGAGGGTTCGCAGGCCGCCCGGCTGATCGGCGTGGCCACCCGTTACCGGGTCACCGTGGTGACGCTGCAGATCGGTGCGAACGACGACGCCGAGCTCACGGCGATCGGGATCGCCTGCATCCGCACGTTCCTCGACCCGACCATCGGGCCCTGCCGCGACACCCTCGGCCCCACCGTGGCGGGCCGGATGGCGGCGCTGGCGCCGAAGGTCGAGGCCGCGGTGGGCGACGTCCGGACGGCGATGCGCCGGGCCGGATATGCCGACGACGCCTACGCGTTCGTGCTCGCGTCCTACGCCTCCCCGGTCACGGAGACGATGGGCCCGCTGCACGGCGTCGAGGGCTGTCCGTTCAGCCGGGCCGACGCCGGCTGGGGCCGCACCGTGCTGTTCCCGGCGCTGTCCGACACGCTGCGCGGCGTCGCCGAGCGCACCGGCGTCCGGTTCCTCGACCTGTCCCGGGCCACCGAGGGCCACGAGGCGTGCAGCCGGACCGGCCACTCCGCGGAGTGGCAGCGGCGGATCACCGTCGACCCGCAGGCGCTGGTGTACGGCAAGCTCGACGCGATCGGTTTCCACCTGTTCCAGGAGTCGTTCCACCCGAACGCCGCCGGGCACGAGCAGATCGGCGGCTGCCTGGGCGAGTTCGTCCGCGCCGGCGTCCAGCGCGCGGCCTGCCTGGTCGGCGCGGACGGCAAGCTGCACTCCGTGACGCCCGCACCGACCCCGGCAGCCGCCTGAGCGTGCCCACCCCACGCCGCGGGGTGGGCGGCGGGCGCTACAGGACGGTGAGGTTGCGGGGGCGGTTGTTCAGGCGTTCCACGCCGGTCTCCGTCACCACGACGATGTCCTCGATCCGGGCGCCCCACTGCCCGTCGAGGTAGATGCCCGGCTCCACGCTGAACGCCATGCCCGGCTCCAGCGGCAGGGTGTTGCCGCCGACGACGTAGGGCTCCTCGTGCACGTCGAGCCCGATGCCGTGCCCGGTGCGGTGCACGAACTGCGGCCCGAACCCGGCAGCGGTGATCGGCTCCCGGGCGGCGGCGTCGATGTCCTCGGCGGTCGCTCCGGGCCGGACGGCCTGCACGGCACGCTCCTGGGCGGCCTGCAGCACCGCGTAGGTCTCGCGCACCTCGGCCGACGGCTCGGCGCCGACCGCGTAGGTGCGGGTGCTGTCGGAGTAGTAGCCGCCGGGCAGCGGGCCGCCGATGTCGACCACGACGACGTCGCCGCTCTCGATCACCCGGTCGGAGACGTCGTGGTGCGGGCTGGCTCCGTTGGGCCCGGAGCCGACGATGACGAACGCGGCGGAGGTGTGGCCCTCCTCCACGATGGCGGCCGCGATGTCCGCACCGACCTGCGCCTCGGTGCGCCCGACCTTGAGGAACTCGCCCATCCGCGCGTGCACCCGGTCGATCGCCGCCCCGGCCGCGCGCAGCTGCGCGATCTCGGCGGCGTCCTTGCGCATCCGCAGCTCGCGGATCACCGGGCCGGCCAGCGTCTGGGTCACGCCCGCGAACGCGTCGCGCAGCCCGAGCACGTGCCGCGCCGGCATCTCGTCGGCCACCGCGATCCGGGTCGGCCCGCCCGCCAGGTCACTGACCAGCAGGTACGGGTCCTCGCCGTCGGTCCAGGTGACGACCTCGACGCCGAGTTCGTCCAGCGGCAGCCCGGCGAGCCCGGGGGCCTCCAGCCGGGGCACGACGAGTGCCGGCGGGGCCAGGTGCCCGACGGCGGGCAGCACCAGGCAGGTGAGCCGCTCGTGCGACTCCCCGTCGGCGTCGATCAGGTACTTCAGGTCGGTGCCCGGGGTGACCAGCATCAGGTCGACGCCCTGTTCGGCGGCGACCTCACCGGCCCGGCGCAGGCGTTCGGCGAGCAGCTCGGTGGGGACGGCCGAAGTCATGCCGGCAGCGTATTCCCGCACGGTCCGGCGCCGCTCGCGGGCCGGTCCCGAACGGCCGGGCCGCGGCCGGCCTGGCAAGCTGTGGCGCCGTGACCTCGCCTGCGCCGTCGTTGATGCTGCTGGACGCCGCCAGCCTGTACTTCCGCGCCTACTACGGGGTGCCGGAGTCGGTGACCGCCCCGGACGGGACACCGGTCAACGCCGTCCGTGGCTTCTGCGACATGGTCGCCCGGCTCGTCGCCGAGCGGCGGCCGACCCGGCTGGTGGCGTGCCTGGACCTGGACTGGCGGCCGGCGTTCCGGGTGCAGGCGCTGCCGTCGTACAAGGCGCACCGGGTGCTGGGCAACGAGGACGACAGCGCGGCCACCGCACCCGCGGGCATCCCCGAGCAGGTACCCGACACCCTCGCCCCGCAGGTCCCCGTGCTGCTGGAGGTCCTCGACGCGGTCGGCATCGCGACCGGGGGCGCCGAGGGCTACGAGGCCGACGACGTCATCGGGACCCTCGCCGCCGCCGAGCGCGAGGACCCGGTGCAGGTGGTCAGCGGCGACCGGGATCTGATGCAGGTGGTGCGCGACGAGCCGACCCCGGTCCGCGTGATCTACGTGGGGCGCGGGCTGGCGAAGGCCGAGACGCTCGGGCCGGCGGAGGTCGCGGCCAAGTACGGGGTGCCGGTGACCCGGGCCGGGGAGGCGTACGCCGAGCTCGCGATGCTGCGTGGCGATCCCTCCGACGGGCTGCCCGGCGTGCCCGGGGTCGGCGCGAAGACCGCCGCCACGCTGGTCACCCGGTTCGACTCGTGGGCGGAGCTGCGCGCCGGCGTCGAGGACCGCGGCGACTCCCGGCTGGCCGCCACGCTGCGCGCCAAGCTGGCCGCCGCGGCCGATTACCTCGCCGTCGTCGAGCCGGTGGTCCGGGTGGCGCTCGACGCCCCGGTCCGGCTCGACCGCGCCGACGCGCTGCCCGCCGCACCTGCCGACCCCGACCGGCTCGCCGCCCTCGCGGAGCGCTGGGGTCTGGGTACGTCGGTGCAACGGCTGACCGCGGCGCTGCGCGGCTGAGTGCGGTCCGCTCAGAAGAACGTGCCGCACCACGGGGCCTCGGCGGTCCCGAACAGCGCGTCGGCGCCGTCGGGCCACCCGGCGGGACCGAGCGCGACAGCGGTGGTGCGGGCACGGCCGGCCACCCCGTAGCCGAACCGCTCCTCGCGCACGCCCATCGTGCGGCCGGGGGCGAGGACGCCTGCGTCAGATCCCATTCATCGTCGGTGAGTGGGCCGTGATGGATCGCGGTGGCGAACAGGGTGTGCGGGCCCGCAGCTCCTCGGGCCCAGGGTGGCGACGCCGATGCGCACGGTCGTGCGGGGCCGCTCAGACCCGGCCGACCTCGTAGTGCCCGTCGTCGCTGGTGACCTTGACCGGCACCTTCAGCCGCTCGCCGTCGACGGTCGCGTCGCAGGTGAACGTGGCCCCGGTCGTCACCTCGATGTTCTGCCCGCAGCTCACGTTGCTGACCTCGTGGCCGTAGTCGCGGGTGAGGACCTGCTGGACGCCGTTCTGCAGTGCGGTCTGGTCGAAGACTCGGGTGTTGAAGAAACCGGGCTTCCAGAAGCCGAGCACCCCGACCACCGCGATCACCAGGACGGCTGCGGCGACGACGATCAACGGAAGCAGGCGCTTCTTGCTCACTGCGGCGGTCTGCTGGGTCGGCTGCGGGCCCCAGCTCTGCTGGTCCCACTGCGGGGTCGGCTGCGGACCCCATGCCTGCCCCTGGGGCTGGGTCCACGCCTGCTGGCCGGCCTGCGGCTGCCCCCAGCCCTGCTGCGGCCAGGCTTGCCGGCCGCCTTGCTGGTCCCAGCCCTGCTGGTTCCAGGTGGCCGCCTGCTGCCCCCAGCCGCCGGCCGGCTGCTGACCCCATACGGGCTGCTCGGCGGGCTGGTCCGGCGACCCTGCAGCGCCGGCGTCACCCTGGTCCGGAGAGTTGCCGTGCGGGGGGTTCGAGCCCTGGGGCGTGCTCATCGCCGACCTTCCTCGTGCCTGATGGTGCGGCGATCAAAGCACAGCGACCATCTGCTTGGGGGTGGAACCGGGACGGCCGCCCCCCACATCGGGTCGCCATCCCGGCACGGACAGGGGTGCGTGTGGTGCGTGCCGACCATGGCCTCACACCGCACCGACGGCGACCACGCCGCGCCGGATCGCGGCCCCGGCCTGCATCGCGGCCCGGCCGACCGGCGTCGACCGCCCGGCCACCCCGGCGACCTGGTCGAGCAGGTCGAGCACCTGCCGGCACCAGCGGACGAAGTCCCCGGCGGAGAGTTCGTGGCCGTTCTGTTCGGCGGCGGCCAGCACCTGGGCCAGCGACTCGCCGCGGGCCCAGCGGTGCATCGGCCAGGCGAACCCGAGATCGGGCTCGCGGGTCCGGTCGACCTTGTGCCGGCGCTCGTCGGCCTCCAGCTCGGACCAGATCCGCACCGTCGCGGCGAGCGCCTCGGACACCGGCCCGCTCGGCACCCGGGGCACCGGTCCGGTGTCCCGGCGCGCCTCGTAGACCAGCGCGGACGCCACCGCCGCCAGCTCCGCCGGCTCGAGGCCCTCCCAGACGCCGTGGCGCAGGCACTCCGCGGCGAGCAGATCCGACTCGCCCCACAGCCGGGCCAGCCGCTCTCCGTGCGCGGTGACCTCCTCGCCGTCGAGGTACCCGCGCTCGGCCAGCAGCGCCCGGATCCGGTCGAACGCGCGGGCCAGCGAGTGCGTGGTGGCCCGGACCTTCTGGCGCAGCTGCTCGGTGTCGCGCTCCAGCCGGTTGTAGCGGTCGCCCCAGCGGGCGTGCGCTTCCCGGTCGGTGCAGCCGTGGCAGGGATGCGCGCGCAGCGCCCGGCGCAACGTGGCCAGCTCCGGGTCATCGACGGCGCACCCGCGGGTACGCCGCCGTTGCGGGGCCGGGGCCCGGAAACCCGTGTTGCGCAGCGACGACGCCAGGTCGCGGCGGGCCTGCGGCGAGCGGTGGTCCACCCGCCGCGGCAACCGCATCCGCCCCAGCGGCTCCACCGGGGTCGGGAAGTCGGACGCGGACAGCCGGCCGGACCAGCGGTCCTCGGAGACGATCAGCGGGCGCGGGTCGCCGTCGGGGCCGGCCCCCGGGTCGATGACCACGGCCAGGCCGGAGCGCCGCCCGCCCGGCACCGCGATGACGTCACCGGGGCGCAGCGCCCGCAGCGAGTCGGCCGCGGCCTGGCGGCGGTCGGCGACGCCCTGGCGGCTCAGCATCTTCTCCCGCTCGGAGACCCGACGGCGCAACCCGGCGTACTCGGTGAAGTCACCGAGGTGGCAACGCATCGACTCCGCGTACCCGGCCAGGGCCTCCTCGTTGCGTTCGATGCGCCGGGACAGCCCGACGACCGAGCGGTCGGCCTGGAACTGGCCGAACGACTGCTCCAGCAGCTCGCGGGCGGCGGCCACACCGAGGCGTCCGACCAGGTTGACGGCCATGTTGTAGCCGGGCCGGAACGAGCTGCGCAGCGGGTAGGTGCGCGTGGAGGCGAGACCGGCGACCTTGACCGGGTCCACGCCGGGTTGCCAGATGACGACGGCGTGCCCCTCGATGTCGATGCCGCGGCGCCCGGCCCGGCCGGTGAGCTGGGTGTACTCCCCCGGTGTCAGCTCGGCGAGCGACTCGCCGTTGAACTTGACGAGCCGCTCCAGCACGACGGTGCGGGCCGGCATGTTGATCCCGAGGGCGAGGGTCTCGGTGGCGAACACGCAGCGCACCAGGCCCTTGACGAACAGCTCCTCGACGGTCTCCTTGAACGCGGGCAGCAGCCCGGCATGGTGCGCGGCGATGCCCCGCTCGAGCGCCTCGCGCCATTCCCAGTAGCCCAGCACACCGAGGTCGGCCTGCGGCAGATCGCCGGTGTGCTTCTCCACGATGCGCCGGATCTCGGCGACCTCGGCGTCGGTGGTGAGCCGCAGCCCGGACCGAACGCACTGGCCGACGGCGGCGTCGCAGCCCGCCCGGCTGAACACGAAGGTGATCGCCGGGAGCAGCCCCTCCCGGTCCAGCCGGTCGATCACGGTGATCCGTGACGGCGGGCGGTAGCCGCCGCCGCGCCGCGGCGGCCCGGACCGTCCGCGGCCGCGGCCGCCACGGTCCCAGCCCGCCATCGCGCTCTGCCGGTCCAACTCCTGGGTGTGGCGCACCAGGTCCGGGTCGACCTGCAGCTCACCGGCGGCATCCTCGCCGGCGAACAGGTCGAGCATCCGGTTGCCGACCATCATGTGCTGCCACAGCGGCACCGGCCGGTGCTCGTCGACGACGACGGTGGTGTCGCCGCGCACGGTGACCAGCCAGTCGCCGAACTCCTCCGCGTTGCTCACCGTCGCCGACAGGCTGACCAGGGCGACGTGCTCGGGGAGCTGGAGGATGACCTCCTCCCACACCGCGCCGCGGAACGGATCGGCCAGGTAGTGCACCTCGTCCATCACGACGTAGCCGAGGTGCTCCAGCGCCGACGACTCCGCATAGATCATGTTCCGGAGCACCTCGGTGGTCATCACGACCACCTGGGCGTCGCCGTTGACGCTGGTGTCGCCGGTGAGCAGGCCGACGGCGTCGCTGCCGTAGCGCTCGACGAGGTCGGCGTACTTCTGGTTCGACAGCGCCTTGATCGGCGTCGTGTAGAAGCACTTGAGCCCCTGGGCGAAAGCCAGGTGGACCGCGAACTCGCCGACGACGGTCTTGCCCGCGCCGGTGGGCGCGCACACCAGGACCCCGTGACCGTCCTCGAGCGCGTTGCAGGCGGCGCGCTGGAAGTCGTCGAGATCGAAGGGCAGGCTGCCGGCGAACTCGGTCAACCGGGGGCGGGCGACGCGGGCTTTCGCGGCGGCGTAGGCCTGCGCGGGAGCCGGAGGACTGCTGGCCACGTCGTCCAGGCTTCCACATCCGCCGAATCGGGACCTGTCATACCCGTCACGTGTCGCACCGGAAGGGGCGCGCTCCGGCGTCAGGTGACGTCGTCCAGACGGCGGGCGGCGACCTCAGGGGCCGGGGTGGTGTCGATCGGCGACGGCTCGATGCGGGTCGGGCTGGAGTCCAGCCGGCTCGGCGCGGTGTCGATCGGCGAGGGCTGGTCGGGATCCCAGTCGTCCCAGCCCTCCGCGGCGCGCTTGCGGGCCTTGCTGCGGTCGTGCAGCCGGGCCATCTGGATCGCGATCTCGAACAGGATCGTCAGCGCCGCCGCCAGCGCGGTCATCGAGATCGGATCCTGGCCGGGCGTCGCGATCGCCGCGAACACGAACAACCCGAAGATCAGGCCGCGCCGCGACTTGCGCAGCCGTTCGTAGGAGACGATGCCGACCCGGTTGAGCATGACCACCAGCAACGGCAGTTCGAAGCTCACCCCGAAGATCAACAACAGGGCGATGACGAACCCGAAGTACGCATCGCCGGACAACGCGGTGGTCTGCACTGTGCTGCCGATCGTCAACAGGAACGACAGCCCCTGGGAGACGACGAGGAACGCCAGCACCGCACCCGCCACGAACAGCACCGCGGCGATCGAGACGAACGTCAGCGCGAAGCGGCGTTCCTTGGCGTACAGCCCCGGGGTGATGAAGCCCCAGAGCTGATAGAGCCACACCGGGCAGGCGAGCACGACACCGGCCGTGGCCCCCACCTTGAGCCGCAGCGTGAACTGGTCGAACGGACCGGTACCGAGCAGCGTGCACGAGCCGTCCGCGGTGAACACCGCGCGCGACGACGCCGGCAGCGAGCAGTACGGCGACTTGAGCAGTTGGCCCAGGCTCGGCAGGTGGAACAGCGCGACCTCGAACCAGATGTAGCCGAAGATCGTGGTGACGACGATGGCGGCGAGCGAGATCGCGAGCCGGTTACGCAGCTCGTAGAGGTGCTCGATGAGCGTCATGGTGCCGTCGGGGGACTTCCCCCGACGGTTCCGGCGTCCGAGGCCGCCGAACAGCTTGGCCACGGGGAAACGCTACTACGCGGTGTCGGCGCGACCCGACTGAGTGGTGCGGGTCGGGTCCTTCGGGGCGTCCTGGGCCGTCGGCAGGGCCTGCGGAGGGG
>NZ_JAAXLA010000018.1 GCF_012911935.1 Pseudonocardia acidicola | reverse complement strand
GTGCCCCACGGAGGGCCTCCTGGGTTTCGAGTAGGTGCGTCAGACACACCCACTCCGCCCGGAGGCCCTCCCCTCGATCAAGCCGCCACGCCGGATCGACCTGTCAACAACGTGGTGAGTCGCTACACCTAGGGCTCAGCGGCGCTGGTAGTCGTTCGTGACGATGACGATGAGCCCGGGGCTGGCGTCGTCGAGGCCGGCGAACCGGGGCTCGACCCGCAGGCCGAACTGGCTGCCCAGCAGCTGCGCGGCGGCCTGCTCGTCGGTGCCCGGCCGGTAGTAGACGGTGCTGGTCGAGATGATCCCGCTCGGGTAGTTGCCCTCGGCGGTGACCGTCCAGCCGGAGTTGCGGAAGTCCTGCGCGGCCTGGGCGGCGAGCCCGTGGATGGTGCCGTTGTTGTAGACCCGCAGCGGGACCCGTGCGACAGCGGCGCCACCGCCACCACCAACGGAACCCGCGGCGGGGACCGGCGCCGGGGCCGGGGCCGGGGCGGGTGGCGGCGTCGCGATCGTGGGCTCAGTGGTCGCGCTCGTCGGGCTCGAGCCGAAGTGCGGCAGCGGGACGGACCCGTCGGCCGACGGGCCGGGGCTCGGAGTGGCCGCGGGGGCGGACGCGCTCGCCGTCGCGGTCTGCGAGGGCGCGGCGGCCGCTGAGCCACCGGTTCCGCTGACGGCCAGCGTCGCGAATCCGATGACGGCGGCGACGACGCCGAGGCCGAGCAGGGCGAACCCGCCGATCCGCAGCGGTGAGGAGCCCCCGGGCGAAGCGGGTGCGGTCACGACAACCTCCGTCTGCGCAGGGGGCCGGTCAGCGACCGGACGACGACATGATCACTGTGTCGTCACCACGGCTCGATGCCCAGCCGACGCGCCGCACGGGTGCGCTGGCGGCTGGCCCGCAGCCGGCGCAGCCGCTTGACCAGTAACGGGTCGGCGGCGAGCGCCTCGGGCTTGTCCACGAGCGCGTTGAGCACCTGGTAGTAGCGGGTCGCCGACATGTCGAAGAGCTCGCGGATGGCCTGTTCCTTGGCCCCGGCGTACTTCCACCACTGACCCTCGAAGGCGAGGATCTCGCGCTCCCGGCGGTCAAGCTCCCGGAGCGGTCCGGCGGCGGAGTTGGCGGCTCCGCTGGGTTCCGTGGCGGACTCCATCACGCTCCTCGGACATCGCTGCGCTGACTGGAAGATCCTCGAATGACACTGCTGTCATTCACGGCGGCCATTAGACCACGGGGGACCGACAAGAACGGGCCAGGGACTCGCCACCCCGACGCGTGAATCGGGGGGCTCGATCCGGCCGCTGCAGGTCCTCCCGGAGGGCCGAGATTAGTCTCCCGTTGTGACAGTCCGACCGATCCGCATCATCGGGGATCCCGTCCTGCATCGCCCCACCCGGCCCGTCGAGGTGTTCGACGACGAGCTGCGGACCCTCGTCGCGGACATGTTCGACACGATGGCCGCGGCGCACGGTGTCGGCCTCGCGGCCAACCAGGTCGGTGTCGATCTGCGGGTGTTCGTCTACGACTGCCCGGACGAGACAACCGGCGAGTTCGAGCGCGGCGTCGTCGTCAACCCGGTGCTGGAAACCTCGGAGCTGCCGCAGACCATGCCCGACCCGGACGAGGACGAGGAGGGCTGTCTCTCTGTCCCCGGCGAGCAGTTCCCGACCGGCCGGGCCGACTGGGCCCGGGTGACCGGTGTCGACCTCGACCGGCAGCCGGTGACGGTGGAGGGCCGCGGGTTCCTGGCCCGCTGCCTGCAGCACGAGACCGACCACCTCGACGGCGTGATCTACATCGACCGCCTGATGGGACGCAACGACCGGGCCGCGCGCAAGACCCTCAAGCGCAACGGCTGGGGCGTGCCCGGACTGTCCTGGGACCCGGCCGCGCAGCAGGCCGAAGAGGTCTGAGAGGTCCGACATAGCCCCCTTCCCCGCGAGTCGGCAGTTTCGGGTGGGTGAGTCGGCACTTCCGGGAATCGCCGACGGGGAACACCAGACGGCCGTGCGACGTTCGCCAGGTGCAACGCTGTAAGCGCACAAGGCGGGCGAGATGGACGAGCTCGACTCATACTCCCGGACGGTCAGCACGGTGGCCGCAGAGCTCATCGGGCGGGTCGCCGCGGTCCGGATGCGCCGCGGTAGCGGATCCGCGGTCGTGTTCAGCGCCGACGGTGAGCTCCTCACGAACGCACACGTCGTCGGGGACGCCCCGCGTGGTAGGGCCGAGTTCGTCGACGGCTCGGAGGTCGCGGTGCGGGTGGTGGGTGCCGACGCGCTGTCCGACCTGGCGCTGCTGCGCGCCGAACCGGCCGGGGCGCTGCCCGACCCGGTGCGACTCGGCGACGCCGACGGCCTGGTCGTCGGGCAGCTCGTGGTCGCGGTCGGCAACCCGCTCGGGCTCGCCGGTTCGGTGACCGCGGGCGTGGTGAGTGCGCTCGGGCGGTCGCTGCCCACCCGCAGCGGAAGCGCCGGGCGGGTGGTCGAGGACGTCATCCAGACCGATGCCGCGCTCAACCCCGGCAACTCCGGCGGCGCGCTGGCCGACTCCCGCGCCCGCGTCGTCGGGATCAACACCGCGGTGGCCGGGGTCGGGCTCGGGCTGGCGGTCCCGGTCAACTCGACCACCCTGCGGATCGTCGACGCGCTGCGCGCGCACGGCCGGGTCCGGCGCGCCTACCTCGGTGTCGTCGGCACCCCGGCTCCGGTGCCCGCCACGGTCGCCGACCGGTACGGCCGGCGCAGCGGGCTGCGGCTGGTCGAGGTGATTGCGGGCAGCCCCGCGGCCCGGGCCGGGCTGCGCGCTGGCGACCTCGTGCTCGACGTCGGGCGGCAGCCGGTGCACGACGCGCAGGGCATCCAGCGCCAGCTCTTCGGCGACGCGATCGGCGCACCGCTGCCGGTGACGGTGTTGCGCAACGGGGCGATGGTGGACGTCATCGCCGTGCCCTCGGAGCTCGCCTGACTGCCGCGCACGCGCGGGTCAGCATGTGCCCGTTCTCCCACGCCCACGCGGCGACCTCGACGCGGTTGCGGGCGGCCAGCTTGGTGTGCACGTTCGCCGGGTACGTCGTGACCGTCGACAGCGACACGAACAGCTCGGGGGTCTCGGCGGTGGTGCGCGACGGCGCCGTGCAGCTCGCGGGGCGGCCCCGTCCGCTCCGCGGTGCGGGCGTCGGCCAGCTGGGTGCGGCGCTGGCAGGCTCGGCCGCGGCGCTGCTCGGCGCGGTGATCGGCGCGGGGCCCTGCAGCAGGCCTGACGGCCTCGTGCGCGGTGAGTGGTGCTGGAGCACCACGTGCCGCGCACGGGGGCGTCAGCGCGTGGGCTCGAGGACGAAGACCGGGATCTCCCGGTCGGTCTTGCGCTGGTAGTCGGCGTAGTCGGGGAAGGCGGCGACGGCGCGGTCCCACCAGGTGGCCTTCTCGTCGCCGGTGAGCTCACGGGCGGTGTAGTCGCGGCGTTCCGGACCGTCCTGCAGCTCGACCTGCGGATCGGCCTTGACGTTGTAGTACCAGACCGGGTTCTTCGGAGCCCCGCCCAGCGACGCGACGGCCGCGTAGGAGCCGTCGTGCTCCACGCGCATGAGCGGGGACTTGCGCAGCTTGCCCGACCTGGCGCCCCGGGTCGTCAGAATGATCACGGGCCGGCCGTTCAGCGTGGTACCCCGCGTACCACCGGAACTCTCGTACTCCTCGACCTGGTCGCGGACCCACTGCTCGGGGCTCGGTTCGTACTCACCGCTCAGAGACATGACTCCATGAAACACCCGTGCCCACCCGGCCGCAGGAACTCCACTCGGGCGGGCAACGCCCGCGCTCACCCGTCGGGATGATCCCCGCACACGTCCTGGCGTCGTCGGGGTACAGCGGGTTACGGTCGACGGGCAGTTCACACATCTGAACACACGCGGGAGCTCGTAAGAGAGCGGGCTGAGAGGGCGGCTGGTGCCGCCGACCGCAGAACCTGTCCGGGTAATGCCGGCGTAGGGAGGAAGGCCGTCATGACGGCTCTGCAGGACCGTTCCGTTCGTCCGAACGTCACCACCGGCCCGATCCGGGGCTCGCACAAGGCCTACCTCGAGGGCCCCGACGACATCCGCGTCCCGGTCCGCCGGGTCGAGTTGACGAACGGCGAGCACTTCGACGTCTACGACACCTCCGGCCCGTACACCGACGAGAACGCACACATCGACGTGCGCGAGGGATTGCCGGCGCTTCGCGCGCCCTGGATCGCCGCCCGGGAGCCGATCGACGGTGCCGTCACCCAGGTCGCGTACGCGAAGGCCGGGATCGTCACCCCCGAGATGCGGTTCATCGCGATCCGCGAGGGCGTCGACGCCGAGTTGGTCCGGCACGAGGTCGCGATCGGCCGGGCGGTGATCCCGGCCAACCGCAAGCACCCGGAGTCCGAGCCGATGATCATCGGCAAGAAGTTCCTGGTGAAGATCAACGCCAACATCGGCAACTCCGCGGTGACCTCCTCCATCGAGGAGGAGGTGGACAAGATGGTGTGGGCCACCCGCTGGGGCGCCGACAACGTGATGGACCTGTCCACCGGGAAGAACATCCACGAGACCCGCGAGTGGATCATCCGGAACTCGCCGGTCCCGGTCGGTACGGTGCCGATCTACCAGGCCCTGGAGAAGGTGGACGGGGACCCGGCGAAGCTGTCCTGGGAGATCTACCGGGACACCGTGATCGAGCAGTGCGAGCAGGGCGTCGACTACATGACCGTGCACGCGGGCGTGCTGCTGCGCTATGTGCCGCTGACCGCCAAGCGGGTCACCGGGATCGTCTCCCGCGGCGGATCGATCATGGCCGCGTGGTGCCTGGCGCACCACCGCGAGTCGTTCCTCTACACGCACTTCGACGAGCTGTGCGACATCCTGCGCACCTACGACGTCACCTTCTCCCTCGGCGACGGGTTGCGCCCCGGTTCCATCGCCGACGCCAACGACGACGCCCAGCTCTCCGAGCTCAACACCCTCGGCGAGCTGACCCGGATCGCCCGCGAGCGCAACGTCCAGGTGATGATCGAGGGCCCCGGCCACATCCCGATGCACAAGATCGCGGAGAACGTGCGGCTGGAGGAGGAGTGGTGCGGCGAGGCGCCGTTCTACACCCTCGGGCCGCTGGCCACCGACATCGCGCCGGGCTACGACCACATCACCAGCGCGATCGGTGCGGCGACGATCGCCAAGCACGGCACCGCGATGCTCTGCTACGTCACGCCCAAGGAGCACCTCGGCCTGCCCAACCGCGACGACGTCAAGACCGGCGTGATCACCTACAAGATCGCCGCGCACGCCGCCGACCTGGCGAAGGAGCACCCGCACGCGCAGGCCCGCGACGACGCGCTGAGCCAGGCCCGGTTCGAGTTCCGCTGGGCCGACCAGTTCCGGCTCTCCCTCGACCCGGACACCGCGCAGTCCTTCCACGACGAGACGCTGCCCGCGGAGCCGGCCAAGACCGCGCACTTCTGCTCGATGTGCGGCCCGAAGTTCTGCTCCATGAAGATCACCCAGGACGTCCGGGACTACGCCGAGGCGCACGGACTGACCAGCGTCGAGGCGATCGAGGCGGGGATGGACGAGAAGGCTCAGGAGTTCAACCAGGAGGGCGGTCGGGTATACCTGCCGGTGGTGAATGAATGAGTCCACAGCAGACGGTCGGGGTCACGCCGCCGCGCGCCATGACCATCGCCGGGACCGACTCCGGCGGTGGCGCGGGGATCGCGGCCGATCTGCGCACCTTCACCGCGTGCGGGGTGCACGGCTGTCTCGCCGTCTGCGCGGTGACGGTGCAGAACTCCGTCGGCGTCACCGGCGTACACGAGATCCCGCCGCAGACCGTGGCGGCGCAGATCGCCAGCGTCGCCGGGGACATCGGGCTCGACGCCGTGAAGACCGGGATGCTGGCCGGTCCGGAGATCATCGAGGCGGTCGCCGCCGCGTGCGACGAGAACGGGATCGGCGCCGGCCGGCGCACCCCGCTGGTGATCGATCCGGTGGCCGCGTCGATGCACGGCGACCAGTTGCTGGCCGACTCCGCGCTCGAGAAGTTCCGCACGCTGCTCTTCCCTCGCGCCACCGTGATCACCCCGAACCTCGACGAGGTGCGGCTGCTGATCGGGATCGACGTGCACGACCGGGCGGCGCAGTACGAGGCGGCGAAGGTGCTGCACGGGTTGGGTCCGCGGTACGTCCTGGTCAAGGGCGGGCACCTGCGTGAGGACATCGACGGTTGCGTCGACCTGCTCTACGACGGGCACTCGTTCACCGAGCTGCCGGGGCCGCGGTTCGACACCGGCAACACCCACGGCGGCGGGGACAGCATGGCCGCGGCGATCGCGGCCGGGCTGGCCCGCGGCATGACGGAGCCGGAGGCGGTGGCGTTCGGCAAGCGCTACATCCTCGAGGCGGTCCGGCACTCCTACCCGCTCGGCGCCGGGCACGGCCCGGTCTCGCCGCTGTGGGCGATCCGGGAGTGGTGGAACGAGGGCGAGGCGCGTACCTGACCGAATGGTCAGGTGGGCTCTGCCGCGGTCACGGCGGACGGTCGTCGGCCGGTCACCGGCTGCGACGGACGGGCCGTGACCGCGGCGGCCGGCCTGCATCAGGACCCCTGATGGTTAGCTGAGGCTAGGCTAATCCCCAGGTCAGGCGCTTGCAGACCTGCGCACTCTCGGGTTCTGACATATACGCTCTGCCGCGATGAGCATCTTGGGCACACGCGTTGTCCGTGTCGAGGATCCGGTGTTCCTCACACGGGGCGCGACCTACACCGACGACCTGACCGATGAGCGGCTGACCGGTGCCCTGCACCTGACGTTGGTCCGCTCCCCACTCGCGCACGCGCGCATCACCTCGATCGATGTGGAGGGCGCGCGTCAGGCGCCCGGCGTCGTCGCGGTGATCACCGGCGCCGATCTCGACCTCGAGGCGCCGCTGCTGTTCCCGGCCGCCAACAAGGCCATGGTCCGTCCCTGGCTGGCCACCGACGTGGTCCGCTTCGTCGGGGAGCCGGTCGCCGCCGTGCTCACCGAGGAGCGCTACCAGGGCCAGGACGCGGCCGACCTGGTCGAGGTCGACTACGACCCGCTGCCGGCCGTGATCGACCTCAAGGCCGCCGCCTCCGACGAGGTGGTGCTGTTCCCCGAGGCCCGCACCAACACCGCTGCCGGCTGGGGCCTCGACGACGCGCAGGACGACACCCTGTTCGACGGGTGCGACGTCGTCGTGACCCGCGAGATCGTCAACCAGCGGCTCGCCGCGGCTCCGCTGGAGACCCGCGCCGCCGCGGCCGCCTGGGGCTCCGACGGCCGGGTGACGCTGTTCTGTTCCAGCCAGAACGCCCAGGCCGTGCGTGACGAGGTCGCGGGCTGGATCGGGGTGGACAAGTCCCAGGTCCACGTGATCCTCCCCGACGTGGGCGGCGGGTTCGGCGCGAAGATCGGCGCCGATCCGGAGTTCGCGCTCGTGGCGCACCTGGCCAAGCTCCAGGGCCGGCCCGTCCGCTGGTCGGAGAGCCGCTCGGAGAACATGACCGGGATGGTGCAGGGCCGCGCCCAGCACCAGACCATCACCATCGGCGGCTCCCGCGACGGCAAGGTCAAGGCCTACCGGATCGACATCATCGCCGACGCCGGTGCCTACCCGCGGCTGGGCACGTTCCTGCCGCAGTTCACCCGCATGATGGCCCCGGGCGTCTACGACATCGACAAGGTCGAGTCCCGGGCCCGGGTCGTCGTCACCAACACGACCTCCACCGCCGCCTACCGGGGCGCCGGCCGTCCCGAGGCGACCGCGGCGATCGAGCGGGCCATGGACCTGTTCGCCGCCGAGATCGGCATGGACCCGGCCGAGGTCCGCAAGATCAACGTGGTGGCCCCGGACAAGTTCCCGTTCACCACCAAGGGCGGCGTCGAGTACGACAGCGGCGAGTACGCCAAGGCGATCGACAAGGCCCTCGAGGCGTCGGGTTACGCCGACCTGCGGGCCGAGCAGGCCGCTCGCCGGGAGCGCGGTGACGTCCGGCAGCTGGGCATCGGGGTCTCGGCCTACGTCGAGATCACCGGCGGTGGCGCGTTCGCCGAGGACGCCGCCATCGAGGTGCACCCGGACGGCACGGTGACCGTGCTGACCGGTACCTCGCCGCACGGCCAGGGCCACGCCACCGCGTGGGCCATGCTCGCCAGCGAGCACCTGGGCGTCCCGATCGAGAAGATCACCGTCAAGCACGGCGACACCGACCTCATCCCGCGCGGTGCGGGCACCATGGGTTCGCGCAGCCTGCAGACCGGCGGCGTCGCGGTGTACCAGGCCGCGGGTGAGCTGGTGGAGCTGGCCAAGCAGCGGGCCGCCGAGCTGCTCGAGGCGAACGTCGACGACCTCGTGGTCGACGAGAGCATCGAGGGCATCTCGGTCAAGGGCGCGCCCGGCTCCAGCGTGACGTTCGCGCAGCTCGCCGAGAAGGACTCGCTCGCGGTGTCGACGGTGTTCGACAGCCAGAAGCCGACCTTCCCGTTCGGCGCGCACGTCGCGGTCGTCGAGGTGGACACCGAGTCCGGCAAGGTCACCGTCGAGCGCATCGTGACCGTCGACGACGCCGGTCCGGTCGTCAACCCGCTGCTGGCCGAGGGCCAGCGGCACGGCGGGATCGCCCAGGGCATCTCGCAGGCGCTGCTCGAGGAGGTCGTCTACGACGAGGAGGGCAACCCGCTGACCGCGACGTTCGCCGACTACGGCTTCCCGTCCGCGGCCGAGCTGCCCAGCTTCGAACTCGTGGACCAGGCCACCCCGACCCCGATCAACCCGTTGGGTGCGAAGGGCATCGGCGAGGCCGGAACGATCGGCGCGACGCCGGCGGTGCAGAGCGCCGTCGTGGACGCGCTGTCCCACCTCGGGGTGCGCCACATCGACATGCCGACCACGCCCCTGCGGGTGTGGGAGGCCATCCAGGCCGCTTCGGAGGGGGCCAAGTGAAGGTAGAGATCACGGTCAACGGCGAACCGACCAGCGCCGACGTCGAGCCGCGGCTGCTGCTGGCGCACTACCTGCGTGAGAACGTCGGGCTCAAGGCCACCAACATCGGTTGCGACACGACGTCCTGCGGCGCCTGCACGGTGCTCGTCGACGGCGAGTCGGTGAAGTCCTGCACGGTGCTCGCCGTGCAGACCGACCAGCGGTCGGTCACCACCCTGGAGGGGCTGTCCCCCGAGGGCGGGGAGCTGCACCCGGTGGCCAAGGCCTTCCGGGAGGAGCACGGCCTGCAGTGCGGTTTCTGCACCCCGGGCATGGTCATGGCGGCGGTGAGCCTCATCGAGGAGAACCCGGACCTGACCGAGCGCGACGTGCGGGAGGGGCTGGAGGGCAACCTCTGCCGCTGCACGGGCTACCACAACATCGTCCGCGCGGTCCTCGCCGCGGCGGGGCAGAGCCCCGACGCCGAGCAGAAGCGCGAGGCCGAGAGCGACGCCCTGCGTACCGCTCCCGGCTTCTCGGCCGGAGAGGCGGGCGCATGATCCCCGTCGCGTTCGAGTACGAGCGGCCGGAGACGGTCGACGCCGCCCTGGCGCTGCTGGCCGAGCACGGCGAGGACGCCACCGTCCTGGCCGGCGGCCACTCGCTGCTGCCGGTGATGAAGCTGCGCCTCGGCGCGCCCGAGCTGGTCATCGACATCGGGCGGCTGACCGACCTCAACTACGTCCGCGTCGAGGGTGACGAGGTCGCGATCGGGGCCGGTACCCGGCACCGGGACATCGAGGCCTCCGAGCTGCTGGCCACCGAGGTGCCGCTGCTGCCCGCGGTGGCCCGCACGGTGGGCGACCCGCAGGTCCGCCACCGCGGCACCATCGGCGGCTCGCTCGCCCACTCCGACCCGGCGTCCGACCTGCCCGCGGCGGTGCTCGCGCTGAACGGCACCGTCGTGCTGCGCAGCGCGCGCGGCGAGCGGCAGGTGCCGATCACCGGGTTCTACACCGGGGTCTTCTCCTCGGTGAAGGAGCCGGACGAGCTGATCGTCGAGATCCGGGTGCCGCGCACCGGGTCGGCGGGCTGGGCGTACGAGAAGTTCACCCGCCGGTCCAACGACTGGGCGATCGTCGGGGTCGCCGTGGTCGACGGCCGGGTCGGCCTGGTCAACATGGGCTCGACCCCGCTGCGGGCGTCGGCCACCGAGGCCGCGCTGGCCGAGGGCAAGTCGATCGAGGAGGCGGCGGCCCTGGCCGACGAGGCCACCGACCCGCCCGCGGACACCGCGGCCACCCGCGAGTACCGGCGCCACCTGGCCCGGGTGCTCACCAAGCGGGCGCTCACCACCGCCGCCGGGGCCTGACAACCCCTCCGCGTGCTCACGAACGGCACTTTCGTTCAAACCTATTGAACGAAAGTGCCGTTCGTGGTTTTCCGGGGGTGGGGCGAAGGCCGGGGGCAAGAAGGTCACGTACGAGAAGGCGAAGGACGAGGACGGCGACGACTGGGCTCCGCCGGTCAGGGATCGACGACCAGCCACCCGCCGTGATGGTCGGTGACCGTGAACGGGTGACCGGTCCGTGCGCCCATCGCCGTGAGGGTGGCGGGGTCGAAGCGGCGGACGTGCCCCCAGACCGGGTTGGGGGTGTCCTCGAACGGCACCGCCACCACCACCCGGCGCCGGGCCAGCCGCAGCATCTCGGCCAGCACCACGTCGCCCGCGGGCTCGGGAAGGTGCTCCAGCAGGTGCACGGCGAGCACGGTGTCGGCCGACCCTGACGCCAGCGGCGGGGCGCAGGCGTCCCCGGTCACCGCGTCGACATGCAGCCCCAGCCGGGGTGCCATCCGGGACAGCAGCGCCACGGCGCCGGCTGAGATGTCCACCGCGGTGACCCGGTATCCGGAGCCGGCCAGCCGCAGCGACAGGAAACCGAAGCAGCAGCCGAGCTCGACGACGTCGGTGCCCACGACGAGCTCCGCCGCCCGCGCGTGCACCGGTGCCAGCTCGGCGTTGGTCCCGCCGGGGACCGGGTGCCCGGTCAGCGCGGCCAGGGTGTTGCGGTAGAAGGCGGACCACGCGTCGTCCGGGTCGTCCGCCGCCGAGGTCACCACCGCGACGAAGGCGTCCTCGAACGCCGCCGGGTCCAGCAGTCCCGGCGCCACCAGGGTGCGGTCGAGCCAGCCCGCGAGGTCGTTGTCCAGCCGATCCAGAGCGATCATGCTCAGCGCCCGATCAGTTCGCCGGCCATCTCGTACGAGGTGGCCTCCAGCCCGGTGAGGTCCCGGACCACGCGCACCCGGTCGCAGTACTCGGCGTAGCCGGGCAGGTCACACCGGCCCAGCCCCCAGGAGTACCGCGGTTCCGGCGTCAGCCAGATCGTCTCCCGGGCCCGCCGGGTGATCTCGATGAACGCCTCCATGTTGGGGTCGTTGCCGTTCCCCCGGCCGTCGCCGAGCACCAGCACCGTCGAACGCCGGGTGACCGCCGAGCCGTGCTCCTCCAGGAACTGCCCGAACGCCAGGCCGTAGTGCGAGTTCGCGTCGACGTCGAGCAGGTCGCCGCCGAACACCAGCCCCAGCGCCTTCTCCACCGGGTGGTCGGCGAACAGATCGGTGATCTCGACGAGGTCGGAGACGAACCCGAACGAGCGCACCTGCCCGAACAGGTCCTGCAGGCCGTGCACCAGATGCAGGGTGAACCGCGCCGTGGCCCGCACCGACAGCGACACGTCGGCCAGTACGACCAACCGTGGTTTGTCCTCGGCGCGCCGCACCGTGACCGGGTTGAACGGGACGCCGTCGTAGCGCATGTTCCGCCGCATCGTGCGCCCGGAGTCGACCCGGCCCTGCGGCGACACCCGGCGGCGGTGGGTCAGCGCCCCGTGCAGCGTCTTGGCCAGCCGGCGCAGCGAGTCCTCCAGCTGCATCCGCTCGGCCTCGGCGGCCCGGTCCACCTCGGCGACGCGCTTGTCGCCGTCGCCGTTCTCGACGATCCGCTGCTCGAGCTCCAGCAGCCGCTCCAGGTGCTTCTTGATCGCCTCCGGCAGGTTGGCGAGCACCCCCGCCAGCCGCCGGCGCAGCGCGGCCGCGTCGTCCTCGGTGCCGGTCTCCTTCGCGACCTCGTCCTCGGCCGCGGTCAGCCAGCCCAGCAGCGCCTCCTGCTGGGCCACCGACAGGTCGGCGTCGACCTTGGTGCCGGTGGCGGTGGAGACCTCCCCGGGCAACCCGGCACCGGAGAGCCGGTCGGTCTCGATCTGCACCCGGTCGCCCTCGGACTGCGGCCCGGCGAGGTTGTCCTTGGAGAAGACGATCTCCTCGGTCATCGCCGCCAGGTCGATCTTGTTGGCCTCCTGGTGCAGGTTGTACTGCTGCGCGAGGTCCTCCGGGTCGAAGTAGTCCCGGATGTCCACGGGCTTGCCGTGACTGTGTCCCTGCTGCGGGGTCTCGCTCGGCTCCTCGGACAGCGTGAAGTTCTCCAGCGCGCCCTCGTCGGACAGGTCGCCGTGGCCGTGCCCGTGGCCGTGGCCGTGCGCTTGTTCACCCACCTTGATCAGGGAGAAGAAGGCGTCGAACACCTCGGTGAAGGTGGCGTCGTCCCGCCGGTCCTTGATCAGCGCGACGCGCAGCGCCTCACGCAGGATCTCCCGGTCGGCGAGGATGCCGGGCTGGCCGGCGCAGCGCATCGCGTCGAGGGCCTCGGAGACCGAGATCCGCACCCCGCGCAGCCGCAGCAGCCGGACGAAGCGGTGGATGCTCGCCTCCATCTACAGCGCCCGCTTGCGGCCCAGCCCGAACGAGCGGCTGCCCTGGCCCGACGTCACGTTGCGCACCTTCCCGGGAGTGTCGGCCGGGCTGTCCTTGGCGTACTTCGGAGTGCCATAGGCGCCGTCGCCGTGCCGGCCGGCCTCGTCCTTGGCGGCGCGCACCGCGCGGCCGTCGGCCCCGCCGTGGTCGTCGTGGGAGTGGTCGTCGTGCCCGTGGCCGTGGCCGTGCCCGTGCCCGTGGTCGTGCGGCCCGGGGATCTCGGCGTTGGGGTCGACCAGCCGGGGCAGCGCGTCGAGCGCCTTCTTGACGTCCTTGTCGTACTTGACGACCACCGAGACGGTGTCGCTGAGCACCTGCGCGTTGAGCTCGTCGACGCCGAGCACGGCCAGCGTGCGGGCCCAGTCGATGGTCTCGGAGATGCTCGGGGCCTTGCGCAGCTCCAGCTCGCGCAGCCCGCGCACGACGTTGACCAGCTCGTCGGCCAGCGCGTCGGCCAGCCCGGTCTTCTTCGACTTCACGATCTCCAGCTCGCGCCCGGCGGAGGGGTAGTCGAGGAACAGGTGCAGGCAGCGGCGCTTGAGCGCGGCGGCAAGGTCGCGGGTGTTGTTCGAGGTGAGCAGCACGTAGGGGCGCTGCTCGGCGGTGAAGGTGCCGACCTCGGGCACCGAGATCTGGAACTCGCCGAGGGTTTCCAGCAGCACCGCTTCGAGGGCTTCGTCGGCGCGGTCGACCTCGTCGATGAGCAGCACCACCGGTTGCGGGGAGCGGATCGCCTCGAGCAGCGGGCGGGGGGCGAGGAAGCGTTCGGAGAAGAACACCGATTCCTGGGCGCCGATCCGGTCGACCGCAGTGGTCAGGTCGGGAGCGTCGGCGACGACCTGGCCGATCTTCTCGCGCAGGATCTGGGTGTAGAGCAGCTGCTTGCCGTAGTCCCACTCGTAGAGGGCCTTGGTCTCGTCCTGGCCCTCGTAGCACTGCAGGCGCAGCAGCCGGCGCCCGGTGGCGGCGGCCAGCACCTTGGCCAGTTCGGTCTTGCCGACGCCGGCGGGGCCCTCGAGCAGCAGCGGCTTGTTCAGCCGGGTGAGCAGGAAGACGGTGGTGGCCAGCCGGGTGTCGGCGATGTAGCCCTGATCGCGCAGCGCCTCGACGACGCCGTCGACCGAGTCGAAGTCGTCGGCCAGCACGGAGTCGGCGGCCTCGACGGCCTCGAGCGCCGTGGCGGGGTCGAGCGGGGCGGGGACGTCGGGCACAGCTGCGCTCCTTTGCTGCGGTGGGTCCATCGTGCGCCGGATAGGGCCGAGCTGCACAGCGGTCGATGTGAACAGGGATGGGGTGAACGGACATGATCCGGACGACGGTGAGTGGCGAGCGGCGCCCGCCGGCGCCGCTCGCCACCGGAGCGGGTGCTCAGCCGAGCAGGTCGTCCAGGTCGCCGTTCATGCAGTGCTCGACGACCGGGCGCACCGTCTCGAAGGTGCACTCCTTCGCGTTGCCCGGGGTGCACGCGTCACCGAGGACGTGGTTGGTGATCCGGTCCACGTCGGCGGCGTCGCCGGTGATCGTCTTCTGGCTCTCGTAGTACTTGGTCGGGCCCTGCCCGAGGCGGTTCTTCGAGTAGCTGTCCTGGGTGACGTCGACGAAGCGCTCCGGGATGCCCACGTCGCGCAGCAGCCGGATCGCGGCGGCGAGCGCGGCCTCGGCGGCCTGCACCTTGGTCATGCCGTGGGTGTCGATGCCCATGGCCTCGGCGATGTCGGCGAAGCGCTCGTAGCAGACCGGCATGTTGAACGCCCACACCCGCGGCAGCGCGATCGCGTTGTTCAGCCCGTGGTGGGTGTCGTAGAACGCCGACACCGCGTGCGAGATGGAGTGGATGATCCCCAGGCCGCCGGAGTTGAACGCCTGGGCGGCGATGTACTGCGCGTACATCATGCCCTCGCGGCCGGCCAGGTCCTGGCCGTTCCACACCGCAGCCCGCAGGCTCTGCGCGGTCAGCTTGATCGCGTGCAGTGCGTTGCCCAGCGACGGGTGGAAGTTCAGCCGCGAGACGTACGGCTCGGAGGCGTGCGCGAGCACGTCGAACCCGCACTGCGCGGTGTAGTCGATCGGGCAGTCGTAGTACAGGACCGGGTCGTCGATCGCGAGGCTGGTGACGCTCGCGTCGTCGAAGGCCACGTACTTGTGCGGGTTGTCCGGGTCGGTGGTGGTGTCGGTGATGACGTAGGCCCACGAGGTCTCCGAGCCGGTGCCGGCGGTGGTGGAGACCGCGATGTGCGGCGGGTTCTGCGGGTTCTCCGACTTGTTGAAGCCCTCGAACTCGTTGACGTTGCGGCCGTCGTGCGCGACCGAGACGCGCGCGCCCTTACAGGCGTCGTGGCTGGACCCACCGCCGATGGAGACGAAGCTGTCGCAGTTGTTCTGCTGGTACAGCGCCACGGCGTCCATGACGTTGTAGTCCTTGGGGTTGGACTCCACCTTGTCGTACACGACGACCTCGAGCCCGTGGTACTTCATCGACTCGACGATCTTGTGCACGATGTCGGTGCCGCGCAGGCCCGAGGTCATCACCAGGGTCTTCTTGAAGCCCATCTTCAGGGCCTCCGGACCGATCATCTCGTGCGCGCCGGGACCCAGCAGGGCACGGGGGAACGGGTGGAACTCCTTGATGGGGAACGGCTTCAGAAGTTCGTCGACCTGCATGGCAGCCCTTTCTGGTGCAGGGGGTGGTCGCGGCCGACGCTAGAAGGGTGTGGGCCCGCGCACAGCGAAACCCGTTCGCCGGAGGGGGCAGGACTGTCCGGTCGGGCAGGTGCGCGAACCACGGGTCGGATGGGTCAGGGACGCGTCCACCCCGCAGAGCCCGCTGTGGGCGTGCCCGCGGCCGGCGGTGGCGGGGGCGCGTCGAAGCCGCCGTCGGGGCGGGGCCGATAGGCCAGTACCGCGGTGACGGCGCCGGTGGGGACCGCACCATAGGCGTGCGGAAACCGTAGGTCCGGCGGGTCGGTGGGCAGCCCGGGCTCCCATCGGACCGGCACTGCGGCGCGCTCGAGCGCGTCGGGATCGATCGCGAGCAGCAGTACGTCGTCGCGGCCGTGGAAGAGCCGGTCGGCGGGCAGCGTGACCTGTTCGAGGGTCGACAGGTGCACGTAGCCGACCTCGGCCAGCGACGGTGGGGCGAGCCGGCCCGCGGCCCGGGCGGCGGCCCAGTCGGCGGGGGTGCACAGGTGCAGCAGGGCGGAGGACGGGGTCACCGGGACAGTCTCGCGGTGTCGCGGCACCGCACGGTCGCCCCTCCGAACGGGCGGGTCCGATCCAGGACGGGCGGGTGGGGACCCTTGCTTGTTGCACCCGGTGCCAATATGGTTCGGCTCACTCACCGCACCGAACACTGACGGCACTTCTGACAGTGGTGTCAGCGAAGTCCAAGGAGGAGCCCATGGCGCCCGTCGAGCAGCACGAGTCCGCCACCGAGGAGCCCGTCGTCGAGGAGACCCTCGTCGAGGAGGTCTCGATCGACGGTATGTGCGGTGTCTACTGAGTCGTCCGCGGCGACCCGGACCGTGAGCGCGCAGGCCGGCCAGGGCTCGGACTTCGATCCCGGGTCGGCCTACCGCTGCAGCCCGCAGGTGGCCCTGCGCCCCGAGCCGTTCGGCGCGCTGGTCTACCACTTCGGAACCCGCAAGCTGTCCTTCCTGAAGACGCCGGAGCTCGTCGAGGTCGTCAAGGGCCTCGAGCACCATCCCGACGTGCACTCCGCGATCGAGGCGGCGGGCGTCGAGGAGGCACAGCGGTCCGCCTACCTGCGTGCGCTGGCCGGTCTGGCCGCCTCCGGGACCATCGAAACCCGCGCGTGAGCGGTGAGTGGTGCCCCGGCACCACTCACCGCTCACGACCCACCACAGTGGAGTGCACGTGAAGCTGGTCGACCACTTCCAGTACGGCCTCAATTCGCCGATCTGTCTGACCTGGGAGCTCACCTACGCCTGCAACCTGGCGTGCGTGCACTGCCTGTCGTCGTCGGGCCGGCGCGACCCCCGCGAGCTGTCCACCGCCGAGTGCAAGGCGGTCATCGACGAGCTGCAGCGGATGCAGGTCTTCTACATCAACATCGGCGGCGGCGAGCCGACGGTGCGCAGTGACTTCTGGGAGTTGCTCGACTACTCCGTCGCCCACAACGTGGGCGTCAAATTCTCCACCAACGGCATCAAGCTCGACAAGAAGCGCGCGGCCCAGCTGGCCGCGACCGACTACGTCGACATCCAGATCTCGCTCGACGGCGCGACCGCCGACGTCAACGACCACGTGCGCGGCCCGGGCTCGTACGACACCGCGATGCGGGCGCTGGAGAACCTGGCCGAGGCCGGTTTCGGCCAGCCGAAGATCAGCGTGGTGATGACCCGGCAGAACGTCGACCAGCTCGACGAGTTCAAGGCCATCGCCGACAAGTTCGGGGCCCAGCTGCGGATCACCCGGCTGCGCCCCTCCGGCCGCGGCGCCGACGTCTGGGACGAGTTGCACCCCACCGCCGCCCAGCAGCGCCAGCTCTACGACTGGCTGGTCGCGCGCGGCGACAACGTGCTCACCGGCGACTCCTTCTTCCACCTCTCTGCCTACGGCGAGGCGCTGCCCGGGCTGAACCTGTGCGGCGCGGGCCGGGTGGTCTGCCTGATCGACCCGGTCGGCGACGTCTACGCCTGCCCGTTCGCGATCCACGAGAACTTCCTCGCCGGCAACGTCCGCGACGAGGGCGGCTTCCAGAAGGTGTGGCAGAGCTCGGAGCTGTTCACCGAGCTGCGCCAGCCGCAGACCGGCGGGGCCTGCCGGTCGTGCATGCACTACGACTCCTGCCAGGGCGGCTGCATGGCGGCCAAGTTCTTCACCGGCCTGCCGCTCGACGGCCCCGACCCGGAGTGCGTGCGCGGGTTCGGCGAGCAGGCGCTCGCCGCCCGTGACGGCTCGACCGTGATCCCCAAGTCCGATGTGGACCACAGCCGCTCGGCGCCCCGCAACTCGCGGGGTCCGGTCCCGGTCTCGATCGGGGTGGGGCGCCCGGACCGCGCCTGCGACACCAGCCCGCTGGCCGGGTTCGGCGCCTCCCCGACCGACTCCGGCCTGCGCGTCCCCGTCGCCGGCGGCTGAACCGAAACGAGAGACACCGCTTCATGGCTCCGCACTGTCGTCGGGGCACAGGTCCCTACCGCGCCATGCCTTCAGCACGCGGGAGGGGTCGGTGGTCCCCGTGTCACTGACCGATCCGATCAAGCTGCGCGGGCGGACGGCACCCAGCCGGGTGCTGTTCGGCCCGCACGAGACCAACCTGGCGCGCAGGCGGGAGATCTCCGGCCGGCACGTCGCCTACTACGCCCGCCGCGCGGTCGGGGGCGCCGGGATCATCGTCACCGAGATCGCGAGCGTGCACCTCTCCGACTGGCCCTACGAGCGGGCGCCGCTCGCCGTGGACGCCGCGCCCGGCTGGGCCGACGTGGTCCGGGCCTGCCGGCCGCACGGCGCGCTGGTGCTCGCCGGTCTCGGCCACGCGGGCGCGCAGGGTTCGTCGGCGTTCGGTCAGCAGGCGCTGTGGGGGCCGTCCCGGGTGGCCGACGTGGCCAGCCGGGAGGTCCCGATGGAGGTCGAGCAGACCGAGATCGACGCGTTGGTCGCCGGATTCGCCGACGCCGCCCGGCTCGCGGCGCGGGCCGACCTCGACGGTGTGGAGATCAACGCCGGACAGCACTCGATCCTGCGGCAGTTCCTCTCCGGGCTGACCAACCAGCGCGGCGACGGTTACGGCGGCGACCACAAGGACCGGCTGCTGCGCGAGGTCCTCGGCGCGGTCCGCGAGGGCCTGGGTGAGGACCGGGTCCTCGGCCTGCGCCTGTGCTGCGACGAGATGGCCCCGTGGGCCGGGATCACCCCCGAGCACGCCGCGGCCACCGCCGCCGCGGTCGCCGGGTCGATCGACTACCTGGCCGTGGTCCGCGGGTCCGGGATGTCCGTGCCCTCGACCCGTCCCGACCTGCACACCGAGCCCGGCTTCAACCGGGAACTGTGCGCCGGGATCCGCTCCGGCCTGCGCGAGGCCGGGGCCGAGGTCCCCGTGGTCCTCCAGGGCAGCGTCGTCGACCACGCGATGGCGGGCGGCGCGCTGGAGTCCGGTGTGGCCGACCTCGTCGAGATGACCCGCGCGCAGATCGCCGAGCCCAACCTCGTCGCGCTCGTCCGGGCCGGCACGCCCGAGCGGGTGCGCCCCTGCACGCTGTCCAACCAGCGCAGCTGCGTTCGCGACAACCGCAACCCCATCGTCTCCGACGAGGCCGAGCCGCGCTCCGGACACGAGACCGAGGACGCCGCCGTCGAGGGCACCGACGCGCACCCGCGCGACGTGCTCGTGGTCGGCGGCGGCCCGGCCGGCATGGAGGCCGCGCGGGTGCTGGCCTCCCGCGGGCACCGGGTGCGGCTGGTGGAGTCCGAACCGGAGCTCGGCGGTGCGTTGCGCCTGGCCGCCGTGGTCGGCGGCCGGGCCCGGATGGGCCTGCTCATCCCGTGGTGGTGCAGCGAGCTCGACCGGCTCGGCGTCAAGGTCGAGACCGGAGTGGAGGTCGGCGAGTCCGATCTGGACGCCGCGGAACGCGACGGGGTCGCGGTGCTGCTGGCCACCGGGTCACGGCCGGGGCCGCGTGCCTTCGAGGCCGGGGACGGGGTCGACGTCCGGACCGTCGTGGAGTTCGAGCGGGCGGTCCTGGCGGCCGGGTCGACCGGGGCCGCGCTCCCGGAGGGCGCCGCGGTCGTCGTCCACGACCCGATCGGTGACTGGACCGGGGTCGGGGTCGCCGAACAGGTCGCCGCGGCCGGGCGGGCCTGCGCGATCGTCAGCCAGGACCAGGTCGCCGGCACCCAGCTCGCGCTCACCGGCGATCTCGCTTCGGCGAACACCCGGCTGCAACAGGCCGGCGTGTCCCGCGAGCTGCGGTCGCTGCTGCGCGGCGTCGGCGCCGGGAAGGCCACGCTCGAGGACACCTACACGGGGGAGCGGCGCGAGATCGACTGCACGGTCCTGATCGACTGCGGGCACCGGCTGCCCGAGGAGACACTGTGGGCCGCGCGCCCGCAGCACCGGCGCGCCGGCGACTGCGTCGCCCCGCGCACGGTCTACGAAGCGGTGCTCGAGGGCCGCCGCGCCGCGCTCGCGATCGGCGCCGCCCACCGCGCCCCGCTCGCCACGACAGGAGGCACCAGATGAGTGCGGCTCCGCCGCCCGCACGAGGGCTCCGCACATGAGCGCCACCGGTGCCTACCGGCACCTGTTCTCCCCGCTGCGGCTCGGCCCGCTGACCCTGCGCAACCGCATCGTGTTCTCCGCGCACCTGACGAACTACGCCGCGGACGGCCACCCCACCGACCAGCACGCGGCGTACTACGCCGCGCGCGCGGCCGGCGGTGCCGGGCTGATCATCACCGAGGAACACTCGACCCACCCGACGGACTGGCCCTACGAGAAGCTCATCCACGGCTTCCACCCCGACGTGATCCCGGGCTACAAGAAGATCACCGAGGCGGTGCATGCCCACGGCGTGCCGATCCTGGCCCAGCTCAACCACAACGGCGGCCAGGCGTCGAGCATGTTCTCCCGGCTGCCGGTGTGGGCGCCGAGCGCGGTGCCGGACCCGATGTTCCGCGAGGTCCCGAAGGCCGTCACCGTCGACGAGATCCGGGAGATCGTGGCCGGCTACGGGCTGGTCGCCGAGCACTGCGCCGCGGGCGGCTTCGACGGCGTCGAGCTGCAGTGCAGCCACTCCTCGATCGTGCGCGGGTTCCTGTCCCCGGCCACCAACAAGCGCACCGACGACTACGGCGGCTCGCTGGCCAACCGGGCGCGGATCCTGCTGGAGATCGTCGACGCGGTGCGCGAGGCCATCGGCCGTGACCGCGCGCTCGGTGTCCGGATCTGCGGCGACGAACTGATCGAGGGCGGTACCACCATCGACGAGGCCGTCGAGGTCGCGCGCATGGTCGAGGCCTCGGGCAAGGTCGACTACATCAACACCTCGATCGGCGTGGCCACCGCGACGCTGTACATGATCGAGGCGTCGATGCACATCCCGCCGGGCTACGCGCTGTTCATCCCGTCGGCCATGCGACGCGCGGTCCAGTTGCCCGTCATCGGTGTCGGTAGGTTCAAAGATCCCTTACAGGCGGATCGTGCCCTCGTAGAGGGGCACTGCGACCTGATCGGCGTGGTCCGCGGGCAGATCGCCGACCCCGACTTCGCGGCCAAGGCCCGCGCCGGGCACGCCACCGACATCCGCACCTGCCTGTCGTGCAACCAGGAGTGCGTCGGCCGGATGGGGCTCAACCGCTGGCTGGGCTGCATCGAGAACCCGCGCACCGGCCGCGAGGCCGTGCCGATCCCGGCGCCGACGGTCCCGGGCCGCCGGGTGCTGGTCGTCGGCGGCGGGCCGGCCGGGTTGCAGGCCGCCGCGAGCGCGGCGAAGCAGGGCCACCGGGTCACGCTGTGCGAGCGCGCGGAGGAGACCGGCGGCCAGGTGTCGCTCGCGGCGTCGGTACCCGGCCGCGCCGAGTTCCTCGACGTGGTCCGCAACCTGCTCGCCGAGTGCAAGCGGCTGGGGGTGGAGCTCAAGACCGGGGTCGAGGTGGACGCCGACCACGTCCGCGCCGAGAAGCCCGACGCCGTCATCCTGGCGACCGGGGCGGAACCCGCCCCGCCGTGGTGGGCCGGCGGCCTGGACCGGGTCGTCGACGTGCGCGACGTGCTCGAGGGCCGCGCCGAGCCGTCCGGCTCGGTGCTGGTGTTCGACGAGCTGGGCTTCCACCAGGCCACCTCGGTCGCCGAGCTGCTGGCCGACCGCGGCTGCGACGTCGAGATCGCGACGCCGGGCATGGTCGTCGGCCAGGACCTGGGCGTCACCCTCGACATGGAGACGTTCAACGTGCGCGCGCACGCCAAGGGCATCAAGCAGACCACCGACCGCGTGATCATGGGCGCGGCCGCGCACGAGGAGACCGGCGGGGTCACGCTGCAGATGCTGCACCACACCGTCGGGGCGAACCTGGAACCGACCTACGACTGGGTGGTGTGCGCCGTGCCGCAGGCGCCCGAGGACGGGCTCTGGCACGAGCTCAAGGACGCCGGGTTGCCGGTGCACCGGGTCGGGGACTGCCTCGCGCCGCGCCGGGCGCACGCCGCGGTCGTCGAGGGTCACCGCGTGGCGGTGTCGCTGTGACGATGCCGAACCCGTTGCAGGCGGGCGCTCAGCCGGGCCCGGGCGCCACCAGCGCGCACGAGCCCTCCGCCGGTACGACTGCGGCCCGGCCGGAGGCCGACCGGCCCGTGGCCACCGCGCTCGCCGTGATCGTCGTCCGCGGCGGCGTCCCGCCGCTGGGCGCCGACGAGGCCGTGGCCGAGGCCGGCGGCGCCGCGCTGCTCATCGGCTCCGGAACCAGGGAGGCCGCCGCCGAGCTGCCGCCGCTGCGCCGGGCCTGGCTCGCCGAGGTCGGCGCGTTCGCCCCGGCCCGGTGGGCCGCGGGCCTGGCCGGCGTGCTCGCCGGCGCGGGCCCGCTGCTGCTGCCGGCCTCCCCGGACGGCCGCGACCTCGCGCCCCGGCTCGCCGCCGCGCTGGCCCGTCCGCTGCTCGCCGGCGTCACCGCGCTGCGCGAGCACGGCGCGGACCTGATCCGCTTCGGCAGCCGGGTCGCGACGACGGCGACGGTGACCGGCCCGTTCGTGGCCACCCTGGTGCCCGGCATCCGCGGCGCGGAACCCGCGACCGGCCGGCCCGAACTGACCGAGCTGGACATCGAGCTGCCGCAGCGCCCGGACGTCGAGGTGCTCGAGGTGCTGCCACCCGACCCGGCCACCGCCGACCTGGCCGAGGCACCCCGCATCCTGGGCGCCGGGGCCGGGCTGACCCGCGGTGGCGAGCCGTCGGGCACCGACGCGGTGAACCTGTTGCAGCAGGTCGCCGCCGCGCTCGGCGCCTCCGTGGGGGCGACCCGCGTGGTCACCGACGCCGGCTGGGCGGACTACCAGCGCCAGATCGGCACCACCGGCGTCGTGGTGAACCCGGACCTCTATGTCGCGTTCGGGGTCTCCGGCGCCGCGCAGCACACCGGCGGACTGGGAACCCCTGAGCACATCGTCAGCGTCAACCTGGATCCGAGCTGCCCGATGACCGCGATGGCCGACCTGGGCATCGTCACCGACGCCTCTGCGCTGCTGCGCGAGCTCGCCGACCGGCTGCTGGGTGAGGAGAAGAAGGAGAACGATGACCGCGCCGCAGGCTGAGACCACGGCCGCGGCCGGGACGACCGGGCTGCAGCCCGCGGGGCCGCAGGCCACCGACGGCCGTGTCGGCCCGCAGCACGCCGGCCCCGGAGAGCGCAGCATCCGCGTCCCGGTCCCGCAGCAGACCTTCGACGCCATCGTCGTCGGCGCCGGCCCGGCCGGGTCCGCCGCCGCGCTGGAGCTCGCCCGCGCCGGGCACTCGGTCGCGCTCGTCGAGCGGGGGCCCTACCCGGGCTCGAAGAACGTCTACGGCGGCGTGATCTACGGCCGGGTGCTCGACGAGCTCGTCCCGCGCTGGTGGGAGCACGCGCCCGTGCAGCGCTGGGTGACCCGCCGGCAGACGATGATCATGACGCCGACCCAGGCGATGACCCTCGACTTCCGCAGCCAGCAGTGGGGTGCGCCGCCTTACAACGGCGCCACCGCGCACCGCGCCGACTTCGACGCCTGGCTCGCTGCCGAGGCGGAGAGGGCGGGCGCCGTCATCGTCCCGTCCACTGTGGTCACCGGCCTGCTGACCGGGCCGGACGGCGCGGCCGTCGGCATCCGAACCGACCGCCCGGACGGCGACCTCGGTGCTCGCGTGGTCATCGCCTGCGACGGGGTGAACTCGTTCCTGGCCAAGCAGGCCGGGCTCTACGACGCCGCCCACCAGGTCGAGCACACCACCCTGGGGGTGAAGGAGACGCTGCGGCTGCCCCGGGAGGTGATCGAGGAGCGGTTCGGGATCAGCGGGCGGGAGGGCGTCGACATCGAGATGCTCGGTGCCACCGGCGGCATCCCGGGCGGCGGGTTCCTGTACACGAACCTGGAGTCGATCTCGGTCGGGGTCGTTCTCGGGCTGCCCGGGCTGGGCAGGGCCAAGCGTCGTCCCGAGGACATCGTCGCCGAGCTGAAACGGCACCCGGCCATCGCGCCGCTGGTGCGCGGCGCGGAACTGGTCGAGTACTCCGCGCACCTGATCCCCGAGGGCGGCTACAAGCACGTGCCCGAGCTGGTGGGCGACGGGCTGCTCGTCGCCGGGGACGCCGCCGCGCTGTGCCTGGCCGCCGGGATCTGGCTGGAGGGCGTGAACTTCGCGATCGGCTCCGGGATGTACGCGGGCCGGGCGGCGGCGGCGGCGCTGCGCCGCGGCGACACGTCGAAGGCCGGCCTGGCCGGCTACCGCACGCTGCTCGAGGGCAGCTTCGTGCTCGCCGACCACAAGAAGCTGCGCGACATCCCCGGGCTGGTGCTCTCCGAGCGGATGCAGACCCGGTACCCCGGGATGATCTGCGACATCGTGCAGGGGCTGTTCGACGTCACCAACCCGACGCCGAAACCGGGCATCCGGAAGCTGCTGCGGCGCAGCGCGAAGAAGCACGGTGTGAAGCTGCGCGATCTGGCCCGCGACGGGCTGACCGGACTCCGAGGATTGGGCTGAGGAATGAGCTACGCCGAGGTCTCGTTCGAAGACCGGATGTCGACAGTGGACTTCCGGGTGAGCGAACGGCCGCACATCGAGGTCGACACCGACGTCTGCCGCTCCTGCACCACGCAGGCCTGCGTGACGGCGTGTCCGGCCAACCTGTTCGTGCTCACCGCCGAGGGCGGCATCCTGTTCAACTACGAGCAGTGCTTCGAGTGCGGCACCTGCTACCTGGTCTGCAACAACGCGGGCGCGATCCGCTGGAGCTACCCCGACGGCGGGCAGGGCGTGGTGTTCCGTCATGGCTGAGTCCGGCCCGCTGATCGTCGCCGCCCTGCGGTTCGTCGACGACCGGGCGCACGTCGACCCGCTGACCGGGCACGTGCGCATCGATCCGCGCGGTGCCGGGCCGAGTGAGGCCGACCGCACCGCGCTGGAGTACGCGCTGCGGCTGGCCGCCGAGACGGGCGGGCGCGCCGCCGCGGTCACCGCGGGGCCGCCCGCGGCCGACGCGATGCTGCGCGACGCGCTGGCCGTCGGCGCCGACGCGGTGCTGCGGGTCGGCCTGGACGTCGACGACCCGCTCGCCGCGGCCGCCGACGACGGCGCCGGCATCGCCCGCGCCCTGGCCGACGCGATCACGGCGGCGTTCGGTCCCCCGCAGCTCGTGCTCTGCGGCGACCACTCCGCCGACCGCGGCACCGGCAGCACCCCGGCGCACCTGGCCGAGGAGCTCGGCGTGGTGCAGGCGCTGGGGCTGCTGGAGCTGGAGCGGTCCGAGGAGGGGCTGCGGGCCGTGCGCCGCCTCGACGGCGGCCGCCGCGAGCGCATCCTCGTCCCGCTGCCCGCGGTCTGCTCGGTGGAGCCGACCGCGGTCCGGCTGCGTCGCGCGTCGCTGCCGGCCACGCTGGCCGCCCGCGGTGCGCAGATCCCGGTGGCCGACCTGACGGTCGGTCACGACGGCCGGGTGCAGTTCGGCGCCCCGCGCGCCTACCGGCCGCGGCCTCGCGTGCTGCCCGCGCCGGAGGGGGCCGGGCCGCGGCAGCGGCTGCTCGCGCTCACCGGTGCGCTGGTAGAGCGGACGCCGCCGCGGGTGGTGCGCCCGGGGTCCCCGGCGCAGGCCGCCGACGAGCTGCTCGGCTACCTGCGCCAGCACGGGTACCTGGACGTCCCGGATGCCCCGGCTCGCTGATCTGACCTGGGTCGAGCTGGCGGGGCCGCCGCGGCACACGCTGATCGTGCCGGTCGGGTCCGTGGAGCAGCACGGCCCGCATCTGCCGCTGCACACCGACGTCGCGGTGGCCTCCGCGGTGGCCGATGCGGTGCACGCCCGTGATCCGGAGGTGATCGTCGCGCCCGCGGTGGCCTACGGCGCGGCGGGCGAGCACGAGGGCTTCCCCGGCACGATCTCCATCGGGCACGAGGCGTTGCGCCTGTTGCTGGTCGAGCTGGGCCGCTCGGCGTGCCGCTGGGCGGCCCGGCTGGTGTTCGTCAACGGCCACGGCGGCAACCTGCTCACGGTGATCGACGCGGTGAAGCAGCTGCGCTATGAGGGACGCGACGCTGCGTGGGCGGCGTGTGTGGTCGCCGGCCCGCGGGACCACGTGGCCGACGCCCACGCCGGCCGCACCGAGACCTCGATCATGCTCGCGCTGGAACCGGCCGCGGTCCGGACCGACGCCGCGGTCGCCGGGAACACCGCGCCGCTGCGCGAGCTGCTCCCCGCGCTGCAGGCCGGTGGCGTCGCCGCGGTGAGCCCGAACGGGGTGCTCGGCGACCCGGCCGGCGCCTCGGCAGACGAGGGCGCAGCCCTGCTCGCCGAATTGGCCGACACCCTCACCGCGGCGCTCCGGCAATGGCGCCCCGGCCCCGACGGCCGCCTGGCGTAACCCCGCGAGTCGCCCTTTTCGGGAGGGTGAGTCGTCGTTCCGCGGAGACACGATCCGACAACTCGGCCTCTCGAATGTGCCGACTCACCCTCCCGAATGTGCCGACTCGCGGGTTATTGGGGGGTGTGCGCCAAGAGGAGGGGGACGAACTGCTCCTCGCGGGAGAGGGACCCGTGCTGGCCGGGCAGCCGCGACATCCCCGGCTCGGTCACCGAGCGGATCACCGCGGCCGTGCCGCGCAGCGCCACGACGACGTCGCCGATCCGGTGCTGCACGTGCGGGGCCAGCGGGCCGAACCAGCCGTCGGCGACGGCCTGCTCGCGCGACACCACCCAGGCGTCCCCGCCCAGGGTCTCCCGCCACGCCGCGAGGACCTCCGGCGCCGCGCCGTCGTGCGCGTAGACGTGCCGCGACCGGGGGTCGCCGCCGAGGTGGCGGACCCCGAGCCGCAGCGCGTCGTCGGTGTCGGCGTCGTAGGGCCGGGTCACCTGCACCATGCCGTGGTCACCGGTGACCGCGAGCAAGGCGTCGGACGGCAGGTGCCCGGCGATCGTCGCGGCCAGCTGGTCGATCTGACGCAGCTGCAGCCGCCACGGCAGCGAGCCCGGGCCGTACACGTGGCCGAGGGTGTCGAGATCGGCGTGGTAGCCGTAGCAGAGCCGCCGTCCGGGCCCGGTCAGCGCGCCGATGACGTCGGCGGCCAGATCGCCCAGCGCGTGCACCCCCTGGAACCTCCCGCCGCGCAGCGCCGCCCGGGTCAGCCCGGATGCGCGCTGGTCCCGGGGCGCGACGACCGCGACGTCGACGCCGTGCGCCGCGGCCCGTTCCAGCGCGGTCGGCATCGGCTGGATTCGCTCCGGCGGGAGCCGGTCGCGCAGGTCCGCCGGTTGCGGCCGGCCGTAGGCGACCCAGCGAAGCGAGTTCAGCAGCTCGTCGTCCTCGGCGCGGAACGAGATGCCCACGATGCCGTGTTCGCCGGGCGGCAGCCCGGTGCCCAGAGTCGCGAGGCTGACCGAGGTGCTGGACGGGAAGCCCACGGTCAGCGGCCCGGCGTCGGGCAGCCCGGCCAGGAACGGCGCGTCCGTGGCGTGCCGGACGAGCAGGTCGGTGCCCAGCCCGTCGATCAGCAGCAGGCCGGCCGCACGCACCGGCGGGAGCGGCGGGCCTGCTGCTGGGCCGGGTACGCCGAGCGCGGTCAGCAGCGCCGGCAGCACCTCGGCCAGCGAGCGCAGGCCGTAGCGGGGAACCACCGGTCCGTCATCGGGCAGCGCGGACACCACGGGGCCGAGCCTGCCACGTCGGGCCGCCCGCCGCCGTCGTGCCACGATCGGACCCGTGGTGAGCACGAGCGGTTCGGTCCAGGCCGGCGCGGCGACCGGACCGACCGCAACCCGGCTGCCCCGCGGGTTCCGGGTGGTGCTGGACCGCCGGGTCCACCGGTTCGACGGCGGCGCAGCGCTGCTCGGCGGCGCGCCGCCGCGGTTGATGCTGCTGGCGCCCGCGGCCCGGGCGCTCCTCGACGGCGGCCCGATCACGGTGACCGACCCGACCTCCGCGGCGCTGGTGCGGCGGCTTCTGGACGGGGGCCTCGCTCACCCCACCGACGCCCCGGGGCGCCCGGGCGCCCCGGGGCCGGCCGACGTCACCGTCGTCATCCCGGTCAAGGACCGCCTGCCCGCTCTCACCCGGCTGCTCGCCGCGCTGCCCGCCGGGCTCGGCGGCGTGATCGTCGTCGACGACGGCTCCGCGGACCCGGCCGCGCTCGCCCGCGCCGCGCGGGCCGCAGGTGCGCGGGTGCTGCGGCACGCGACCTCGCGCGGCCCGGCCGCCGCCCGCAACGCCGGGCTCGCCGCGGCGACGACCGAGCTGGTCGCGTTCCTGGACTCCGACGTCGTGCCGCAGCCGGGCTGGCTCGAGCCGCTGCTGGCCCGCTTCGTCGACCCGGCGGTGGGTCTGGCCGCGCCGCGGATCGTCGCGCTGCCCCCGGTGCGGGGCTGGATCGGCCGCTACGAGGCCGTCCGCTCGTCGCTGGACCTCGGGCCCGATCCGGCGCTGGTGGTGCCGCGGTCCCGGGTGGCCTACGTGCCCAGCGCGGCCATGGTCGTGCGGCGTACGGCGGTGGGTGCCGGGTTCGACGAGGGGATGCACGTCGCCGAGGACGTCGATCTCGTCCTGCGGCTGCACGCCGGGGGCTGGCGGCTGCGCTACGAGCCGGCGGCGCGGGTCGCGCACGACCACCGGGCGGGGTTCGGGGCGTGGTGGTCGCGCAAGGCCTATTACGGCACCGGCGCCGCCCCGCTGGCCCAGCGCCACGCCGGGGCGGTGCCGCCGATGGTGCTGTCCCCGTGGACCGCCGCGGTGTGTGCACTGCTGCTGCTCCAGCGCCGGCGGGCCACCGCGCTGGCGGCGGTGATCGGTGTCGTCGCGACGGACCGGTTGTCCCGCAAGCTCGGCCGGTTGCGCAGGCCCCTGGTCTCGGCCGCCCGGCTGACCGGGATGGGCTTCGTCGGTGCCGTCGCCCAGACCGCATCGGCGATCACCCGGCACTACTGGCCGCTGGCCCTGCTCGGCTGCCTGTTCTCCGCCCGCGCCCGCCGGGCCGTGCTGCTCGCCGCGCTCGCGGAGGGGGTGTGGGACTGGTGGGGTCACCGCGATGCCGACCCGGGCGCCCGGCCCCCGGGCCCGCTCGGCTACCTGATCGCGCACCGGCTCGACGACCTGGCGTACGGCGCGGGCCTGTGGTGGGGGGCACTACGGGCACGCACCACGGCCCCGCTACGGCCGATGGGCACTGGTTCGGGTAGTGCGGGCCAGGAGAGGGCCGTCCGTCAGGGTTAGTCCGAATGGATGATGTGTCCCCAGCATCGAAACCGCTAATGCGGATTGATGGCGGGTGATAGAACCGCTGAAGCGGATCTGATGATCCTGTGCCGTGATGTTTGCCGAATGTCGCCTTCCGACTGGCGCAAGCCGCCGTCCGGGCGGCCTTGCACCGTTTGATGATCAGCGGTGTGATGTGCTCGCCGCCACAACGTCGTGCGCGGCACCGGGGTCGTGCCTCGTCACGCCCCGGTTGATCCCCGGAAGTCCTGCGCGGCCCGACGTTGCAGCCGCGGTTGAGGAGTGAGACTCATGGCACAGGTCCGGGTCACCGTCGACGGCGTGGAGTACGCCGACGACGTCGAGCCCCGCACGTTGTTGGTCCAGTACTTGAGAGAACGCCTGGGGAAGACCGGGACCCTGATCGGTTGTGACACCAGCAACTGCGGTGCATGCACGGTGCACCTCAACGGTCAGAGCGTGAAGTCCTGCTCGGTGCTGGCCGTGCAGGCCGACGGGTGCGAGGTCACCACCATCGAGGGCCTCGCCCGCGACGGCGAGCTGCACCCGGTGCAGAAGGCGTTCAACGAGTGCCACGGCCTGCAGTGCGGTTACTGCACCCCCGGCATGATCATGGCCGCCGTCGACCTGCTCGGGGAGAATCCCGACCCCGACGAGCAGGAGGTCCGTGAGGGCATCGAGGGCAACCTCTGCCGGTGCACGGGCTACCAGAACATCGTGCGGGCTGTGCAGAGCGCGGCGCAGAACATGAAGTCGGCCTCGGTTGCCGGAGGAGGCAACTAAATGACCACGACCGCCGAACCCACCACGACCGAGATCGGCAACGCGCGGGTCCGCAAGGAGGACCACCGCCTGATCACCGGCCGCAGCCGGTACACCGACTCCATCACCCCGGCCGGGACGCTGCACATCGCGGTGGTCCGCTCGCCGCTGGCACACGCGACCATCACGAACGTCGACAAGTCCGCGGCGCAGTCCGCCCCGGGCGTTGTCGGCGTCTACACCGCGGCCGACCTGGGCGCCGAGGGGATCGGCCTGCCCTGCGCGTGGCCGATCACCCCGGACCAGAAGGCGCCCCAGCGCCCGCTGCTCGCCGTCAACACCGTGCACTTCGCCGGTGAGGGCGTCGCCGTGATCGTGGCCCGCTCCGCCGCCGAGGCGCGGGACGCGGTCGAGCTCGTCGAGGTCGACTACGACCCGCTCGACCCGGTGCTCGACATGGAGGCCGCCGCCGCCGACGGGGCGCAGCTCGTCCACCCCGACCTGGGGACCAACGTCTCCGCCACCTGGGTCTTCGACTCGGGCGAGGCCGGCACCGGCAACAGCGTCACCGAGGCCGTCGCGGCCGCCGAGGCCGACCCCGACCAGATCGTGGTCCGCCGCCGGTTCCGCCAGCAGCGCCTGATCCCGGCGTTCATGGAGCCCCGCTCCGTCGTCGTCGACCCCACCGGTGAGCAGATCACCATGTGGTCGGCGACCCAGGTGCCGCACATCCTGCGCACGATGACCACGGTCACCACCGGCATCCCGGAGTCCAAGCTGCGGGTCATCGCCCCCGATGTGGGCGGCGGCTTCGGCGGCAAGATCGGCGTCGTGCCGGAGGAGATGCTCTGCGTGCTCATCGCGCAGAAGCTGCACAAGCCGGTCAAGTGGACCGAGACCCGGTCGGAGTCGCTGCTGGCCGCGCACCACGGGCGCGACCAGATCCAGGACATCACGATCACCGCGAAGAAGGACGGCACGGTCACCGGGCTGGACGTCCACCTGCTGGCGGACATGGGCGCCTACCTGGGTCTGGTCGGCCCGGGTGTGCCGATCCTCGGCGCGTTCATGTTCAACTCGATCTACAAGTTCCCGGCCTACCGGTTCACCTGCCGCAACGTCTTCACCACGAAGACGCTGACCGACGCCTACCGCGGCGCCGGCCGGCCGGAGGCCACGTTCGCCATCGAGCGGATCATGGACGAACTCGCCGACGAGCTCGGCCGTGACCCGCTGGAGCTGCGCGAGCAGAACTGGATCTCCCACGAGGAGTTCCCGTTCACCACGGTGTGCGGGCTCACCTACGACACCGGCAACTACGAGGCCGCGACGGCCAAGGCCACCGAGCTGTTCGACTACGCCGGCCTGCGGCGCGAGCAGGAGGAGCGGCGTCGTAACAACGACCCGGTCCAGCTCGGCATCGGCATCTCGACCTTCACCGAGATGTGCGGTCTGGCCCCGTCCCGGGTGCTCGGCTCGCTGTCCTACGGTGCCGGCGGCTGGGAGGCCGCCAGCATCCGGATGCTGGCGACCGGCAAGGTCGAGGTCATCACCGGGGCGTCGGGCCACGGCCAGGGGCACGAGACGGCGTTCAGCCAGATCGTCGCCGACAAGCTCGGGGTGCCGTTCGAGGACGTCGAGATCCTGCACGGCGACACCCAGATCTCGCCGAAGGGTCTGGACACCTACGGGTCCCGCTCGCTGGCCGTCGGCGGCATCGCGATCGTCAAGGCCGCCGACAAGGTCATCGCCAAGGCCCGCAAGCTCGCCGCCCACCTGCTGGAGGCGAGCGAGGACGACATCGAGTTCTCAGGTGGCTTCTTCTCGGTCAAGGGCACCGACAAGGGCAAGGCCATCCAGGAGCTGGCGTTCGCCGCGTTCATGGCGCACGACTACCCGGAGGACATGGAGCCCTCGCTGGACTCCGACGCCGTGTACGACCCGGAGAACTTCTCCTTCCCGCACGGCACCCACCTCGCGGCCATCGAGGTGGACACCGAGACCGGCCGGGTCAAGCTGCGCAAGTACGTCTGCGTCGACGACGTGGGCACCGTGGTCAACCCGCTGATCGTCGAGGGCCAGGTGCACGGCGGCCTGGCTCAGGGCATCGCGCAGGCGCTGTTCGAGGAGGCCAACTACGACGACCAGGGCACCCTGGTCAACGGCACCTTCGTCGACTACACGCTGCCGTCGGCGGCCGACCTGCCGAGCTTCGACACCGCCGTGTCCAGCAACCCGTCGACGAGCAACCCGCTGGGTGTGAAGGGTGTCGGCGAGGCCGGCACGATCGCCTCCACCCCGGCGATCGTCAACGGCGTCATCGACGCGCTGCGCCACCTCGGCGTCGACGAGGTCGAGATGCCCTGCACCTCGCAGCGCGTCTGGCGGGCCATCCAGGCGGCCAAGGGCCGCTCCACCCAGGAGACCCCGATCGACACCCACTCGCCGGGTGCCGGGCTGGGCTCCATCGACCCGAACAACCCGCAGGGAGAGGTCCAGTGATCCCGGCCAAGTTCGACTACGTGCGGCCTTCCTCGGTGGAGGAAGCCGTCACGGCGCTGCAGCAGGGCGGCGACGACGCCAAGATCCTCGCCGGCGGCCAGAGCCTGCTGCCGGTGCTCCGGCTCCGGCTCGCCGCGCCGTCGGTGATCATCGACCTCGGCGGCATCGCCGAGCTGCGGGGCGTCCGCGAGGACGGCGACCGGATCGTCGTCGGCGCCATGACCCCGCACCACGACGTGATGCGCAGCGACCTCGTCAAGCAGCACGTCGCCCTGCTGGCCCAGGCCACCGAGACGGTGGCCGACCCGCAGGTGCGCCACCGCGGCACCCTGGGCGGCTCGCTCGCGCACGCCGACCCGGCGGGCGACCTCGGCGCGGTGGCCCTGGCGCTGGACGCCGAGTTCGTCATCGCCGGCGCCTCGGGCCGCCGCACGGTGCCGGCCTCGGAGTTCTTCGTGGACTACTTCACCACCGCCATCGGTGAGGGGGAGGTCCTCGTCGAGATCCGGTTCCCGCGCTACACCGGGTGGAAGACGCACTACGAGAAGTTCAACCGGACCGCACAGGCCTGGTCGATGGTCGCCGTGGCGGCCGCGCTCAAGGTCGACGGCGGGGCGATCTCGCAGGCGCGCGTCGGCCTGACCAACATGGGGGCCACGCCGCTGCGGGCCACCGGGGTCGAGCAGGCGCTCGTCGGGCAGCCGGCCAACGCCGACACCGTCCGGGCGGCGGCCGAACGTGCGACCGAAGGCACGGCGGCCCCGAGTGACGCCGACGCCGCGGCCGACTACCGTGAGCACCTGGCCAGGGTGCTCACCGGCCGCGCGGTGCTCGCTGCCGCCGGCTGACGCGAGGATCCACGCGATGGACGCCTGCCCGGGCTCCCGGGCAGGCGTCCATCGGCTTTACAGCCCACTTCCGCCCCACGGCGGGGTGCGGCCCCGACGAGGAGGCAAGACAGATGCAGCTGGAGAACAAGTTCACGATCGCGGCTCCCATCGAGGAGGCGTGGGCGGCGCTCAACAACCCGGAGACGGTCGCGCCCTGCTTCCCCGGCGCCACCCTGGAGTCCTACGAGAACGACTCCTTCACGGGCACCGTCAAGGTCAAGCTCGGCCCGATCTCGCTGACCTACAAGGGCAAGGGCACCTACGTCGAGCGCGACGACGCCGCCCACAAGGTGATCATCGACGCCTCCGGACGTGACGCGCGGGGCAACGGCACCGCCAACGCCAAGGTCACCGGCACGATGAAGGCCGACGGTCCGGACAAGACCGAGGTCACCATGGTCACCGACATGACCATCACCGGCCGGCCGGCCCAGTTCGGCCGCGGCGTGATCTCCGACGTCAGTGACAAGATCATCGGTCAGTTCGCGTCGTGCCTCGCCGACAAGCTCGCCCCCACGGCCAAGGTCGAGGAGGCGGCCGCCCCGGCCGAGGCCGCAGGCCGCACGAACGGCGCCACCACCGCCGCGAAGCCGGTGGCCGCCGCGCCGTCCGGGCCGCTGCGCAGCGAGGTCGAGGCGATCGACCTGCTCGAGTCCGCCGGTGCCCCGGTGCTCAAGCGCCTCGCCCCGGTCATCGGTGGCGCGCTGGTGCTGCTGATCATCTTCCTGATCCGGCGCAGCAAGTCCAACTGAGCGGTTGACGCACGCCGAGGGCCGGCGACCCACCGGGTCGCCGGCCCTCGGCATGTGCGGGGTCAGTCGTCGCTGCCGCGCCCGCGGTTGTCGCCGCCGTGGTCGTCGCTGCCGGCCCGGTCGTCCGAGCCGCGCCCGTGGTCGTCGCCGGGCGGGTCGTCGCTGCCGCGCCCACGGTCGTCGAAGCCGGCCCGGTCGTCGAAGCCGGCCCGGTCGTCGGCGCCGCGGCCCCGGTCGTCACGGGTGCCGGTACTGCCGCGCGACCGGTCGCCGGTGTCGGCCCGGGTGACGGCCCCGGTGCCGGCGTCGACGCGCACGTCGCGCTCGACGCCGCCGCTGGTGACCCGGACCTTCCACTCGAGCCGGCCGTGCTCGATCTCCTGCTCGACCCGGGTGACGGTGCCGCCGCCGACGCGATCCAGCGCGATCCGTTCGGCCTGCACCCGGTCCACGGCCGGGGCCGGCGTGGCGGCCCGAGTGGTGGTGCTGCTCGGCGTCCGGGTCACGGTGACCTGGGAGGTGTCGAAGGCGGGCAGGGGGGTCGATGAGGTGTCGCCGGAGCCGGCGACGGCGACGGCGGTGCCGCCGAAGACCATCAGCGTGAGAATGCCTGCGGCGGCGGCGGTGATCACTCGTCGGGTGGCCATTGGGGTGTCCTTCGCTCGATGTCGGGAACGAGGACAAGGTGCCGTTCGGAGGTCTATGGCCGCGCTGCGTGCTTCCTAAGGCGCGGCTAAGGGGCTGTGCCCGGTGGGCCGAGCTCGACGACGACCCGCAACCCGGCGCGCTCCGCCGGCTCCAGCCGCAGCGTCCCGCCGGCCTGCTCGGCGCTGCGCCGCGCGATGTCGAGGCCGAGCCCGGTGGACCCGGCCCCGCTGACGCCACGGCGCAGCGCGGCCGTCGCGCCCGCCGGGAGGCCCGGCCCGGCGTCGGCCACGGTGAGGGTCGCCCCGCCGCCCTCCCGCGGCGTCAGCCGCACGGCGAACGCGGTGCCGTCCGGGGTGTGGGCGAAGACGTTGCCGAGCAGGGCGTCCACGCACGCCTCGAGGTCGGCGCGGCCCAGCGCGACGGGCAACGGACCGGGTGCGATGTCGACGGCGGTCTCCCGCTCGGTGTCCTCGGCCAGCACAGACCAGAACGCGATGCGGTCGGACACCGTCGCGGCGGCGTCGCTGACCACTCGTTCGCCACCCGGTTCGGCGCCGCGGCGGCGGGCCTGGTCGATCGCGCTCGTGACCGCCCGCTGCACGCCGTCGACCCCGGCCCCGATGCGGGCGGCGTCGCGTGGGTCGGACAGCGACTCGGCGTCCAGGCGTAGCGCCGTCAGCGGGGTGCGCACCCGGTGCGCCAGGTCGGCCACCGTCTCGCGTTCCTCACGGAGCAGTTCCGAGATCCGGGCGGCGAGCGTGTTGAGCGCCCCGGCCACGACCCCGAGCTCGCCGGTCGCCTGCGGATCGGCCCGGGCGTCCAGCTCGCCGCGGGCGAGCCGGTGGGAGACCGCGGCCAGGTCGATCGTCGAACGCACCAGCGAGCGGGCCATCCGATCGGCGACGGCGAGGCTGACCAGCAACAGGCCGATCCCCAGCGCGGCGAGCAGCAGCCAGGCGCGGGTGACGCCGCGGGTCAGCTCGGCGTCGGGGACGAACGCGCGGATCACCCCACCGGTGCCGGACGGGTCCCGGACCGCGAACACGATCTCCCGGCCACCGGGCACGACGGCCGACGCGCTGGTGCCCCGGGCACCCAGCTCGACCAGTGGGGAGCGCTCGGCGGCGGCGCCGAGCCGGGTGCCGTCGGCGAGGAACAGCGTGACGTCGTAGGCCGACGTGGCGTCGACCTGCGCGACGCTCAGCGCGAGCGCGGCCCGGTCGCCGGTGGCGACCAGCGAGCTCACCGCCTGCGCTTCGACGGTCGCGCCCTGCACCGCCCGGTCGGCGGCGACGGTGCGCAGCAGCAGCGCCAGCGGCACGAGGAACGCGATCAGCACGAGGGAGGTCGTGGCCCCGACGAGGACCAGGACGCGGCGGCGCACGCCCGCTCAGTCCTTCGGGGCGGCGATGCGCACCCCGACCCCGCGCACGGAGTGCAGGTAGCGGCTCTGCTGGGCGGTCTCACCGAGTTTGCGGCGCAGCCACGACAGGTGCACGTCGACGGTCTTGTCGGCACCCCCGTAGGGCAGTTGCCACACCTCGGTGAGCAGTTCCCGTTTGCTGATCACCTCACCGGCCCGGGCGGCCAGGTAGTGCAGCAACGCGAACTCCCGCGGCGTCAGGTCGAGATCGACCCCGTCGAGGCTGGCCTGCCGCGAGCGCGGGTCCACCCGTAGTCCGCCGACCACGACCGTCGGATCCGTCACAGGCTCGCCACCGCGGCGGAGCACCGCCCGGATCCGGGCGTCGAGCTGCGCGGCACTGAACGGCTTGACCAGGTAGTCGTCCGCGCCGGCGTCGAGCACCGCGACGATCTCCCGCTCGTCGTCGCGGGCGGTCGCCACGATCACCGGCACCCGGCTCGCCCCACGCAGCATCGTGAGCATCGTGGCGCCGTCCAGGTCGGGCAGCCCGAGGTCCAGTACCACGATGTCGGGTCGTTTACCGACCGCATGCTCCAGGCCGGCGAGGGCGGTGGGTGCCGATTCGACGGCGTGTCCACGCTCGGTCAGGCCGCGGATGAGGGCGCCGCGAATCGCCGGATCGTCCTCGACGAGGAGCACCTGGGCCATTCGGGAACCGTAGGACACAACGTGCGAGAAGTACCTCACATCATGGTTGTGGCGGGCTGACACTATCGATGCGTTAGGTCCGTCTTAACCCATCGGGACGGCATGCTGTGGGCATGAGCCCCCCGGAGACCGGCCGCGCGGCCCGACGTCCGCACCGGGGCCGCACGATCACGCTGCTGGCGTTGTGGTCGGCGGCCGTCGTCGGCGCGACCCTCGTCGGGCTGACGGCGGTCGGGGCGATCGGCAGCGGGATCGTCGGCGCCGGGCAGCAGCCGTTGAGCCGGTCCGAGGTCGACGCCCGGCTGGCCTCGGTCCCGGTTCCCGGCACGGTCCCGCCCGTGCCTCCCGCCACGGCCGCTCCCACGTCCGCCGCCACCCCCGCCGGCCCCGGGACGACGGGGGTGGTCACCGCCGGGTCGGCGGGGACTGTCGTGGCGCGGTGTGTGAACGGTGTCGCCCAGGTGATCACGGCGACCCCGGCGCAGGGGTACGGCGTGCACGGCGAGCAGGAGAGTGGGGACCGGCCGCGGGTCCGGTTCGAGTCCGACGGGACCCGCGTCGAGGTGCGACTGAGCTGCCAGGACGGCCGCCCGGTGGGTCAGCTCAGGGTCGACGACCACTGATCCCGGCGCCGGGATCAGGATGGCGCCATGCACCCCGGACCTGCCAACGCCCTGACCGATGTCTCCGGCCTGCGGGTCGGGCATGCCGCACTGACCGGAGACGGCGCGCTGAGCGGCACCACCGTCGTGCTCGCGCCGCGGAACGGCGCAGTCGGCGGCGTGGATGTCCGCGGAGCGGCCCCGGGGACCCGGGAGACCGATCTGCTCGATCCACGCAACAGCGTGCAACGCGTGCACGCGATCGTGCTGAGCGGCGGCAGTGCCTACGGCCTCGCCGCCGCCGATGGGGTGATGCGCCGGCTGGAGGCGGCGGAGGTCGGGTTCCCGGTCGGCGCCGCACCGGGTGAGGTGGTGCCGATCGTGCCCGCCGCGGTCGTCTTCGACCTCGGCCGGGGCGGGGACTTCGGCGCCCGCCCGGATGCCGCCCTCGGGGCCGCGGCCTACGACGCCGCCGCGGCCGGCCCGGTGGCCCAGGGTGTGGCCGGTGCCGGGACCGGGGCGGTGGCCGGAGGGCTCAAGGGCGGGGTCGGGACGGCCAGCGTCGTGCTCGACGACGGCGCGACGGTGGCGGCGCTCGTGGTGGTCAACGCAGCCGGGTCCGGTGTGGACCCCGCGACCGGGCAGCTGTACGGCGTGCGGTGTGGGCTGGCGGGAGAGTTCCCGGACGTGGCGGTGGGCCCGGAGGCGCTGGCCGGTCTCGGTGCGGCCGCGTCCGACCGCGCTGCGCTGCGGCCCGGGACCGCGACGACACTCGGGGTGGTGGCCACCGACGTGACCCTGGACAAGGCCGGATGCGCCCGGCTGGCCGGCATGGGGCATGACGGGCTGGCCCGCGCCATCTCTCCGGTGCACACCGCGATGGACGGCGACACGATCTTCGGCCTGTCCACCGCCGCCCGGCCCGCACCCGGACCGGCCGGGCTGTACGCGTTGCAGGCCGCCGCGGCCGACGTGGTGAGCCGCGCCGTGGCGCACGCGTTGCTGGCCGCGCGCAGCGTCACGACCCCCGGCGGCGCATGGCGCGGCTACCGGGACGTGGTCGGGCTGTCGGTGGGGTAGCCGCACGCCCGCGATCTGATCAGCAGCTTCACCGGCTCGCGCCGGGCCCAGCAGGAACGGCACCGCCCGGCCGACCTCGACCAGCGCCTCCGGATAGCGGGCGTAGGCGCGCGAGAGCTGCCGCCACGCCGCGACCGGCACCCCGACCAACTCGCCGTCGGGCGCCGACCCGGGCCCAGCCCGTCCGGCGCGGCGCCCGGCCCGGGGCCGGCCGGCGTCTCCGCCCACCCGTCACCGCCGGCGCCGCTGTCATGACTCGAACATACGGTCGAACTCCGACAAACCGGAACGCATCCGGGACGAGCGCGAGGTTATGTGCGATCGCGAATCGCGAATCCTGGCCGAAGCGGGCCGCCGACTCACCCGGCCGAGTGCCTCCGCCTCTGGCACGGTGGGCATCGCCCGAGTATCTCGACGAGAGGACACATCGTGGCCAAGGAGATCTTCGTTGCCTTCGGAATCGACGTCGATGCGGTCGCAGGCTGGCTCGGCTCCTACGGGGGTGAGGACTCGCCCGGCGACATCTCCCGGGGCCTGTTCGCCGGTGAGGTCGGTGTTCCGCGACTCAACAATCTGCTGGCCCGCTACGACCTGCCGGCGACATGGTTCTGGCCGGGCCACTCGGTCGAGACGTTCCCGGAGCAGTTCGAACAGGTCGTCGCGGCGGGTCACGAGATCGGTGTGCACGGCTACAGCCACGAGAACCCGATCGCGATGACCCGCGAGCAGGAGGCCGACGTCCTCGATCACTGCATCGACCTCATCACGAACCGGATCGGCAAGCGCCCCACCGGCTACGTCGCCCCGTGGTGGGAGTTCTCCCGGGTCACCAACGAGCTGTTGATCGAGCGCGGCATCACCTACGACCACTCGCTGATGCACCGCGACTTCGAGCCGTACTACGTGCGCGTCGGCGACAGCTGGACCACGATCGACTACGACAAGCCCGCCCGCGAGTGGATGAAGCCGCTGGTCCGCGGTCAGGAGACCGACCTCGTGGAGATCCCCGCGAGCTGGTACCTCGACGACCTGCCGCCGATGATGTTCATCAAGGCCAGCCCGAACAGCCACGGCTTCGTGAGCCCGCGGCACATCGAAGAGCTGTGGCGGGACCAGTTCGACTGGGTCTACCGCGAGAACGACTACGCGGTCTTCACCTTCACCGTCCACCCCGACGTCTCGGGGCGTCCGCAGGTGCTGCTGATGCTGGAGCGGCTGATCGAGCACATCTCGGGGCACGAGGGCGTGCGCTGGTCGACGTTCGACGACATCGCGCAGGACTTCCTCAAGCGCCGGCCGCGGACGGCGTCCTGATGTGCGGTGCGTGCGGCGGTGCGCCGCCGGATCCGGCCGGGTCGCGTGTGGCCGGGCCGCACCGGCGCGCCGCCGTCGCGCGCACCGTCACGGCGGCGAGCCACGGCGTGACGGTGCGCGCGGTGCCCGGCGGCTGGACGGTCGCGACCAGGTCGGGCCGCACAACGGTCTGCCGGACACTCGACGCCCTGGTCACGGCGGTGCTGCCGTACGCGGCCGAGGATTCGCCGGCCGGGTTGCAGGCGCTGGTCGCGACCGCGGCGGGCTCCCGGGAGGAGTCCGTCGACGCGGCGCGGGCGGCCGTGCACGCCCTCGGGGAGGCGCTGGCGGCTCAGCCCCCGGCGAACGGCGGCAGCACGTCGAGCGTGGCGCCGTCGGACGGTCGCACCCCGTGGTCGCGCACCGCCACCTCGTCGAGCAGGTAGCTGCACCGCTCCAGCACCCGGCCGAGCGCGTCGCCGTGCCGGTCGCGGACGGCGGCGATCAGGTCGTCCACGGTGGCCCCGGCGGGCACCTCGATGGCCTCGGTGTCGACGCCGGCGGCCGCTCGGGCCGCCGCGAAGTACCGGATGGTCACGGTGGTGGTCGTGGTGGAAACGCTCATGCCGTCATCCTTCTCAGCCGCCGATGGCGCTCATCGGGCGGTCCGGCTGCAGGAACCCGGGGTCGTTGATGCCGTGGCCGGGGAGCTTGCCCCACATCGCGTCGCGCCACGTGTCGGCGATCTCCGCGTCGGAGGCGCCGCCGCGGACCAGGGCGCGCAGGTCGGTCTCGGTGCGGGCGAACAGGCAGTTGCGGATCTGGCCGTCCGCGGTCAGTCGGGTGCGGTCGCAGGCTCCGCAGAACGGCCGGGTGACCGAGGCGATCACGCCGACGACGGCGGGCCCGCCGTCGACGATCCAGCGTTCGGCCGGGGCGCCGCCGCGCTCGGTCGGGTCCGGGGTGAGGGTGAAGCCCTCGCGGAGCCGATCGAGGATCTCGCCGGCGGTGATCATCTCCGAACGCTCCCAGCCGTGCTGGGCGTCCAGCGGCATCTGCTCGATGAACCGGAGCTCGTAACCGCCTGCCACGGCGAAGCGCACCATGTCGACGGCTTCGTCGTCGTTGACCCCGCGCAGCAGCACGCTGTTGATCTTGACGGGGCTGAGGCCGGCGGCGCGCGCGGCGGCCAGCCCGTCCAGCACGTCCGAGAGCCGGTCGCGGCGGGTGATGGTGGCGAACCGGTCCTGGCGCAGGGTGTCCATCGAGACGTTGAGCCGGTTGACCCCGGCGGCGGCCAGGGCCTCGGCTCGCCGGGCCAGTCCGATGCCGTTGGTGGTGAGTGAGATGTCCGGCCGCGGCTCGAGTGCGGCGGAGGCGGCGATGATCTCCTCGAGGCCCTTGCGCAGCAGCGGCTCGCCGCCGGTGAAGCGCAGTTCGTGCACGCCGAGCTCGCGCACCGCGATCCCGATCAGCCGGACGAGCTCGCCGTCGGTGAGCTGCTCGGCGCGGTCCATCCAGTTCAGGCCCTCGGCCGGCATGCAGTAGGTGCAGCGCAGATTGCAGCGGTCGGTCAGGGAGATCCGCAGGTCGGTCGCCACCCGGCCGAACCCGTCGATCAACCGGGGGTCGTCAGGGCGGGCCGGGTCTCGGGTGGTGGACCCCCGCAGTGCCGGGAGGCCGAGCTCGGTAGCCGTCACGACATGAGCGTAACCGCCCAGCGCGCCCGCTAGTCACAACGTGACCAGCCACAACGTCGGCAGCCGCAGGTGCGGAACAATTATACCACCGACATGCGCAGACGCGGTTTTACTTCCCAGCATCTCCCTGATCGAGGGGACAGGATGCCGGCCCGCCGGCGGCGGGCGGGCCGGCGAGGCCGTCAGGCGTGCCGGCCGAGCTCCTGGCGGGCGACCGTCCGCAGATGCACCTCGTCGGGACCGTCGGCCAGTCGCAGCGCGCGGGCCCAGGTGTAGAAGTAGGCGAGCGGGAAGTCGTCACTCATCCCGCCGCCGCCGTGGATCTGGATGGCGCGGTCGATGACGTCGCACGCCATCCGCGGGCAGATCACCTTGATCGCGGCGATCTCGGTCGCCGCGCCCCTGGCGCCGAACCTGTCGATCAGCCATGCGGTCTTGAGCACCAGCAGGCGCGCCTGCTCGACCTCGATCCGCGACTGCGCGATCTGCTCGCGCACCACGCCCTGGTCGGCCAGCGGCCGTCCGAAGGCGACTCGCGACCGTGCGCGGCGCACCATCAGGTCGATGGCCCGCTCGGCCATGCCGATCAACCGCATGCAGTGGTGGATGCGACCGGGGCCGAGCCGGGCCTGGGCGATCGCGAACCCGCCACCCTCCTCGCCGAGCAGGTTGCTCACCGGCACCCGCACGTCGTGGAACTCGATCTCGGAGTGCCCGTGCTGATCCTGGTAGCCGAACGTCGGCAGGTGCCGCTCGATCTCCAGGCCGGGGGCGTCGCGGGGGACCAGCACCATCGACTGCTGGCGGTGCGCCGCTGCCTCCGGGTCGGTCTTGCCCATCACGATGAAGATCTTGCAGCGCTCGTCGGCGGTGCCGGAGATCCACCACTTCTTACCGGAGATGACGTACTCGTCGCCGTCGCGGCGAATGGTGGTCTGCACGTTGGTCGCGTCGGAGGAGGCGACGTCGGGCTCGGTCATCGCGAACGCGGACCGGATCTCCCCGGCCAGCAGCGGCTCGAGCCACTGCTCCTTCTGCTCGGGGGTGGCGAACAGGTGCAGCGTCTCCATGTTCCCGGTGTCCGGGGCCTGGCAGTTGATCGCCTCGGGCGCGATCACCGGCGACCAGCCGGAGACCTCGGCGATCGGTGCGTACTCCAGGTTGGACAACCCGGAGACGCTGGGCAGGAACAGGTTCCACAGGCCGCGGGCGCGGGCCTCGGCCTTCAGCTCCTCGACCACCGGGGGCAGATCCCATTCGGCCGGGGTACCTCGGCGCTCGGCGCGCCAGGCGTCGTAGGCCGGCTCCGCCGGCAGCACCTTCTCGTCGAGGAAGGCACGCATCCGCTTCGTGTAATCGGCAGCCACGGCGCTGGGTTCGAAGTCCACGTCCCGCAGCAAACCACACCCGACGAGCTCTGCTGGTGGAAGTCGCAGACGCGGACATAGGATCCCGCTCGTGCCGCAGTTCAGGATTGCCGAGGCCGCTCGGTTGCTCGGTGTCAGTGATGACACGGTCCGCCGATGGGTCGAGGCGGGCACGCTGCCGGTGCAGCCGGACGCCTCCAACCGCAAGGTCATCGACGGCGCCGCGCTCGCTGCGTTCGCGCGCGAGCACGCCCACAGCGCGCCCGACCCGTCCGAGGTGGGACGCTCGGCGCGCAACCGGTTCGTCGGGCTGGTCACCGCGGTCGTGGCCGACCGCGTGATGGCTCAGGTGGAGATGCAGTGCGGGCCGCACCGGGTGGTGTCGCTGATGAGCAGCGAGGCCGTCCGCGAGCTGGGTCTGGAACCCGGGGCGCTCGCCGTCGCGGTCATCAAGTCGACGAATGTCGTGATCGAAACCCCCGGAGGTAGCTCGTGAGGATCCGTGTCCTGGCCGGTGTGCTGGCCGCTCTCGCCCTGGCCCTGGCCGGTTGCGGCGGCGCGTCGTCCGGCTCTGCGCAGGCCTCCGCCCCACAGGCGCGCACGCTCACGGTGTTCGCCGCGGCGTCGCTGACCGACACGTTCAACGCGCTGGGCAAGCAGTTCGAGGCGCAGAACCCCGGCGTCACGGTGAAGTTCAACTACGCGGGCTCGTCCGACCTGGCCCAGCAGATCGTCAACGGGGCGCCCGCCGACGTGTTCGCCGCGGCCAGCAACGCCACGATGAAGACGGTGACCGACGCCGGGGACGCTGCCGGCGCGCCGAAGGTCTTCGCGACCAACGTGCTGCAGATCGCGACCCTGCCGGGCAACCCGAAGCACATCACGTCCTTCGCCGACCTCACCAAGCCCGACCTCAAGGTCGTGGTGTGTGCCCCACAGGTGCCGTGCGGGGCGGCCGCCGCACAGGTGGAGAAGGCCACCGGCGTGACGCTGAAGCCGGTCAGCGAGGAGCAGGACGTCAAGTCCACCCTCAACAAGGTGAGCACCGGCAACGCCGACGCGGGCCTGGTCTACGTCACCGACGTCACCGCGGCCAAGGGTGCGGTGCAGGGCGTGAGCTTCCCGCAGGCGCAGCAGGCCGTGACGAGCTACCCGATCGCGGTCGTGAAGAACGCACCGCAGGCCGACCTGGCCCAGAAGTTCGAGGCTCTGGTGACCGGCGAGGCCGGACAGAAGGCGCTGCAGGCCGCCGGGTTCGGCACGAAGTGACGCGCGGCGGCCCGGAAGCAGCGACGGCGTCGTGACGACGGCAGCCGACGAGGTCCGCACCAGCCGTACGCGGCCCTCGAAGGACCAGCGCCACGACACCGGGGTCGGGCTGCCCCGGCTGCTCTGGGTGCCGGCCGCCCTGGCCTTCGCCCTGATCGCGCTGCCCGTGTTCGGGCTGCTGCTCAAGGCGGACTGGTCCCGGATGCCGGAACTGCTGCTCAGCGACGCGGCCCTGGACGCGCTGCGGCTGTCCCTGATCACCGCCGCGATCTCGACGGGGCTGTGCATCCTGCTCGGCGGCCCGCTCGCCGTCGTGCTGGCGCGCAGCCGGCTGCACGGGCTGCGGACGGTGCGTTCGGTGGTGCTGCTGCCGCTGGTGCTGCCGCCGGTGGTCGGCGGGCTCGCGCTGCTGTTCCTCGTCGGCCGGACCGGCCTGGTCGGGCGCGGGCTGGACCTGGCGTTCGGGATCACGGTGCCGTTCACCACCGCGGCCGTGGTGCTGGCGCAGACGTTCGTGGCGATGCCCTTCCTGGTCGTCAGCCTGGAGGGCTCGCTGCGGACCGCGGGCGAACGCTACGAGCAGGTCGCCGCCACGCTGGGCGCGTCACCGATACTGGCGTTCCGGCGGGTCACGGTGCCGCTGGTGCTCCCGGGGCTCGCCTCGGGAGCAGTACTGGCCTTCGCCCGCTGCATGGGGGAGTTCGGCGCGACGATCTCCTTCGCGGGCAGCCTGCAGGGCACCACGCGGACGTTGCCGCTGCTGGTCTATCTGCAGGGGCAGACCGATGTCGACGGGGCGGTCGCGCTGTCACTGCTGATCGTGGTGGTGTCGATCATCGTGATCGTGGTCGGCCGTCCGCGGACCGTCGAGGGGCTGCGGTGACGCCCGGCCTCGACGCGTCCATCACGCTGAGCCGTCCCGGGTTCACCCTCGACGTCGAGCTGGCCGCCGAACCCGGCGAGGTGGTCGCGGTGCTCGGGCCCAACGGCGCGGGTAAGTCCACGCTGCTGGGCGTGCTGTCCGGGTTGCTGCGCCCGGACGCCGGGCACGTCCGGGTCGGGGACACGGTCGTCACCGACGTCGCGGCCGGCGTGCACGTCGCGGCGCACCGGCGCGGCGTCGGGCTGCTGGCCCAGCAGGCTCTGTTGTTCCCGCATCTCACCGCGGTCGGCAACGTCGCGTTCGGCCCCCGGGCGATGGGCGTGCCGCGCCGCGAGGCGGAGCGCGCCGCCCGGGACCTGCTCGCCGACGTCGACGTGGCCGCGCTCGCCGACCGCCGGCCGGCCCAGATGTCGGGCGGGCAGCAGCAGCGGGTCGCGCTGGCCCGGGCGCTGGCCCCCGGGCCGGGGCTGCTGCTGCTCGACGAACCGCTCGCCGCGCTCGACGTCGACGCCACCCCGGCCATGCGTTCGCTGCTGCGCCGGATGATCCGCGACGGGAAACAGACCGCGGTGCTGGTCACCCACTCCGCGCTCGATGCGCTCGTGCTGGCCGACCGGGTGGTGGTGCTGACCGGTGGCCGGGTCGTCGAACGGGGCCTGACCCGCGACGTGCTGACCCGCCCGCGTAGCCCGTTCACCGCCCGGATCGCCGGCCTCGACCTGGTGCCCGGTACGGCGTGCGAGGACGGCCTGCGGACCGCCGACGGGCTGCTGGTGGCCGGCCGCGGCAACGGCGGGGCGGCGCCCGGCGAGCGGGCCGTCGCGGTGTTCCCGCCGTCCGCGGTGGCCGTGTACGCGAAGCCGCCCCAGGGCAGCCCGCGCAACGTCCTGCCGGTCCGGCTGGCGGCCATCGAGCCGCGCGGCGACGTCGTGCGGCTGCGGGCGGGTGCGATGGACGGCGGCCCGGACTGGGTCGACGGGTTGGCCGCCGACGTCACGCCGGCGGCGGTCGCCGATCTGGGAGCGGAACCCGGGGCGGCGCTGTGGTTCGTGGTGAAGGCGACCGAGGTCGGCATTCACGCCGCCGGCGGCTGAGCGGATGTCACCCGCCCGGGTTCACTCCGCGGCCAGGGCGACCTCGGTCGACTTCACCAGGACGGTGACCTTGCTGCCCTGGGTGAGGCCGAGATCGGCCACGGCCTCGTTCGTGATGGACGCGGTGACGTGCTGGCCGCCGTCCAGCGCGACCTTCACCACGCTGAGCGCCCCGCCGGAATCGACCGATTCGACGGTACCGGCGAGCTGGTTGCGGATCGACAGACGCATGTGCGGGCCCCCTGACCGGTCTCGTTCGAAGGCGGACGCTAACCACGCCGGCCCCTCCGCGTCCCCACCCGGCAGGGGTGGGGCGCCGCGGTGGGAACGAGTGCGCGAGGGACGAACGCGGCTCCATCGGGCGGGTCGACCGCACCTGCATGATCATCGGCGGGGGGATCGCCGGCACGTCCGGCCGGCGGATGTCGCGGGCGCCGGTGTCATCCGCCGGGCGGGCGACCCGGACGGCCGTATGTCTCAATACCCTGCGCTGTCACATCCTGCACATCGGCATCACCCGACACGATCGTGTCTCTGTTGCGACTCCTGCCTCATCCGTACCGTCGCTTTCTGTGACACGACTGCTCCTGCGGGTCGTCCCCGTGGTGCTCGTCCTCCAGGTCGCCGCGGCGCTGCTCGGGCCGGCGAGCGGGTTCGCGCAGGGCGCCGTCGCCGGGTCGGCCGCCCCCGCGGACTACGTCGTGCACGCCCGGACGGCCGCCGAGGCGGACGCCGCGGCCCGGGCGGTCGGGGCCCGGCCGTCGGCGACGTTCAACCGGGCGGTCGCCGGGTTCGCCGCCCGGCTCACCAGCGCTCAGGTCGACTCGCTGCGCAAGCGGCCCGGCGTGCTCGGCGTCGAGGAGGACCGGCGGATCAACCCGCTCGAGCCGCGGTCCGTCCGGCTCTCCGGTGCCGAGGCCGTCCAGATCGATCCGCGCAACTGGGGGCTGGACCGGATCGACCAGCGCACGCTGCCGCTGGACGGCCACTACACCGCCGACGCCACCGGCGCCGGCGTCACCGTCTACGTGCTCGACACCGGCGTCGACGTCACCCACCCCGAGTTCGGTGGCCGCGCGCAGTTCGGCACCGACACCATCGACAACATCCCGGGCGACTGCGACGGGCACGGCACCGTCGTCGCCGGCATCGCCGCCTCGAAGGACTACGGCGTCGCGAAGCAGGCCCAGGTGCGGTCGGTGAAGGTGCTGGACTGCAACGGGTCGGGGACGCTGTCGTCCCTGCTCGCCGGGGTCGACTGGGTCGCCAAGAACGCCCAGAGGCCCGCCGTCGCCGTGATGTCCTGGAGCTACGGGCAGTCCGGCGTGCTGACCTCCGCGGTCGAGCAGCTCGTCGCCTCCGGGGTGTTCGTGGCGTCCTCGGCGGGCAACACCGGCGCCGACGACTGCTCGGTCGCCCCACGGGATGCGCGGGGGGTGCTCGTGGTCGCCAACTCCACGATCGACGACCGGCGGGCGTCGAGCTCGAGCACCGGGCCCTGCGTCGGTCTCTACGCGCCGGGCACCGGCATCATCTCCACCACCCCGGGTGGGCAGACCGCTTCCTACACCGGCACCTCGATGGCCGCGCCGTTCGCCGCCGGGGTGGCGGCGCTGTACAAGCAGCGATTCGGCGACGCGCCCAGCGCCACCGTCCGGCAGTGGATCATCGGTCAGGCGACGCCCGGGGTGATCTCCGGCGGCAACGTCGACGGGACGCCGGACCGGCTGCTCTACACCGGCGGGCTGTGACCGGCCGCGGCTACTGCGCGGTGAGGACGTCGAAGCCGGTGTAGGGCACCAGGGCCTCGGGGATGCGCACCGAGCCGTCGGCCTGCTGGCCCTGCTCCAGGATCGCGACCAGCGTCCGGCCGATCGGCAACCCGGAGCCGTTCAGCGTGGCCGCGAAGCCGCGCGTGCCGTCCTTGGCCTTGGTCCGGATTCCGGCCCGGCGGCCCTGGAACGTCCCGAAGTCCGACACCGACGAGATCTCCCGGTACCGGCCCTGGCTGGGCAGCCACACCTCGATGTCGTAGGTGAACTCGGCGGAGAACCCGATGTCCCCGGCGGCCAGCTTGACCACCCGGTAGGCCAGCCCGAGCTCCTGCAGCACGGCCTCGGCGTGCCCGAGCAGGATCTCCAGCTCGTCGCGGGAGCGCTCCGGGTCGACGATGCGCACCAGCTCCACCTTGGAGAACTCGTGCATCCGGATCAGCCCGCGGGTGTCGCGGCCGTAGGAACCCGCTTCGGAGCGGAAACACGGCGTGTGTGCGGTGTAGGCGAGCGGGAGGTCCTCCAGCTGCAGCGTCTCCCGCGCGTGCAGGTTGGTCAGCGGGACCTCGGCGGTCGGGATGAGGAACAGCTCCCGGTCGGCCACCTCGGTGCGGAACAGTTCCTGCTCGAACTTCGGCAGCTGCCCGGTGCCGGTCATCGTCGCGCGGGTGACCAGGGTGGGCACCGAGTACTCGGTGTAGCCGTGCCGGTCGGTGTGCAGGTCGAGGAAGAAGCGGGACAGCGCCCGCTCCAGCGCGGCGCCCTTCCCGCGCAGCACCGCGAACCGGGGACCGGACAGCTTGGTCGCCCGGGGCAGGTCGAGGATGCCCAGCTTCTCGCCGAGGTCGACGTGGTCGAGCGGGGTGAAGTCGAGCTGCACCGGCTCGCCCCAGCTGCGCACCTCCTCGGCGTCCTCGTCGGAGGACCCGTCGGGCAGCTCGTCGGCGGGCAGGTTCGGAATGCCGAGCAGGAACTCCTGCAGCTCCGTCTCGAGGGCCTTGTGCTCCTCCTCGGCGGCGGCGATCGTCGTCTTGAGCTCGCGGGCGCGTTCGACGAGCGCGGGGCGCTGCTCGGGGGAGGCGTTCTTCACCGCGGAGGCGATCCGCTTGGACTCGGCGCGCGCCTCGTCGCCACGCTGGATGGCGGCGTTGCGGCCGCCGAAGAGCTTCTCCAGTTGCGCGAGATCGAGTTGGTAGCCGCGCCGGGCGAGGCGCCGCGCGGCATCGGTGGCCGGGTCGAGCAGGACGCGGGGGTCGTGCATCTTCCGAGGATATCGCCAGGACACGAGCGGGTTTCGGGCCGACTCCCCACATGGAGGTGGCGTCGCAGCGGGCGGCAGCGCAGGATATGGCTCGCATCACAGGATCAAGATCGGCTCTGCGATCGGCTGCGCTCCCTGCCGGTCCGGGCCGCCCGACCGCACGAGGAGTACAACGCCGTGACTTCCGCAGGCAGGGATAGCACCGCACCGGCCGTCCCCTCCTACGCCTCCGGCACCTCCGACGTCCCGCTGCTCGGCGACACCATCGGCGACAACGTCGACCGGACGGCGGCGGCGATGCCCGACGCCGAGGCGCTGGTCGAGGTCGCGACCGGACGCCGCTGGACCTACGCCGAGCTGCGCGAAGAGATCGACACCGTCGCGATGGGCCTGATCGCCGCCGGCCTGACCAAGGGCGACCGGCTCGGCATCTGGGCCCCGAACATGGCCGAGTGGACGCTGACCCAGTACGCCACGGCCAAGATCGGCGTCATCCTGGTCACCATCAACCCGTCCTACCGCACGCACGAGCTGGAGTTCGTGCTCAACCAGGCCGGGATCTCGGTGCTGGTCGCCGCGCAGAGCTTCAAGACCTCGGACTACGCCGGGATGATCGACGAGGTCCGGCCGCGGTGCGAGGCGCTGCGCCAGGTCGTGCTGATCGGCACCAAGGACTGGGACGCGCTCGTGGAGTCCGGTCGCGGCGGCGACCGTGCCGAGCTCGCCCGGCGCCAGTCCGAGCTGAGCCCGGACGACCCGATCAACATCCAGTACACCTCGGGCACCACGGGCTTCCCCAAGGGCGCCACGCTGAGCCACCACAACATCCTGAACAACGGCTACTTCGTCGGGCGGCTCTCCGGCTACACCCCTGAGGACCGGGTCTGCATCCCGGTGCCCTTCTACCACTGCTTCGGCATGGTGATGGGCAACCTGGCGTGCACCAGCAGCGGCGCGACGATGGTGATCCCGGCCCAGGGCTTCGACCCGAAGGCCACCCTCGCCGCCGTCGCCCAGGAGCGCTGCACGTCGCTCTACGGGGTGCCGACGATGTTCATCGCCGAGCTGAACGACCCGGATTTCTCCTCCTACGACCTGAGCTCGCTGCGGACCGGGATCATGGCCGGGTCGCCGTGCCCGGTCGAGGTGATGAAGCAGGTCGTGGACCGGATGGGCATGACCGAGGTGACGATCTGCTACGGGATGACCGAAACCTCACCGGTGTCCACCCAGACCCGCACCGACGACTCGCTGGAGCTGCGGGTCTCCACGGTCGGCCGGGTGCACCCACACCTCGAGGTCAAGATCGTCGACCCGGAGACCGGGCTGACGCTGCCCCGTGGCGAGCCGGGCGAGCTGTGCACCCGCGGCTACTCGGTGATGCTCGGGTACTGGAACCAGCCGGACAAGACCGCCGAGGTGATCGACGCCGCCCGCTGGATGCACACCGGCGACATCGGGATCATGGACTCCGACGGGTACGTCAACATCACCGGCCGGATCAAGGACATGGTCATCCGCGGCGGGGAGAACATCTACCCGCGCGAGATCGAGGAGTTCCTCTACACCCACCCCGACGTGCTGGATGCGCAGGTCGTCGGCGTTCCCGACATCCGCTACGGCGAGGAGCTGTGCGCCTGGGTGACGCTGCGCGAGGGCGCCCCCGAGCTCACCGCGGAGGCCGTCCGCGAGTTCGCCGACGGCAAGCTCGCGCACTACAAGATCCCGCGCCACGTCGTGGTCGTCGACGAATTCCCGATGACCGTCACCGGCAAGGTGCGCAAGGTGGAGATGCGCGAGCGCTCGATCGAGATGCTGGATCTCGCCGAGGCGGCCGCGGTCCGCAACGCCTGAGCCCGCGCCGGTATCGCGGGCTTGTCGTCGCTATCGCAGTGCAACAGCGACGGCAAGCCCGCTGAATGCCGAACATTAGGCGCCGCTCGGCCGCTGCGTGGACGGGGGACACGACGCTAGGCTGAGTCCGCGCGTCCCGGTGTCGCTCGGCGAGCCGATCCAGCAGTGTGCGGCGGACCAGGCATCAGGGGCGCGTTTTGTCGTGCGGATGCCGCGTTTCCGACGCGGGGCGGGCGACAAGAGAATCGATCGAGGAACGGGTGAACAAGGTGCCGACCGGCAGGGTCAAGTGGTTCGACGCCGACAAGGGCTTTGGTTTCCTCGCCCAGGACGGTGGCGAGGACGTCTATGTCCGAAAGGCTGCGCTGCCGCCCGGGGTGCAGACACTCAAGGCCGGCCAGCGGGTGGAGTTCGGCATGGCCGAGGGCCGGCGGGGCCCGCAGGCGTTGTCCGTGCGCCTGGTCGATGCGCCGCCGTCGGTGGTCGAGGCGACCCGGCGTCCGGCCGAGGAGCTGCACGGCCTGATCGAGGACATGATCAAGCTGCTCGAGTCGAAGGTGCAGCCCGACCTGCGGCGGGGGCGCTACCCCGACCGCAAGACCTGCAAGCTGGCCGCCGAGGTGGTCCGCGCGGTCGCGCGCGACCTGGACGGCTGAGCCGGCCGAGCCGGCTGAGCCGGGGTCAGCCCCCGGCGGCGATCAGCACCCAGCTGCCCCGGACCGGGAACTCCACCTCGCCGGTCTCGGGGTCGGTCACCGGGGCCGGGCCGAACTGCTGCACCTGCGCGGTGAGCAACTGGTCGCCCTGGTCGGGCAGTTCGAGGGTGTAGTCCTTCTGAGCCTTCGGGGCGAAGACCGGGCTGCGGCCGTCGACCTGCTTGCCGTCCGGGCCGCGGTAGCTGAACACGACGTGCCAGGGCGTCTCGGAGATGCCGGCGGGCACCGCCACCTGCACGGCGGTGCCGGCCGGCACGGGAAGCCGGACCTCCGCGCCGGAGTCGTCCTTGCAATTGGTGAGCTGCAGATCGCAGTACTGGGTGGGGCCGGTGGTCTTCGCCTGCCCGCCGACGGTGAACGTCACCTCGGGCGGTGCGCTCGACCCGCAGCCGGCCAGCAGCAGGGCGGGCGCGAGCAGCAGCACTCCGAACACGCGGCGGGACACGCCTTCACCATACGGAGCGTGGTGGCGGCCGATGATCCGGAGTGGCTCAGCGCACGGGCTGCGGGCCGGGCCCCGCGCCGCGCACACCCAGCCCCGGCACCAGGCTGCGGCCGCGGCTGATCAGCGCCGTCTGGGTGCCGGCGAGGGCCACCACGGCGGCGACGATCGCGAACCCGATCCAGAACGTGCTGTGCGGGACCAGCACACCGAGCGCACCACCGAACACCCAGGCCAGTTGCAGCACCGTCTCCGAGCGGCCGAACGCGGACGCCCGTGACTCCTCCGGCAGGTCGCGCTGGATCACCGCGTCGAGGCACACCTTGGCCAGCGCGCTCGCGGTCGCGGCGACCAGCCCGACCACGGCCGCGGTCACGATCCCGGGCAGCACCGCCGCGACGACCGCCGACGCCCACGCCGCGGTGATACAGGCCAGCACCAGGGTGTCGGCGTGCCGGAACCGCTGCCGCGAGCCGACCGCGTTGCCGGTGAACGAGCCGATCCCGGCCGCGGTGCCGACGATGCCGATGAGGACCAGCTGCCGGGCCGGGTTCTGCTCGGTCTGGGCCTTCACCACGAATGCGACGAACAGCGTCAGGAAGCCGGTCAGCACCCGGATCGAGCCGTTGCCCCACAGCGTGACCAGCACCGGGCGACCCATCGGCTGCCGCTTGCCGCGCCGGCTGCTGCGCAGCGCGGCAGGCACCTCCCCGGCGGTGACCTCCACCCAGCGTGGGATGCGCAGGCACAGCGCGGTCCCGACCACGCACAGCGCGGCGGTGTAGAACAGCGCGCCGTTCGAGCCGACGAGGGCGGCCACGGCGCCACCGATGCCGCCGAACAGCGCGCCGGACGCGAGCCCGAACGCGGTGAGCCGGGAGTTCGTGGTGACCAGGGTGATCTTCTCGGGCAGCACTCTCGGGGTGACCGCCGCCTTGAGCACGACGAAGGACTTGCTGAGCACCATCGTGCCCAGCGCGGCCGGGTAGAGCAGCCAGTTGTCGTAGTTCAGCGCCATCACCACGGCGAGCAGCGCGCGACCGGCGAAGGAGATCGCCAGCGCCGCCCGGCGGCCCCGCTGCAGCCGGTCCAGCAGGGGCCCGATCACGGGTGCGACCAGCGCGAACGGTGCGACGGTGATCGCCAGGTAGAGCGCGACGTTGGTCTTGCTCTGCGCGCTCGCGGCGGCGAAGAACAGCGTGTTGGCCAGCGCGACGGCGACTGCGGCGTCCACCGCGTAGGTCATCATCGTCGCGTAGGTGAGCGCCTCCAGGCCCGAGCGGTCGGCGCCGTCGGCCGTCGTGGCGCGGCGGAACGCGCGGATCCCGTTCCCGGTGATCTCCCGGCTGCGCATCGCCGCGACGCGGGTGACCGTCAGCTTGCGGGGGCGGCGCGGGCCGGGACGGGCCGGGCGGTTCCCGGTGGGTGCCTCCGGCGCCTCCTCGTCCGACGGGTCGACCGCCGGCCGCGGGTCGGCAGGTGGCAGGTCCTCCGACGGCAGGCCGTGCGGGTCCGGCGGCGGCCGCCAGGCCGGGGCCGGAGGTGGGTTGCGGCGGTACTCGGCGGGGTCGTAGTCGGGGTCGTCGTGCCAGGGGTAGCGGCGGCGGATCAGCGGTTCGTCCGGGACGGGCCGGGGTGCGGCCGGGGGCGTCTCGTGGTCCTCGGCCGGCGGTTGTTCGGAGGCCGCAGCCGGGATGTGGCCGGAGACGGGCCCGCCGTCGACGGTCACCCACGTCCGCCGGCCTGCACGGCGCCCCCGCCGGGGCTGGGAGGAACCGGACCGTGCCACGTCCACATTCTGACCTATCCGGACGCTCGTCGGCCCGGGTCCGAGCGGGACGCGCCGCAGCCGTCAGGACACGAAGCGGACCCGGAACATCGACGGCCACAGCTTCCCGGTGAGCAGGAACTGCCCGTCACCGACCGCGGCGATGCCGTTGAGCACGTCGGTGCCGGCCCGGCTGCGCGCGTCGAGCAGCCCGCCGGCGTCCACCACCGCGGTCACCCGGCCGTCGGCGGGATCGACCCGGACCAGCCGGTCGGTGGGCCACACGTTGGCCCACACCTGCCCGCCGACGCATTCCAGCTCGTTGAGTTCGGGGACCGATCGGCCGTCCAGGGTGACCCGCACCGAGCCCGTCTCGGCGAAGGTCACCGGGTCCTGGAAGCGCAGCCGATCGGTGCCGTCGGTGCGGACCAGCCGGTTGTGTCCCGCGTCGAAACACAGCCCCCAGCCCTCGCCCTGCAACGGGACCCGGCGCAGCAGCTGCAGGGTCTGCCGGTCCCACTCGAGTGCCACCCCGTCGCGCCAGGTGAGCTGCCAGATCCGGTCGCCGACCACGGTGATGCCCTCGCCGAACTCGCCGTCGGGCAGCGGGACGGCGCGGCGCAGCGCCCCGGTGGCCGGATCGAGCTCGCGCAGCTGCGAGTGGCCGGACAGCCCGGTGCCCTCGTAGAGCACCCCGTCGTCGAGCTCGAGCCCCTGGGTGAACGCGCTCGTGTCGTGGCGCAGCACGGCGATGACCTGCGGGTGCAGCAGCGGGACATCCGGACCCGGATCGACCGGCGGCGTCGCCGCGGCACAACCGGCCATCACGAGGGCGAGGGCGCCCAGCAGCGCACGCCGCACAGTCACGGTTTCCGAGAGTGGCACAATTTCTCGGATGAGCGCCGTTCCGACCCTCGACCCGCCCCGCCAGCTCGCGGCCGCGGTTGCGCTGGCCCGGTCCGCCGCGATCGACGAGGCAGCCACCGATGTCGGCGCCGCAGCCGCCGAGGAGTCGGTGGGCGAACACCTCGAGGCGCGACCGGAGAGCGCCAACGCCCTCACCCACTACTTCGCCGCCACGCACGGCGGGTACCGCGGCTGGCGCTGGGCCGTCACGGTCGCCTGCGCGGGCGAGGGCGAGCCCGTGACGGTCAGCGAGGTCGTGCTGCTGCCCGGACCGGACGCGCTGGTGGCGCCGAGCTGGGTGCCGTGGCAGGAGCGGATCCGCCCCGGAGACCTCGGGGTCGGCGACCTGCTGCCGCCCGCGCCCGCCGACGACCGCATCGTCCCGGCCTATCTGCAGTCCGACGACCCCGCCGTCGAGGAGGTCGCCACCGAGATCGGCCTCGGCCGCACCAAGGTGCTCAGCCGCAGTGGCCGCGTGGACGCCGCACAGCGCTGGCAGGACGGCCCGCACGGCCCGGCCGCGGACATGGCCAAGGCCGCCCCCGCCTCGTGCGGGACCTGCGCGTTCTTCCTGCCCCTGGCCGGTTCGCTGCGGGCGGGCTTCGGGGTGTGCGCCAACGAGTACAGCCCCGCCGACGGTGCGGTGGTGTCCGTCGAGTTCGGCTGCGGCGCGCACTCCGACGTCGTGGTCGAGAACGGCTCGCCGGTGCACGTGGCCCCGCTGGTCTACGACGACGGGGTCGACCTGGAGCCGACCGAGTCCTGATCCCGACCGCGTAGGCGTACCGGCCCATGCCCGCCCCCGAGATCGCCGACCCGTACCGCACCGCCGCGCTGCGCGCTGCGGTGCTCGACGCGTGGGCGGGTTCGCCGACCCGGTTCCGGGAGGACGCGAACGCGGAGGAGGACCTGCTGCTCGGCGGTTACGCCGACGCGTGGTTCGTCGAGCTGGCCCAGAACGCGGCCGATGCCGCCCGGGCCGCGTCGGTCCCCGGGCGGCTGCAGGTCACCGTCGTCGACGGCGAGCTGCGGGTGGCCAACACCGGGACGCCGCTGGATGCGGCCGGGGTGGCCGCGCTGGCCTCGCTGCGGGCCTCGGCGAAGCGCGACGAGGACGGCTCGGTCGGGCGGTTCGGGGTCGGGTTCGCCGCGGTACTGGCGGTGTCCGCAGAGCCCCGGGTGGTCAGCGGGGCCGGTTCCGGGGTGCGGTTCTCCGCCGCCGGCACCGCCGCGGAGGCGCGCGCGTTGCCCGGGCCGGCCGAGGAACTGGACCGCCGTGGCGGGCAGCTGCCGGTGCTGCGGCTGGTCTGGCCGGTGGCGCCCGGCGAGGCGCCGCCGCCCACCGGGTTCGACACCGAGGTGCGGCTGCCGCTGCGCGCGGACGCGGACCCGGCCGCTCTGCTGGCCGCGGCCCTGGACGCCGCCCCGGACCTGCTGCTCGCGCTGCCCGGCCTGGTCGAGATCGCGGTCGGTGACACGGTGCTGCGCCGGATCGACGACAGGCCCGGCGCGGCGCGCATCGAGGGTGCCCCCGACGGGCCGCAGCGTTGGCTGCTGGCCCGCCGGACCGGACGGCTGGACGCCGCCGCCGCCGGCGCCCAGGCCACCGAGCTGCGCGGCCGCCTCGACTGGACCGTCTGCTGGGCGGTGCCGGTGGACACCGCCGGACGGCCGCGCCCGCTGCGCGCGGGCGCCGGGGAGGTGCTGCACGCCCCGACCGCGAGCGCCGAGCGGCTCTCGCTGCCGGCCAGGCTGATCGCGACCATCCCGCTGGAGCCCGACCGGCGCCGCACCCGCAGCGGTCCGGTCACCGACCGGGTGCTCGCCGAGGCCGGCCCGGCCTACCTGGACCTGGTCCGCGGGGTGCCGCCCGCAGACCGGATGGGCCTGGTCCCGGAGCCCGGTTTCCCTCGCTCGGAGCTCGACGCCCGGCTGCGCGAGGTGCTGTTCGACGCGCTGCGCGGCGCCGCGTGGCTGCCCGGTGCCGGGGACCCGGCCGGGACCGAGCTCGCGCCCGGCCGCGCCGAGTGGCTGGATCTGCCGGGCGCCGACGGGCTCGCGGAGCTGCTCGCCGGTGGTGACCCGGCGTTCGCCGGGCTGCTCGCCCCGGACACGGTCACCGGCGCGCACACCGGCGTTCTCGCCGAGCTCGGGGTGCACCGGCTGGGCGCCGACGAGCTGGTCGCCCGGCTGCTCGGGGTGCGCCGCCCGGCGCGGTGGTGGCAGGCGGTGTACACCGCGCTGGAGCCGGCCGCGGAATCCGTGCCCGGGCTGGTCGACGAGCTGCGCGGACTTCCGGTGCCGCTGGCCGACGGGCGGACCGTGGCCGGACCGTCATCGGTGCTGCTGCCCGGCGCGGAGGCGGCAGGCCCGGTCGCCCGGCTCGCCGAGCTGGGGCTGCCCGGCCTGCACATCGCCGCCGCCGACGCCGTGCACCCGCTGCTGGCCCGGCTGGGGGCGGCCGCGGCGGATCCCGTGGGGGTGCTCGACCAGCCGGCGCTGCGCGACGCCGTCGAACGTTCGGTGGACGACGCGGAGGCCGGACTCGACACGCGGCCGCTGGCCGAGGCGGTGCTCGACCTCGTCGGCGAGCTCGGTCCGGGGGCCGCCGCCCGGCGTCCGTGGCTGGGCGCGCTCGCGCTGCCCGACACCGACGGCGAGCCGGCCCGCGCCGACGAGCTGATGCTGCCCGACGCCGCGCTGCGCCCGCTGCTCGCCGGCGACGTCCCGGTCGGTGTGCTCGACGCGGCCTGGGCCGACCGGGTCCCGCGGTCGGTACTGACCGCCGCCGGCGTGCTGGACGGGTTCGCGGTCGTCGTCGACGACGAGCCGGCCGGCCCCGACCACGACCTGCACGACGAGGACCTCTGGTGGGACGGGCTCGACGAACCGCCGGCAGGGCTCGTCGCGGTCCGCGACCTCGATCTCGTCGCCGACGACGCCTGGCCGGCCGCGCTGCGGCTGCTGGCCGGTGAGCCGGACACCCGGGCCGCCGTCCTGCACGGCGGGTACACGGCGTGGTGGCTGGCCGCGCACGCCCGGCTCGGCGGGCACCGCCCCGGGCGCTGGCGGCTGCCGTCGGCGTCCGGGCTCGCCGCGCTCTACGACCCGGCCCCGGTCGGCGGCGACGGCGCGGGCGGCCCGGACGAGGCGTTCCTCGCCGCGATCGGGGTGCGGGCCGGGTTCGGGGTGACCGACGACGCCGACGCGGCCGACCTGCTGGACCGGCTGTCCGATCCCGAGCGGCATCCGGATGTCGCGCTGGTCGCCGCCGCACATGCCGAACTGGCCGCGGCCGTCGCCTGCGGGCGTGTCGACCCCGCCGAGCTGGACGCCCCGGAGCAGGTCCGGGCCCTCGACGGCAGCGTGGTCGGCGTCGACGACGCGGTGGTGCTCGACGCCCCGTGGCTCGCCGCCGTGCTGCCCGCCGCCGAACTGGTCGCGGGCGGGGACGCGGGGGACAGCGGCGCGCTGGCCGATCTGCTCGACCTGCCGCTCGCCTCCGACGTCGTGTCCGGCTCGGTGGTCGGCACCGGCCGGACGGTGCGCTGGGCGGATCTGGCAGAGGTCGTGGTGGCATGCCACACACTGGGGCTGCAGGTGCCTTCCGGGGAACTGATCGTGCACGACGAGCTGGTGATCGAGCTGCGCCGCCCGGCAGCGGGCCGCCGACCCGTCCCGGCCTGGCACGATGCTGACGGACGATGGCACGCCTCGGACCCGGTTCGGGCGCTGCTGGCGACAGCGGCACTCGGCCGATCGGACGAACCGGTTGCTGGGTAAACCTTTCTGTCGCGTGCTAGGAAAGGTTTCGTGAGCGGCGACTGTGCCGGCCGCGCCGTGGACGCGGTGCTGCCGAACCGGGTGAGCGTCCTGTCGGTCCACACCTCGCCGTTGGAGCAGCCGGGAACCGGCGACGCGGGCGGCATGAACGTCTACATCGTCCAGACCGCGCTGCGGATGGCGCAGCGTGGCGTCGAGGTGGAGATCTTCACCCGCGCCACGTCGTCCGAACTGCCGCCGGTGGTCGAGATGGTGCCCGGGGTGCTCGTCCGGCACGTCGCCGCCGGGCCGTTCGAGGGCCTGGGCAAGGACGACCTGCCCAGCCAGCTGTGCGCGTTCACCGCGGGTGTGCTGCGCGCCGAGGCCCGCCACGAGCCCGGCTGGTACGACGTCGTGCACTCGCACTACTGGCTCTCCGGGCAGGTCGGCTGGCTGGCCCGGGACCGGTGGGGCGTGCCGCTGGTGCACAGTGCGCACACCCTGGCCCGGGTGAAGAACGCCGCGCTGGCCGAGGGTGACCGGCCGGAACCGAAGGTCCGGGTGATCGGCGAGGACCAGGTCGTCGCCGAGGCCGACCGGCTGATCGGCAACACCGAGATCGAGACCCGCCAGCTCGTCGAGCTCTACGGCGCCGACCCGTGGCGGACCGTGACCATCCCACCCGGGGTCGATCTCGACCGGTTCCGCCCCGGTGACCGGGCCGCCGCGCGGGCCGCGCTCGGCATCGCCCCGGACGCCGTGGTGCTCGCCTTCGTCGGGCGGATCCAGCCGCTCAAGGCCCCGGACGTGCTGCTGCGGGCGGCCGCCGAGCTGCTGCGCCGTGAGCCCCCGCTGCGTTCGCGGCTGGTCGTGCTCGTCGCGGGCGGGCCGTCGGGCAGCGGCCTGGCCGAACCGACGGCGCTGCAGAGCCTCGGTGACTCGCTGGGGCTCGGCGGGGCCGACGGCGTCCTGCGGTTCCTGCCGCCGCAGTCCGGCGACGGGCTGGTCGACGTGTACCGGGCCGCCGACGTCGTCACGGTGCCGAGCCACAACGAGTCGTTCGGATTGGTGGCGCTGGAGGCCCAGGCCTGCGGGACGCCCGTCGTCGCGGCCCGGGTGGGCGGGTTGCCCGTCGCGGTGGCCGACGGGTCCTCCGGACTGCTCGTGCCGGGCCACGGCGCCGGCGAGTGGGCCGACGCCCTCGCCCGGGTCGCGCTCGTCCCGGCCCGGCGCGACGAGCTGGGGGCCGGTGCCGTCGAGCACGCGCGCGGCTTCTCCTGGGACCGCACCACCGACGCGCTGCTGGCCACCTACGCCGATGCGGGCGCAGAGTTTGTCGCCCGGCAGGAGCGGCTAAGCACGGGAGAGGCCCCAGCGCTGCAGGGCGGTGCGCTGGCGGGCATGATCGACCGCTGACGGAAGGGGCCCGGGATGGAGACCGACGAGCTCGACACGCGGGTCGAGGCCGCGCTGCGTGAGCTGGAGGTCGACTACCAGCGCCGCGAGCCGGGCCAGTTCCTGGTCACGCTGCCCGGGACGAACCGGTTGTCGACCCAGTGCTGGCTGCTGCTGCGCGACCACACCCTGTTCGTGCAGGCGTTCGTCTGTCGTCAGCCGGACGAGAACCACGAGGGCGTCTACCGGTTCATGCTGCAGCGCAACGCCCGGCTCTACGGGGTGCACTACGCGCTGGACCGGATCGGCGACATCCATCTGATCGGCCGGATCGGCCTGCACGCCGTCCACGCCGAGGAGCTCGACCGGGTGCTCGGCCAGGTACTCGAGGCCGCCGACGGCGACTTCAACACCCTGCTCGAGCTCGGCTTCGCGACCTCCATCCGCCGCGAGTACGCGTGGCGTTCCGAGCGTGGGGAGTCGCTGGCCAACCTGCGGGCGTTCGAGCACCTGTTCGCCTGATGGGCGTGCCGGGTTCCCCGGGCGGCCACGGGGCCGTCGAACCAAACGCGCAGCCTGATCGTTAGTCCCCTTCGTGCGCGCCTGCCTGGTGCCGTCGGCCTCGTTCGGAAGGCGGTTCTGTCCGATTTAGCATGAGCGCCACACCTACGGTGCCGATCACCACGATCGCGCCATCCCCGGTAGTGACAGTCGCAAGGGAGCGCCCGATGCCCATCCGCAGCCCGTACCCGGATGTCGAGATCCCCGAGGTCTCGCTGTTCGAGTTCCTGTTCACCGCCGGGTTCGGCGACCGGGCCGGAGCCCCGGCCCTGATCGACGGCGGCTCCGGGGCCACGATCAGCTACGGCGAGCTGGAGGCCATGGTCGAGAAGATCGCCGCGGCGCTCGCCGAGCGGGGGATCGGCAAGGGTGAGGTGGTCGGCATCTTCGCGCCGAACACGCCCTACTGGGTCGCCGCGTTCCACGGTGTACTGCGGGCCAACGCCATCGTCACCAGCGCCAACTCGCTGTACACCCCGGGTGAGCTGGCCCACCAGCTGAGCGACTCCGGAGCCAAGCTGCTGATCACGATCTCGCCGTTCCTGGACCGGGCGACGGCGGCCGCGAAGGAGGCCGGGCTGACCGACGACGCCATCGTCGTACTGGACGGCGCGGAGGGCTACACCTCGCTGCGCGACCTGCTCGGCACCACCGCCGAGCCGCCCGCCATCGAGGTCTCCGCCGGCGACACCGCCGTGCTGCCCTACTCCTCGGGCACCACCGGCCGGGCCAAGGGCGTCGTCCTGACCCACCGCAACCTGATCGCGAACCTCGCGCAGATCGAGCCGCTGGGCAACGTCGGCACCGACACCAAGATCCTCGCGGTGCTGCCGTTCTTCCACATCTACGGCATGACCGTGATGATGAACCAGGGCCTGCACAAGCGGGCCACCGTCGTCACGATGCCGAAGTTCGACCTGGTCGAGTTCCTGCGGATCGTCTCCGAGTACGAGGTCCAGCGGGTGTACATCGCGCCGCCGGTCGCGGTCGCGCTGGCCAAGCACCCCGTCGTCGACCAGTACGACCTGTCCTGCATCGACGTGATCTTCTCCGGCGCCGCCCCGCTGGACGCCGAGCTCGGGCATGCGGTGGCGAAGCGGCTGAACTGCACGGTGCTGCAGGGCTACGGGATGACCGAGATGTCCCCGGTGAGCCACTGCATCCCCGACGATCGCCCCGACATCGACCTCAACAGCTGCGGCTTCGCGGTGCCCAACACCGAGTGCAAGCTCGTCGACCCCGACACCGGCGAGGAGGTCGGGCCCGGTGGCCGCGGCGAGCTGTGGGTCAAGGGCCCGAACGTGATGGTCGGCTACCTGAACAACGAGGAGGCCACCGCGGCCACCCTCGATGCCGAGGGCTACCTGCACACCGGTGACGTCGCGACGGTGACCGAGGACGGCGTCTTCACGATCGTCGACCGGGTCAAGGAACTGATCAAGTACAAGGGCTACCAGGTCCCGCCGGCCGAGCTCGAGGCGCTGCTGCTCACCCACGACAAGATCGCCGACGCGGCGGTCATCGGGGTGCGCGACGCCGAGGGCGAGGAGGTGCCGAAGGCCTTCGTGGTGAAGCAGCAGAACGCCGCCGACCTGACCGAGGACGAGGTGATGAGCTTCGTCGCCGAGCGGATCGCCCCGCACAAGAAGATCCGCGTCGTCGAGTTCATCGACGAGGTGCCGAAGTCGGCGGCGGGCAAGATTCTGCGCAAGGACCTGCGCGCCCGGGAGAGCGCCGCGAGCTGATCGGCGCGACCAGCTGGAACGGCGCCGTGACCAGCGCAAATGCTTCCCGGGCCGAGTTCGGGTGTCTGTGAGGGTACGGCCCTTCCCGGGGTGATCTGGGGTCATCCACGGGACCGGTACGGAACGCGAGAGGGCCCCGACCTCCACAGTGGATTGTCCGCTGTGGACGGCCGGGGCCTTCGTCGTCTCGTCCACCTCCGTCGATCGGCGTCCGCCCCGTTGGCGCGACGCCATTAGGGCTACCTCTATTAAGTCAAGCGCCACGGCTCATGTCAATAGAAGTGGTTCTAAGTATCCGAGGCGGGTGCTCATCGCCGGTACCGCTAGCGTTATTCGGCATGGCAGTCACCGGGTATCGCGAGCTGGCCGCGCTGCTGCGCGACGCGATCCAGCAAGGCCGCTATGCGCCGGGCGAGACCTTGCCCAAGCAGGACGAGTTGGCCGCCGAGCACAACGTCAACGTCAAGACCGTCCGCAACGCCGTCGCCGTCCTGGAGGCCGAGGGCCTCGTGACGCCGATCCGTCGCCGGGGCACCGTCGTGCGCCAGCGGCCGCCCATGCGCCGGCTCGGCACGGAGCGCTACGCCAAGCGGAAGTGGAAGTTCGGCGACGTCGTCGCCTTCGCCGCGGACCGCGAGGCGTCCGGACGCGCGTGGGCACCAGCCGACCAGACCCAGACCGTCGCGCTGGTCGAGGCGGACCCTGAGGTTGCGGAGGCCTTCGGCATCGAGCCGGGCGCGCCGGTCTACGAACGGGCCCGCCTGGTGACCGACGACGGGCAGCCGACACACACGCTCACCAGCTACTACCTGCCCCAGCACGTCGAGGGCACGCCGCTGGTCGACCCGACCCCCGGCCCGGCCGGGCGCGGCGGCGGCTTCGCCGTGCTCACGCTGCAAGGCCTCGAACCCGACCACATCACCGAGTCGATCCACGCCCGGATGCCGACGCCGGACGAGGTCGAGCAGCTCAAGCTCCCCGCAGGTGAGCCGGTGATGATCCTGCACCGGCGCACCTACACCGCCGACGGCACGCTCGTCGAGTTCGCCCGCGGTGTCCACGCGGCGTCCCGGTTCTCGTGGTCCTACACCTTCGCGATCCCCGACTGAGGAGCACGCGCATGCCCGCCGTGGCGCTCCCCGAGGAGTATCGGGCCTATGTCGGCACTTTGTGGGACTTCAACCAGATGCACCACGACCCGCGCCCGGTCGACCTGGGAATCGGCCTCGGCAGTCACGACCTCGGCGTCGCCACCTACACCGCCGAGCTGTACCATCGAGGCCTGTTCCCGACCATCGTGTTCTCCGGCGCCAACGCCCCGACCACCGTCGAACGCTTCCCCCGCGGCGAGGCCGTGCACTACCGCGAGCACGCGTTGACCCTCGGTGTCCCCGACAGCGCGATCCTCGTCGAGCCGAAAGCCACCCACACCGGCGAGAACATCGACTTCACCCGCGCCCTCGTCGAGGACCGGGGCCTCACCGTCGGCTCCGTCATGCTGATCTCGCGCCCCTACCAGCAGCGCCGCGCGTACGCGATGTGCCGACTGCGTTGGCCGGACATCGACGTCGTCTGCGCCTCCCAACCACTGCCGCTCGACGACTACATCGAGGGCATCGGCGACGTGGACCGAGTCATCAACATGCTCGTCGGCGACACCCAACGCATCTGGGTGTACGCGGAGAAGGGCTGGGCCGCCCCGCAGGACATCCCCGAGCCGGTCCGCGACGCCTACGACCGGCTCGTGGCCGCCGGGTTCACCCGGCGCGTCATCCCGAGCTAGCCCGACACCTCACGGCCCAGCGCACGCAAGCCGGCCTCCACCACGTCGAGCGGCGCTACCGCGCCGACCCGCTCCCCGTCCCTCGTCAGCCACACGACGTCACCACGGGCCGCACTCTCGACGAACTCCGCCATCGCCAAGTCCAGCACCGACGCGTCGGCGTACGCCCGACGCTCACGAGACTGACCCACAGCGTGAGCGTATCTGCCGAATCCGGCTCTATGGGATCAAGGCGCGCCGCCTCCGGCGGCGCGCAGCGAGCCCGGCTCTGCGGCCCCGCTCGGCTCGCGCCCTCCTGCCTCCGGCCCGGGCGCGGCCGGCGTGACCGCCGGCCGGGCTCGCCTGCACATACGGGAGGCTGCCCGGCCCACTCCCTAGAACCAATCTGGCGGACGGGCATACACCGCTGCTCAACCCGCGTAGCGTGTAGCCCAGCGGTCCGGACACCCGAGGTCAGCCGTCGTCAAGGGCGAGCGCTGTTCGATCCGATCACTGGCCGGTTCTTCCAAGGAACCGCCGGGGAGCCCGAGCGAACAGCCGCGTGGAGGTGTCACGTGACACCGCAGAGGCCCACTGACCGGTTCGCCATCATCCATGACCAGCCCGAGGACGGTGTCCACCGGCTCACCCTGGCCGGCGGACTCGACGACACCGCCGTTACGAGCCTTCATGCCCTGGCCAGCGAACACCTGGCCGCCTTGCCACGACTGCTCGCGTTGGACCTCACCGACCTCGCCGGCCTGCCCCCCTCCGGCGTTCGCATCTTGGACGACATCGCCCGGTCGGCAGGGCGAGCCGACATCGCCCTCTGCCTGATCGCCCCGCCCCACCACCCCGTGCACGACGCTCTGGTCGCCGCCGAGCTGCGGGAGCTGTTCGAACTCCACCCCGACCTGCCCGCGGCGCTCGCCGCCATGCACTGACCAGTCATACCGTCGACCACCTCAGGAGCAGCGATGAGCTCACGAACACCCCCCAAGTCCCGGGAGCGTGGGGCGTGACCGCGCCCCCGTTCGACCTCCTCGACCTGCTTCCGCTCGACCACTGCGACGGCGAGGTCGGCGTCTACATCCACCACTGGCTGGGCCCGATGCTCGATTCCGACAACGAGCACGGGCGCCAGCTGGTCGCCACCTTGCGGGCCTACCTGGAGAACTGGGGTGACTACCGGCTGACTGCTCGCACGCTCGGCATCCACACCAGCACCGTCCGTTACCGGGTCCAGACCATCCGCGAGGCGCTCGTCGTGGACCTAGCCGAGGGTGATGCCCGGTTCAATCTCCAGGCTGCCATCCGCCTCCTCGGCTACATCGACGGCGACCGACACCCCCAGAGGTAACCGACCACCACCCGCGGGCTCCGCCCGCACCCGGCACCGCTTCAGAGATCAGGAAGGGGCGGCGGGGTGCTGATCTCCTCACAGCGCGCCGAGACGGCTACCGGACCGAGGGGCGGGCCACAAGGCGGGAAAGAGTGCCTTGCAGCCCACCCCTCGCCCCGGCAGGGCGGGACCCGCGCCGCGAGGAGATCAGCACCAACGGACACCGTGACGTCGAAGAACGACGTCAGAAGATGATCACCGCGCAGTCTCAGTTCTAGTCTCATTCGCCTGCGTCCAGCCCGGTTCCCAGACATTGATCAGCGCGCGGCGGCCGCAGGTCCAGACGCCCATGACACCCGTCGGACGAGCGGCAGCAGAGTTGTAAAGCGGGTGGGCGGCATGCTCCCTCGGCCGTTGATCGTCCACGCCGCACCGGCCGCGTCAAGGGCGGCTGCGCCGTCGCTGCGCGATGCCCTCCGGGCACCCTTGACCCGACCACCGCGACGAGCAGAGCGGCCAGTACGAGGGAGCGGGTGACGCTGCCTCCATGGCAGGGCTCGTCCGCCGGGCTGGTGGTGAAGTGGATTCTTTCGCTGTCGTACCGGACGCCATTCGGCAGTCGCGGTCGAGCTCGCGGAGTTCTCCCGGCGCCGGTCGCTCGCGTGCGGCCGATCAGCTCGGGCCGTGACGGCCCGATAGTGGGTTTCATGAGCGCACCGTCCAGCGCGTCGCCGACCGTGTGCCTCAACCCCACGATCCCGGCCTCCGCCGGCTGTTCGGCGAAGGCTGACGCCGGTGTGCCGCGAACTGGTGTCGGAATGCTGCATCAGCCCTTGTGCGGCCGCGGGTCGCGAACGCGTGAACCTCGCTGCGGTGACGAGGTCGCTGTTCTTGCTCGTCGAGAGCGTCCGATCCGGAATGTGCTGCGAGTGAATGCCAGGTCTCGCGGGCGATGAGGAGAAGGAGGCGGGCGCTGCCCGAATCCGGCACCACGTCCTGAGATCCGCACGCCGCGGTGGTACACCTGATCGGCATCCAGTCAATGGGGTCCTCGAACCAGGGGCGGCCGGACATGGCGGTGTTGGACGGGATCGGGCACGCGTTGGCGATCGGTGCCTCGATGGGCTGGGAGATCCTGTGGGCGCTGGTCCTGGGGTTCTTCCTGTCCGCCGTGGTGCAGGCGGTGGTCTCCAAGCAGGAGATCAGCCGGCTGTTGCCCGACGACTCCCCGCGCAGCATCGCCGTCGCCACCGGCCTCGGCGCGGCGTCCTCGTCCTGTTCCTACGCGGCGGTCGCCCTGGCACGAGCGCTGTTCCGCAAGGGTGCGCACTTCACCGCGGCGATGGCCTTCGCGATCGCCTCCACCAACCTGGTGGTGGAACTGGGGATCATCCTCGCGCTGCTGATGGGCTGGCAGTTCACCCTGGCCGAGTTCGTCGGCGGCCCGGTGATGATCCTGCTGGTGGCGCTGCTGTTCCGGCTGTTCCTCGACCGGCGGATCGTCGAGGCCGCCAGACGGCAGGCCGACCGGGGTGTGGCCGGGACGATGGAAGGGCACGCCGCGATGGACATGTCCGTCCCGCGGCAGGGTTCGATCTGGAAGCGGCTGGCCAGCCCGGCCGGGTTCACCGCCACCAGCCACCTGTTCGTCATGGACTGGGCCGCCGTGTGGCGCGACATCGTCGGCGGCCTGCTCATCGCCGGGGCCTTCGCCGCCTGGGTGCCCGACTCGCTTCTGAGGGTCTTCTTCCTCGACGCCCACCCGCTGGCCGCGGCGCTGTGGGGTCCGCTGATCGGCCCCCTGGTCGCGGTGATCAGCTTCGTCTGTTCGATCGGGAACGTGCCCCTGGCCGCGGCGCTGTGGAACGGGGGCATCAGCTTCGGCGGGGTGGTCTCCTTCGTCTTCGCCGACCTGATCATCATTCCGATCCTGCTGATCTACCGGAAGTACTACGGCACCGCCATGGCCGTGCGGATCTTCGGGTTCTTCTACCTCGCGATGGCCGGGGCCGGTTACGTGATCGAACTCGTCTTCCGCCCGCTGGGTCTGATCCCGGCCACACGCTCCGCCACGGTCACCGACGGCGGGGTCAGCTGGAACTACACCACCTGGCTCAACATCGCCTTCCTCGTCTTCGCCGCCGTGCTGGTGGTCCGCTTCGTGCGTACCGGGGGTGTTCCGATGCTGCGGATGATGGGCGGCGACCCCGGCCGGACCACGCACGGCCGGTGAGCGCCGACCGGCTGCTGGTCACCACCGACGAGAGGGGCCACGTGAGCTACCTGCTGGACAACCGGGCCCGCGCGGCGGGCAGGCGGTTCGAGGCGATCGCCGAGTTGTTCGACGCCTCGACGTTGCGCCATCTCGACGGCGTCGGCCTCACAGCGGGCTGGCGTTGCTGGGAGGTCGGGGCGGGCGGCCCGTCGGTGGTCCGTGCGCTGGGCGAGCGGGTGGGACCGGGGGGCCGGGTGCTGGCCACCGACATCGACGTCTCCTGGGTCGGCGCGGCGGCCGGGCCGACGGTGGAGGTGCGCCGCCACGACGTGGCCGCCGACGCCCCGCCCGCGGAGGTGTTCGACCTGGTGCACGCCCGGCTCGTGCTGGTGCATGTCGCCGACCGGGATCGGGCGCTGCGTCGCATGGTGGGGGCGCTGCGTCCCGGTGGGTGGCTGGTCGTCGAGGACGCCGACCCGGTGCTGCAGCCGCTGAGCTGCCCGGACGTCCGCGGCCCCGAGGAGGAACTGGCCAACGCGATCCGCACCGGGTTCCGGGCACTGCTGGCCGAACGCGGAGCCGACCTGGCCTACGGACGGAAGCTGCCGCGGCTGTTCCGCGAGGCCGGGCTCGTCGACGTCGGCGCCGACGCGTACTTCCCGCTCGCGCTGCCCGCCTGTGCCACGCTGGAGACCGCGACCATCGAGCACGTCCGCGAGACACTCGTGGCGGCCGGCATCGCGACCGCCGAGCAGATCGACCGGCACCTCGACAACGTGGCCCGGGACCGGCTGGACCTGGCCCAGCCGCCGATGATCTCGGCGTGGGGCCGGCGCCCTTCAGCGGACTGATCGGGCTGCGCTGATGCTGGGCGCGTGCCGCTCATGGCCGGCCGCATCCATCCGGGCTGTTCGTCGGCCCTTCTGCCGGCGCGGGTCAGCGCAGGGCGGGGACGGAGACGCCGACGCCGCCGCGGGTCTGTGCGCCATAGTGGGCGATCTCGGCGTCGAGGTCGAGCGGCCGGGTGGTGACCTCGATGGTGTCGGGCAGCAGGTCGGCCGGCACCAGCCAGCTGACCTCGAACTCGATGCCGTCGGGGTCGTGGGCGTAGAGGGCCTTGGTGCTGCCGTGGTCGGAGGCGCCGACCAGCGAACCGCGTTCGGCCAGTACCCCGGCGATGCGCTTGAGCTCGGCGAGGGTGTCCACCTCCCAGGCCAGGTGGTAGAGCCCGACGGTGGCGTGGCCGGCCTGCGAGGCGCCGGCCTGCGAACCGATCGCGAACAGCCCGAGATCGTGGTCGTTGGTGGAGTCCTCGGCCTGGAGGAAGGCGGCGCGGCCCGGAATGGAGACCTTGGTCCGGAAACCGAGGGCGTCGCGGTAGAAGGCGACGCTGCGGTCGACGTCGCGGACGTAGAGCACGGCGTGGTTGAGGCGCTGGACGGGCATCGGGACCCCCAGGGGATGTTGAAGATTCAACGGGCGACCTTAGCTCCAGACACATGAAAGTTCAAGTTTCTTCCCGTAGTCTCGGTCCCGTGGATGGCGAGACCCGGTGGCTGAACCCTGACGAGCGCGGTGCGTGGATGTCGTTCATCGCGACGGTGTCGCTGCTCGAGGCCGCGCTCGACCGGCAGCTGCAGCGCGACGCGGACATGCCGCACGCCTACTACCAGATCTTGGCCATGCTCTCCGAGGTCCCGGGTCGCGCGCTGCGGATGAGCGATCTCGCTGCCATCACGCAGAGCTCGCAGAGCCGGCTCTCGCACGCCGTCTCCCGGCTCGAGCGCAACGGCTGGGTCCGGCGCCGGCCCTGTCCCGATGATCGCCGCAGCACCTTCGCCGAGCTGACCGAAGCCGGGTTCGCCGCGCTCGCGGCGGCCGCGCCCGGGCACGTCCGCAGCGTCCGGGAGAACCTCTTCGACCAGCTCACCCCCGAACAGGTCGGCCAGCTGCACGACATCTGCCGGGCCGTGCTGTCCCGGCTGGCCGCCGCCCCCGGCGCCGTCCCGCTCCCCGGTGCCTGCGGCACCCCGACCCCGGAGGGCCCCGGCCGCTGAACAGCGGTAGCGGTCCCGGCCCCCGGGCGCGATCATGGCGGACCGGCTGTGGGTCGGGCGGGGGGAACCGACATGCGGAACGCACGGGCCGGCGTCGTGCCGGTCATCGCACTCACCGCGCTGCTCGCGCTGCTCGCCGGGTGCTCGGTCGCCGTCCGGGGGACCGCGACGCCCGCCCGCGGCGGCTCGGTCGCGCTCGCCCCGGCCCGCTATGTCGACGGTCAGCGGCGATTCTCGATCGTGCCCCCGCAGGGCTGGCGGCCCGACACCAGCGGCCGGGAGGGCACCGCCGTCTTCTTCCTCGCCTCCGACCCGGACACCGCCGCCGCCGGGCCCTTCGTCTCCAACATCAACGTCCTGGTGCTGCCCGCCCACGCCGACCTGGACGCGACCGTCGGCGCCGCCCGCGGCGAACTCGCCGGGCTGAACGCCTACCGCCTTCTCGACGACGAGGCGGCGACGCTGGCCGGGGGCCTGCCGGCGCACGTGCTCGGCGGCACCTTCACCCAGTCCGGCTTCGCGCTGCGCAACCTGCAGTTGTTCACCGTCTACCAGGGCTCGACGGTCGTGGTCACCGGCACCGCGCTGGCCGACCGGTGGGCCGGCTACGGCGCCCTCGTCGACGCCTCGCTGCACACGGTGATCGTCCCGGCGCCGGCGTGACCATCGCCGCTCGGCTGCCGGAAGTCCGCGGCCCTGCTGGCAAGCTGTCCGCCATGGGAACCCTGGTGCTGCTGCGACACGGGCAGAGTGTGTGGAACGCCGAGAACCTGTTCACCGGCTGGGTGGACGTACCGCTCTCCGACACCGGAGAGCAGGAGGCCCGCCGCGGCGGCGTGCTGCTGCGTGAGACCGGGTTGCTGCCCGACGTCGTCCACACCTCGCTGCTGCGTCGCGCCATCTCCACCGCGAACATCGCCCTCGACGCCGCCGACCGGCACTGGATCCCCGTCCGCCGTGACTGGCGGCTCAACGAGCGGCACTACGGCGCGCTGCAGGGCAAGGACAAGAAGCAGACCCTCCAGGCCTACGGCGAGGAGCAGTTCATGCTCTGGCGCCGCTCCTACGACGTGCCCCCGCCGCCGATCGAGCTCGGCACCGAGTTCTCCCAGGACGGCGACCCGCGCTACGCCGATCTCGGCGACGCCATCCCGCGCACCGAGTGCCTCGCCGACGTCGTCGCACGGTTCCTGCCGTACTGGGAGGAGGCGGTCGTCCCCGACCTGCGGGCGGGCAAGGTCGTGCTGCTCGCCGCGCACGGCAACTCGTTGCGCGCGCTGGTGAAGCACCTCGACGGCGTCTCCGACACCGACATCGCCGGGCTGAACATCCCCACCGGTATCCCGCTGCGCTACGACCTCGACGCCGATCTGCGCCCCACCAACCCGGGTGGGACCTACCTCGACCCGGACGCCGCCGCCGAGGCGATCACGGCGGTCGCGAACCAGGGGCGCTGAGGCCGCGACGGTCGGCCCGCGCGCCGTCCACCAGGATGAACGCGGCGTGAACGGCGGCGGAAATGTGACGATTCTCCGCGTCAGCAGTGTCACGCTAGGGCCTCTGGGCTGGCCCCCCGCCCTGCCGGGCTGCCTACGATGCGGCCGTGACCGCGCTGGCGTGCTTACTGCTGGCGGCCGGAGCCGGGGTGCTCGGCCTCGTGGTCGGCGTCCTGCTGGGCCGCCGGCGGGCTGGAGGCACCGCCCGACGGGGGGACGGGCGGAATATCCCGACGCTTGCCGAACTGCTGCAACGGGTTTTCCGCTCCTCCGGGGCCGGGCTCGCCGTGCTCACCGAGACCGGCGACGTCGTGCTGCGCAACCCCCGGGCCGCTGATCTGGGGGTGGTCCACGACGGCCGCCCGGACGCGCGGGCCTGGGCTGCCTGCCAGCAGGTGCTGCAGACCGGGTCGCCGCAGGAGGTCGACCTGTCCCCGCTGGAGTACCGCGGCCGCCAGCCCGCTGCGGTGCTCGCCCACGTGCGGCCGCTGGGTGACGGTTTCACCGTCGTCGAGGCGGCCGACACCTCCGACGCGGTGCGCCTCGAGGCCACCCGGCGGGACTTCGTGGCGAACGTCAGCCACGAGCTCAAGACCCCGGTCGGCGCCGTCGGGTTGCTGGCCGAGGCCGTGCTCGACGCCGCCGACGACCCCGCCGAGGTGCACCGGTTCGCCACCAAGATCCTCCAGGAGTCGACCCGGCTGGGCGCCCTGGTCACCGAGCTGATCGCGCTGTCCCGGCTGACCGGGGCCGAGCGGCTGCCCGAGCTCGCCGCCGTCGAGGTCGACGAGGTGGTCAGCGAGGCCCTCGCCCGCTGCCGGATCTCCGCGGAGTCGGCCGGCATAGAGATCACCGTGGACGAGCCGTCCGGGCTCGAGGTCGACGGCGACCGCACGCTGCTGGTCACCGCGCTGTCCAACCTGGTGGAGAACGCGATCGCGTACTCCCCGCGGGAGGCGTCGGTGTCGGTGACCCGCAGGCGCAGCGGGGACATGATCGAGATTGCGGTGACCGACCGGGGCATCGGGATCGCCCCCGAACACCAGAAGCGTGTCTTCGAGCGCTTCTTCCGGGTCGACCCGGCCCGTTCCCGGGCCACAGGTGGCACCGGACTGGGCCTGGCCATCGTCAAGCACGTGCTGGCCAACCACGGCGGCGAGGTGCGGCTGTGGAGCAGTCCGGGTACCGGATCGACCTTCACCATGCGGCTGCCGATGCGCGGCGCCGGGACCGAGACCGACGCACAGAGCGGTTCCGCCGAGCGGGCGCGGCCCGCCGAACTTCCCGACCGTGTCGGGTGAGCTGGGAGGATGAGATGACGAGAGTGCTGATCGTGGAGGACGAGGAGTCCTTCGCCGATCCGCTGGCGTTCCTGCTGCGGAAGGAGGGCTTCACCACCGCGGTGGCCGCAACCGGCCAGGCCGCGCTGGAGGAGTTCGACCGCAACGGCGCCGACATCGTCCTGCTGGACCTGATGCTGCCCGGGATGAGCGGTACCGACGTCTGCAAGGCGCTGCGCACCCGCTCCGCCGTGCCGGTGATCATGGTGACGGCGCGGGACAGCGAGATCGACAAGGTCGTCGGCCTGGAGCTCGGCGCGGACGACTACGTGACGAAGCCCTACTCCGCGCGCGAGCTGATCGCCCGGGTCCGCGCCGTGCTGCGCCGCGGCGGCGACGCCGGACCCGAGCCCGACGGCGCCACCGGTGTGCTCGAGGCGGGCCCGGTGCGGATGGACGTCGAGCGGCACGTGGTGAGCGTGAAGGGTGACGACGTCGCGCTCCCGCTCAAGGAGTTCGACCTGCTCGAGTACCTGTTGCGCAACGTCGGCCGGGTGCTGACCCGCGGGCAGCTGATCGACCGGGTATGGGGCGCGGACTACGTGGGGGACACCAAGACCCTCGACGTGCACGTGAAGCGGCTCCGGTCGAAGATCGAGGCGGACCCGTCGACGCCGAGGCACCTGGTCACGGTGCGGGGCCTGGGGTACAAGTTCGAGGCCTGAAATGCACCCCCAACGTGGCCATGGCCACCTCTGACGATCACATTCGGGACACGATCAGAACTCGGCAGTAGCCTGATCGCGTGCGTCTGGGTGTGCTCGACGTCGGGTCCAACACGGTTCATCTGCTCGTGGTGGACGCCCACCGCGGCGGACACCCCACACCGATGACCTCGGACAAGGACGAGTTACGACTCGCCGAGAACCTCGATTCCGCAGGTCGGCTGACCAAGGCGGGCGCCGACTCGCTGGTCCGGGCGGTGCACCGGGCGAGCGCATCGGCGGCCGAGGCCCGCTGCGACGACCTGCTGGCCTTCGCCACGTCCGCACTGCGCGACGCGACGAACTCGGCGGCCGTGCTGGCCCGGGTGCGCGAGGAGACCGGGGTGGCGCTGCAGGTGCTGCCCGGCGATGACGAGGCGCGATACACGTTCCTCGCGGTGCGCCGCTGGTACGGCTGGTCGGCCGGGCGGTTGCTGGTGCTCGACATCGGCGGTGGCTCGCTGGAGCTCGCCGCGGGCCGCGACGAGCACCCGGCCGCGGCGGCCTCGCTCCCGCTGGGTGCCGGTCGGCTGACCCGTGAGTGGTTCACCGGCGACCCGCCGACGCGCAAGGAGATCGCCGCGCTGCGCGAGAAGCTCGACGCCGACCTGGCCCCGGCGGCCCGCAAGCTGCGTCGCGCCGGCGATCCGGAGTTGGCCGTCGGGACGTCCAAGACGTTCCGCTCGCTGGCCCGGCTCACGGGTGCGGCGCCGTCGAGCGCGGGGCCCCGGGTCCGGCGCGTGCTCACCGACGTGGGTCTGCGTCAGCTCGTGGCGTTCATCAGCCGGATGTCCTCGGCGGACCTCGCCGAGCTCGAGGGGGTCAGCCCCAGCCGGGCCCACCAGCTCGTCGCCGGAGCCCTCGTCGCGGAGGCCGCGATGCGCGCACTGAAGGTCGAGAACCTGGACATCTGTCCGTGGGCGCTGCGGGAGGGAGTCATCCTCCGGCGGCTCGACACGCTCGATGGTTCGGCCCAAAAGGACCGTTCGGCGCAGGACTCGCCCGGATCACTTGGACGCTTGACGCCGTTCGAGGCACGGTGTACAGGATGAGTTCAGACACCGACCAGCCACGTCAGCGCACGGTCGCCGAGCTGCTCGCCGAGAACGGCGGCACCGGTTCGACCGGTCGCCGGCGTCGTCGCCGTGAGGCCGACGGGCCGGACGACGCTGCTCAGTCCGCAGATCGCCCCGCCGGGGCGGCCCCGCCGCGCCCCGACCGCTACCCGCCGACCCCCTCGGGCAGGCGCCGCTCGGCGTCGCCGCCGGACTCCGACCGGGCGCCGGGTCACCGCGGGGCGCAGGGCGCGGCCTCACCGACACGCGGGGGCGACCCGCTGGGCGGCGGCGGTGTGAGCAACAGCGCATTCCGCAACGGCGTCGCTGCCAACGGTGTCGCGGCCAACGGCGCCGCGCCCAATGGGGTAGTCCCGAACGGCGCCGCCCCGAACGGCGCCGCCCCGAACGGCGCCGCCCTGAACGGCTTCGGTCCGGCCGGCAACGGCTACGGGCGGTCGACCACCGTCGGCAGTCCGGACGGGCGACCGGCCTGGGCCCCCGAGCCCGCCCCGCCCTCCGAGCCACGGACCGAGCAGATGCCGCGCGTCCGTGACGGTCGCCGGCCCCCGATCGACGACGCCACCGGCCCGATCGACCGCTACTCCGCCGAGGCCACCACCGCGCTGCCGCAGCGGTCCGCGGAGGCGACCACCGCGCTCCCGCAGCGGTCCGCGTCCGGGCCGGCCCCGGCCGCGCCCCGGGACGCACGCGACCGCGACGACGCCGACGGCGGCCCGCCGACGATCCTCGGCGCGCCGCCACTCGGGGACCCCGACGACGAGGACCGGGCCCCCGAAGGTGCCTCGCCGCGGCGGGCGGCGATCTCGTACGACGGCGGGCCGCCGACGCAGGCCGCGCCGATGGACCTCGACGACTACGACGACGAGGACTGGGACGACCATCCCGCTGGCCTCGCCGACGACGACGCCGAGAAGGCCGATGAGGAGCCCGAGAAGGAGCCGCGGGGCCGGCTGGGCCGGGGCGCGGCCGGGCGCGAGGAGTCGAGCGGGTCGGCCTGGGCCGCGGTGTTCGCCCAGTGGATCGCCGGGGCCATCGCCGGCGCGACGCTCTGGGTCGGCTTCCGCTACCTCTGGTTCAACCTCCCGGTCGTGGCGCTGGCCGCCGCGGTGCTGGTCACCGTCGGTCTGGTGCTCGGCGTCCGCACCCTGCTACGTAACGACGACCTGCGCACCACGATCTTCGCGGTGCTGGTCGGGCTGTTGCTGACGGTGTCCCCGGCCATCCTCGTGCTGCTCGGCCGGTGACCGCGTGTCCTCGTCGTCCGCCGGCTTCTCGCCGGTCCCGCCGGTAGCCCTCTCGACCGCTTCGGTCTACCCCGAGCCGGCCCCGGCGGCGTTCGAGCTGGCCGCCGAGCTGGGCTATGACGGCATCGAGCTGATGGTCTGGTCCGACCCGGTCAGCCAGGACCTCCGGCTGGTGCGCCGGCTGTCCGAGCGCCACGGGGTACCGGTGCTCGCCGTGCACGCCCCCTGCCTGGCCATCACCCAGCGCGTCTGGGGATCCGACCCGATCGGCCGGATCCGCCGCTCCGTGGATGCCGCCGCGCGGCTGGACGCCCGCACCGTCGTGCTGCACCCGCCGTTCCGCTGGCAGCGCCGCTACGCCGCCCGGTTCGCCGACGAGGTGGCCCGCGCCGGCGCGCACACCGGCGTCCGGCTCGCAGTGGAGAACATGTTCCCGGTCACCCGCGCCGGCCTGCGGACCGTCCCGTACAGCCCCGGGTTCGACCCCACCGAGTCCGGCCACCGTCACTACACGCTCGACCTGTCGCACACCGCCGCGGCCCGTTCCGACGCACTCGCGATGCTCGACCGGATGGGCGACGGGCTGGTCCACCTGCACCTCGGCGACGGCACCGGCGCGCCCCGGGATGAGCACCTCGTGCCCGGCCGGGGCGACCAGCCGTGCGCCGAGGTCTGTGAGCGGCTGGCCCGCAGCGGCTTCGGCGCCGCGGGTGGCACGGTCGTGGTCGAGGTGAGCACACGGCGTTGCCGCACCCGGCACGACCGGGCCGCGATGCTGGCGGAGTCGCTGCTGTTCGCCCGGCTGCACCTGCAACCCACCGCCGCCCCCGCCGACCGGCCGGGCCCGCTCCTCGCCGCGGTCGTGCACCCCGCACCGACGGACCTCCGCCCGTGAACCCGCTGCGGTCGGTCATCCTGGCCGCAGCGGGCAGTGACAGGATCCGGCGCGCCATGACGGCCGCGCCCCCGACCCGGGCCGTGGTGAACCGCTTCGTGGCCGGTGAGACGACCGCGGACGCGCTGCGGGTGGCCACCGAGCTGGTCCGGGCCGGCCGGCGGGTGTCCCTGGACCACCTCGGCGAGGACGTCACCGAAGCCGGCGAGGCCGCGCTGACCGTCGAGGCCTACACCGAGGTGCTCGCCGCCCTGGCCGACGCCGGGCTGGCCGGCCGGGTCGAGGTGAGCGTCAAGCTCAGCGCGCTCGGCCAGACCCTGGACGAGGACCTCGCCGCCGAGCACGCCATGACGATCTGCGCCGCCGCCGAGACGGCGGGCACCACGGTCACCCTCGACGCCGAGAACCACACCACGACCGATTCCGCGCTGCGCGTGCTCGCCCGGCTGCGCACCCGCTGGCCGTCCGTCGGCGCGGTGCTGCAGGCCTACCTGCGCCGCACCGAGGACGACTGCCGGGCGCTGGCCGGCCCGGGGTCGCGGGTCCGGCTGTGCAAAGGGGCCTACGCCGAACCGGGGTCGGTGGCCTTCACCGATGCCGCGCAGGTCCGCGCCAGCTTCGCCCGCTGCACCGACGTGCTCCTGGGCGGCGCCGGGTACCCCATGTTCGCGACGCATGATCCGGCCTTGATCGCGCTGGTCACCGACCGGATCCGGGCCACCGGCCGGGGCCGCGACGACGTCGAGTTCCAGATGCTGCACGGGGTCCGCCCCGATGAGCAGCGGCGGCTGGTTGACGCAGGTCACACAGTGCGGATCTACGTGCCGTACGGGACGCAGTGGTACGGCTATCTCATGCGACGTCTCGCCGAGCGACCGGCCAACGCGGCCTTCTTCCTCCGTGCCCTGATCGGTCGCCGATGAGCGCCACACCGGACGTGCTGGCCGGAGCCGCGCCGTTCCGCGACGCCATCGGCCTCACCCCGCTCGGCGACGGCCGCTACGCCGCCGAACTCGGCCTGGTCTGGGCCGTGGGCACGAAGGCCCACGGCGGGGTGCTGCTGGTGCTGCTGGCGAAGGCCGCACTGGCCCGGCTGGACACCGAGACCGGCATCCAGGACCGGACGCCGGGGCTCGAGCCGCTCGCGATCGGCGCGGAGTTCCTGCGCGCCCCCGAGCCGGGGCCGGTGGAGCTGCACACCGAGGTGCTCAAGCTCGGCCGCACCGCGTCGGTGGCCGCCGTGCGGCTGATCCAGGACGGCAGGCTGATGCTCTCGGCCACCGTCACCGCGGGCCGACTGCCCGGGGACGCGCCGCGGTGGGTCGATCTGCCGGAGCTGCCGGCGGAGCCCCCGGCCGACGCGTTCGACCCGGCTGGTGACCGGACCACCCCGGCCACCGGGCTGGCCGCGGCCTGCGAGCTGCGCTTCGACACCGCGACCACGCCGTTCGCGGTGGGGAAGCAGGGCGCGCCGGTGATCCGCGGCTGGACCCGCCCGCTGGGTGAGGACCCCGACGTACTGTTCGCGCTGCTGGCCGGCGACATCCTCCCGCCGACGGTGTTCAACCTCGGCGGCGGCATCGGCTGGGCGCCGACGGTCCAGCTGACGGCGCTGCTGCGCGCCCGCCCGGCGCCCGGATGGCTGCGGCTGGAGTCGAGGTCGAGCACCGTCGCCGGGCCCTGGTTCGACGAGGACCTCACCGTGATCGACTCGGCCGGGCGGCTGATCTGCCAGGCCCGTCAGATCGCGCTGGCGCCGCTGCCCGGCTGATCGCCCGGTAGCGCAGCAGCGGGCGCCCGCGGGCCCGGACTACCGTCATCGGCATGACACGGATCGCGGTGCTCGGGGCGGGGAAGATCGGCGAAGCGTTGCTGGCGGGGTTGCTCGCGGCAGGCCGGTCGGTCGACGACCTCACGTTCACCGAGCGTCACCCCGAGCGCGCTGCCGACCTCACCTCCCGGCTCGGCGTGGCCGCCGCCGACGTGACCACGGCGGCCGCGAAGGCCGAGGCCGTCGTCGTCGCGGTGAAGCCGCAGGACATCGCGCCGGTGCTCGCCGAGCTGAAATCGGCCATCCGCCCGGGCACCCTGGTGGTGTCGCTGTGCGCCGGCCTGCCGACCGCCCTGTTCGAGGGCGGGCTGCCGGAGGGGACGCCGGTCGTGCGGGTCATGCCGAACACGCCGATGCTGGTCGGGGAGGCGATGAGCGCGATCTCCGCCGGCACGCACGCCACCGACGAGCACCTGGCCACGGTGGAGGAGATGCTGGGCGCGGTGGGCCGGGTGGTCCGCGTGCCGGAGTCGCAGCAGGACGCCGTCACCGCGTTGTCGGGCTCCGGGCCGGCGTACTTCTTCTACCTCGTCGAGGCCATGATCGACGCCGGGATACTGCTCGGCCTTCCGCGCGCGGTGGCCGCGGACCTGATCGTCCAGTCGGCGTTCGGGGCGGCCCGGATGTTGCGCGAGTCCGCCGATCACCCGGTGATCCTGCGCGAGGCCGTCACCTCGCCGGCGGGGACCACCATCGCGGCGATCCGCGAACTCGAGCGGCACGGGGTGCGGGCCGCGTTGATCGACGCGATCGAAGCAGCGCGTGACCGATCGGTCGAGCTGGGTCGCGCGGCGGAGTCCCGTTGACCCGATCGTTGTACAAGAAATCACCCTGACGCGCGGCTTGAGTCCTCGGCCGAGTGGAAGGCTTGTCGAAGTCGTCACAGGGGCACCGCTAAACTCAGGAGGAACACTGAGTTCTCGCCTCGGCCGTGGAGCCCGGGGTCGGGCCGGTGAGACAGGGAAGGCGGTGTTCGGATGCCGTCCGAGCAGCCCGAGCAGCTCAATCTCGCCCAGGTGCAGTTCCTCACCGTGGCCGAGGTCGCAGCGATGATGCGGGTGTCGAAGATGACCGTGTACCGGTTGGTGCACGGCGGCGACCTGCCGGCGGCCCGCGTGGGCCGCTCCTTCCGGGTACCGAAGCGTGCTGTCGAGGACTACCTGCGCAACGCCTACTTCGACGCCGGCTGACGCCGCCGCGTCCGTTGTCGGATCTCGCAGGTAGGATGCGAGATCGGTCATCGCCCCGACGTCCGTGTCGCGTGCCCCGTCACGTCGAGCTCGGGTGGGCGTGAGCGCAACACGGTCGGCTCGATACAGATCAGGAAGGACTGACGCATGGGCTCAGTCATCAAGAAGCGCCGCAAGCGGATGTCGAAGAAGAAGCACCGCAAGCTGCTCCGCAAGACCCGCGTGCAGCGTCGCAAGCTCGGCAAGTGATGCAGACCGGCCGCCCAGCGGCCGGTCTGCGGGCGTTCGTCTCCCGGACGCCGTGAATTCCCCCGGGTCGTCCCCTCCGTGCGGCCCGGGGGTCTAGCATCGGGGGCTCGCTCACCAGCACTTCTCGCGAGGTTGGCTCGTTGGCACCTTCCGTCGTTCTGGTCACCGGTGTCAGCCGGTTCCTCGGTGGTCATCTGGCTGCCCGTCTCGCAGCGAACCCGGACATCGACCGGGTGCTCGGGGTGGACACCATCCCGCCGCCACGGGACCTGCTCCGCAGGATGGGGCGTGCCGAGTTCGTGCGTGCCGACATCCGTAACCCGCTCATCTCCAAGGTCATCTCCAGCGCCTCGGTCGACACGGTGGTGCACGCGTCGGTGTCGGCCAACCCCGCCTCGTCGGGTGGCCGCACGGCGATGAAGGAGATGAACGTCATCGGCACCATGCAGCTGCTCGCGGCCTGCCAGAAGGAGCCGTCGGTGCGGCGGGTGGTGCTGAAGTCGACCACGGCGGTCTACGGGGCCAGCTCGCGTGACCCCGCGCTGTTCGACGAGGCGATGACGCCCAAGGAGATGTCCTCGGGCGGCTACGCCAAGGACGCCGCGGAGATCGAGGGCTACGTGCGCGGCTTCGCCCGCCGCCGCCCCGACGTGTCGGTCACCGTGCTGCGGTTCTCCAACTTCATCGGCCCGCGGATCGAGACCGTGCTCACCCGGTACTTCGCGCTGCCGGTGATCCCCACGGTGCTGGGCTACGACGCGCGCGTGCAACTGCTGCACGAGGAGGACGCGCTGGCGGTCCTGGAGCGGGCCGCCAGCGAAGAACTGCCCGGCGTGTTCAACGTCGCCGGCGACGGGGTCCTGCTCCTCTCCCAGGCGATCCGCCGGGCCGGGCGGATCCCGCTGCCGGTGCTGAGCATGGCCGTCGGACCGGTCAGCAAGGTCTTCCGCAGCGCGCGGATCGTCGACTTCTCACCCGAGCAGATGCGCTTTCTGAACTTCGGCCGCGTCGTCGACACCCGGCGGCTGCGCGAGGACTTCGGGTTCACCCCGCGCTGGACGACGATGCAGGCCTTCGACGACTACGTCCGGGGCCGGGCGCTGCGCCCCGTCCTCGGGCCGGAACGGGTCGCGGCGGTGGAGCGCGGCGTCCTCACGGTCGCCCGCGCGCTGTATTGACCAGACATCGATCCCAGACATAGGGATGAAGGGAGCCCCCGTGCCGGAAGCACGCGTCATCCCGCTGCGAGCCGAGGAGGGTGGCGGCGTCGGAGGAGCCCGTCCCCGCTGGCGGCTGGGGGCTGAGGGTCCCGGCCGCCGCCCTGCGGGCGTCGTCCCCGAGCCGCCCGTGCCGGACCTGACGCCGCAGCCGCCCGAGCCCGCCCCGCCGCCGGCCTGGGAGCAGGCGCTGGAGGAGTCGCTGGCGTTCCTGCGCCGCCGGCTGGCCGGCGACTACACCGTCGACGAGTTCGGCTTCGACCAGGATCTGACCGACAGCGTGATGCTGCCCGCGCTGCGCCCGCTGTACCAGAAATGGTTCCGGGTGGAGACGATCGGCATGCACCACGTGCCCGCCGAGGGCGGCGCCCTGGTGGTGGCCAACCACTCCGGGACGCTGCCGCTGGACTCGATGATGACCGCGGTGGCGCTGCACGACGACCACCCGGCCAAGCGGCACCTGCGGATGCTCGGCGCCGACCTGGTGTTCCGGCTGCCGGTGATCGGCCAGCTGGCGCGCAAGCAGGGCGGGACGCTGGCGTGCAACCCCGACGCCGAGCGGCTGATGACCTCCGGTGAGCTCGTCGGGGTGTGGCCGGAAGGCTTCAAGGGCATCGGCAAGCCGTTCCGGGACCGCTACAAGCTGCAGCGTTTCGGCCGCGGCGGGTTCGTCTCGGCCGCTCTGCGCACCGGCGTGCCGATCATCCCGTGCTCCATCGTCGGGGCCGAGGAGATCTACCCGAAGATCGGCGACCTGAAGCCGCTGGCCCGGCTGTTCGGCGCGCCGTACTTCCCGATCACGCCGCTGTTCCCGCTGCTCGGCCCGCTGGGCATGATCCCGCTGCCGTCCAAGTGGTACATCGAGTTCGGCGAACCGATCCGCACCGACGAGTACGAGCCGGCCGACGCGGACGACCCGATGCTGGTGTTCAACCTGACCGACCAGATCCGGGAGACCATCCAGCACACGCTGTACCGGCTGCTGAGCCAGCGGCGCAACGCTTTCCTCGGCTGAGCCGCCGGGCCGCGCCCGCGCCGCTCAGCGCCGCCGGTACGCCATGCCCACGGCGACCGCGCCCGCGAGCGCCCCGGCGCCCAGGACCGACGGGACGCCGATCCGGGCTGCCTTGCGACCGGTCCGGAAGTCGCGGATCTGCCAGTTCCGCTCCTTGGCCACGTCGCGCAGTTCGGAGTCCGGGTTGACGGCCACCGCGGTGCCGACCGCGGACAGCATCGGCACGTCGTTCACCGAGTCCGAGTACGCCGTGCAGCGCCGCAGGTCCAGGCCCTCCGTGGCGGCCAGCGCGCGCACGGCGTGCGCCTTGGCGGGCCCGTGCAGGATCTCGCCGACCAGCCGCCCGGTGTAGTGCCCGTCGACGCTCTCGGCGACGGTGCCCAACGCTCCGGTCAGGCCGAGCCGGCGCGCGATGATGAGGGCGAGCTCCACCGGCGTCGCGGTGACCAGCCAGACCCGTTGCCCGGCGTCGAGGTGCATCTGCGCCAGCGCGCGGGTGCCGGCCCAGATCCGGTCGGCCATCAGCTCGTCGTAGATCTCCTCGCCGAGCGCGATGACCTCGGCCACCGGGCGGCCTGCCACGAAGGACAACGCGGTGTCGCGGTGCCCGGCGATGCCGCCCTTGTTCTCGCCGCCGATCCGGAACTTGAACTGCTGCCAGGCGAACCCGGCCAGGTCCGAGGTGGTGAAGAACTTCCGTGCGGCGAGGCCACGGGCGAAATGGAAGATCGACGCGCCGACCATCATCGTGTTGTCGACGTCGAAGAACGCGGCCGCGGTGAGGTCGGTCGGCGGGGCGTCATCCGGAGCGGAGGTCTCACCGGCGGCGACGGCGGCCGCGGCGGCCGCCTCCCCGGCCCGGCGGGCGGGGTCGAGCGCGGTCACCCGGTCGAGGACCGCCGAGGACTCGGCGATGCCGGCCACTTCGAAGCGCCCGTCGCCCGCTGCGGGGTTCGGGTCATGTTGTCCTACCACCTGCGGGCCTCCGGTAGACCGACTGACGAACACCGCTCAGGGTACTGTCGCCGCCCGCCGGCGATGAGCGGTGAATCACCCTCGGTGGGCGTCGGGCGACCGTGCGGCGGCCGGGCTGCCGGGCGCACCGAGGCCGCCGCGGTGGTGGCCGCGGCGGCCTCGGAACGGATCGGGCCGACCGTTGTGTGATCAGCCGATGGTGATGCCCGGCATGCCGGGCAGCAGCGGCGGCAGCTGGATCGGCGGCAGCAGCGGCAGCGGGGCCGGCACCGAGGCCGGCGCACCCGGCGCCGGGATCGATGCGCTTGTGCTCGGTGCGGCGCCGCCCGGGAGCGCCGGGTTGCCCAGCGGGTTGTTCTCCGGGCCGACGCCGGGCAGCAGGCCGCCCTCGCCGCCGGGGACGCTGGACGCGCTCGGGCTGCCCGGGGCGGACGGCGCCGGCGAGTTGCCGTTGGACTGCGAGGTGGACGAGCCGACCCGCGACGACTGGTTGTTGCCGGCCTCCCGCGCCGGGGTGTTGGGCCCGACCTTCGGCGTGCAGGCTCCCTCGGCCGGGACAGGGCCGAGGTCGTCGACGACGCCGGAGGTGACCTCGTTGCACGACATCCGCATCCGGAGCGCCTCGGCGCGGCCGGCCATCCGCTCGAGCAGCGCCATGGACTGGTCCGCGTCAGGCAGCGCCGGGGTGGGCAGCGCGGAACGCAGGGCGGCGAGGCGGGCGGCCTGCTGGGCGGCCCAGGTGCGCAGATCACCCAGGCCGTCGGCGCCCGGCACCTGCTGGCCGCCGAGCAGCATCCGCGACCCCTCGCTCGCGGCGGAGTCGAATGCGCTGATCGTCGCCTCGAGCAGCTGCGGGTCGGGGGCGGAGGTGCGCTGACGGGACACCAGCTGCTCGACCTCGCTCAGTCGGGTCGAGGCGAGATCGAGTTGCCGGCGGGCCTTGGCCTCGTCGCCGAACGTCATGGCCAGCCCGGCCGACTCGGCGACCCGCTTGACCCCGTACAGCGTGTCACCGGGCAGCGCGTCGCGGCTGAAGAACGTACCGGCCCCGGCGAGCGCGACCATCACGGCCAGCGCGGCCACGCCGATGATGCCGACGCGCCGGCGCGCGCTCGCGGCGCCGGGACGGCGGGAGCCGCGACTGCCACGGGGCCGGTCGACGGCTCGGCTCGGCATCTTGTGCCGGGCCCGGCCACCGTGCGGGACGCCGTGGCCGAGAGCGACGGTGGTCTCCGCCGCGGTCGGCTCGGCGGCCTCGACCACGCTCAGCTCGGCGGTCGGGTCGGAGGCACCGGGGATCTCGGCGGCCGGCCGGGCCGTCGGGTGCGGCGTGGGGACGGCGGCGAGCGGGGCGGTCTGCTCGCCGGCCGACGGAGCCGGAGGTGGCGGTGGGCCGTCCTGCTCGCCGCCACCCTGCTCCTCGGCGAGCGCGGCGAACAGCCGCGCCCGCATCCGAGCCGAGGTCTCCGGGTCCGGTGACAGCGACGCCCGGCTGCGATCCAGCGCGGCCGCCAGTGCCAACTCGTGCGCCAGTTCCTCACGTGCGTCGGCACCAGGGGGTGACCCGAACTCCGTCGCCGCGGCGAACCGCTCTTCGTCCTCGCCCTGTCCCGCGGGCATCTTGGCCGTCCTCACTGCATCTCTGCGCTTTCCCGACGTTCACCTGCACAACGAGGCAGGGTCGCGCCGGTTACGGGGCACAGACCGTTCACCGCATCGAGTTGTTCATTCGCCGCACCCGTAACGCGGGGGTGACCGCAGCCGATATAGCGCTCGTTCATCGCAGCCCGTCGGGGAGCAGTTGGGCGAGCCGTCGGACCGCTCGGTGTTGAAGGGCCTTGACAGCTCCTTCGTTGCGGTCCATGAGCTGCGCGGTCTCCGCCACCGAGAGGCCCTGCAGGAACCGTAGCTGGATGCATTCCTGCTGGTCAGGGTTCAGTTTGGCGATGCAGCGCAGCAACTCGTCGTTGGTCGCGTTGTCGAGCACCTGCTGTTCGGGACCACCGGTGCTCGGGGAGAGCTCGACGATCTCGGCCGTGGTCGACTCCAGCCGGTACCGGCTGGACTTCACGTGGTCGAAGATCAGGTTGCGGGCGATCGTGACGAACCATGCACCGATGTCCCGGCCCTGGTAACTGACCGAGCCGATCCGGCGCAGCGCCCGGACGAACGTCTCCTGGGTGATGTCCTCGGCCAGCGTGCGGTCGCCCATCCGGAACAGCACGTACCGGAACACGACCTCGTGATACCGGTCGAACAGCTCGCTGAAGGCCCGCATGTCGCCGGCCTGGCAGGCCTTGACCAGGGCCCAGGAGCCGCTGGATTCGGCGGCCTCCTCCGCGCCGTCGGGCTCGGCGTCCCCGGCGGCTCCCGGTCCGGCGGCGGCCTGGGGTGTCGACCGCAGCGGCACGGACGGCCGCTGCGGCGCGACGGGGGGAGCGGACGCAGGGGGTGCCGGCGGGACGTCGTCGCCGACGATGCGGGGGCGCTGTCGGGGTAAGGGCATCGCCGAGCCGTGGGCCGGCGGGGTGGCGTCGGGGCGCTGAGCGGGATCGAACTGCTCGGCGCGTCGGGCCGTCGTCGGGGGCATCGGAACCTCTCCCGCCGCGCGGGGGCGGACGGTGTCGGTGCGGAGCAGCCGCTGCGGTCGCATCGGGCGGGTCATGACTCCCGACGGGCCCCGCGTCGAGCACACGGCGGGAAGGCCGGCGGTGCGCAGGCAACAGGCTGCATGCCACTCCCTTGGGTGAGTCTCGCGTCGAACCTCGAGTTCGGGCGTTAGGTCGTTTGTAGCGGCGGAGCATACGACCGGGCGGAGGGCCCCAAACCGCGCACCGCCGCTCGCCGTCAGCCGCTTCCGGTGAGCGGCTGGCTACGCGCGGTCAGCGTCATCGTCTCTCAGTGTGTTCATGCCCACGCATCCGGGGGCCTGCGCCGAATGTCGGGGACCGCCGGCATCCGGCTCGTGCCAGACTCGCCGACGGTCACTGGTCGATCCCTCCGACCCCGAGGAGACACGCCGTGGACAGCGCATCCGACCGGCCCGGCGGCGGCCCGGCGACGCCTCCGCCCGTGCATCTGGCGGACCTGGTGTCCCGCGCGGCGGGCCGGGTCCCGGATCATCAGGCAGTGGTCGACGCCACTCGCGACCTCACGCTGACCTGGGCGGAGCTGGATGCGGCTGTGTCCGGTGAGGCAGCCCGGCTGCGGGCCGCCGGCGTCGGCCCGGGCGACCGGGTCGTCGTGATGCTCGACAACGGCGCGGCGTTCTGCGTCGCGCTGCTCGGTGCGCTGCGGGCCGACGCGACGGTGGTGCCGATCGGGCCCCGGGCGGTCTCGCGGGAGCTCGAGATCGTGTTCGGTGATTGCTCACCCAGTGTGATTGTCGTCGCCCCGGACGTGTCCGCGGTGGCGGGCCCGGCCGCGGCGGTCGGCGCGGCGGTGCTCGCGCCGCCCGATCCGGCGGATGCGCGGGCTGCGGGCAACGGTCCCGATTCGGCGGTGAGCGGCACCACGTTTGAGCGTGTCGTCGACGGAGGTACAGCCGAGTCCGCCCGGGGCGGGGAAGCCGTCGCGCTGCTCGTCTACACCTCCGGCACCACCGGGGTGCCGCGCGGCGTGCAGCTGTCGCATCGCGCGGTGCTGGCCAACCGGGCCCAGGCGGCGGCGCTGCGCCCGGCGCCGGTCACCCCGGTCGACCGGGTCCTGCTGTCGCTGCCGCTGTTCCACATCTTCGGGCTGGCCGCCGGCCTGCTGCAGGTCTGCTGGGTCGGCGCGACGGTGGTGCTGACCGAGCGGTTCGACCCGGAGCAGTCGGTCGACGTCATCGTCAAGCACCGGGTGAGCGGGGTGGCCGGGGTGCCGTCGATGTACCGGCTGCTGCTCGACCTGCCGGCCGAGCGGCTGCGCGAGGCGTTCGCCGGCGTCCGGCTCTGTACCTCCGGTGGCGCCCCGCTGCCGCCGGGCTGGCTGGCCGACTTCCGGGCGGCCACCGGCCTGGACATCCATGAGGGATACGGCCTCACCGAGACCGGCCCGGTGCTGACCAGCACGCTGGTCGGTGGTGTGGCCAAGCCCGGCTCGGTCGGGCGGGCACTGCCCGGGATCGAGGTGCGGCTGGTCGACACGGAGGGCCGGCCGCTGGACGAGCGTGCGGCCGACGAGGAGTCCGACGGCGTCTCCGACCCGGCGCACGACACCGGGCTGGTCGCCGCGCGCGGGCCCAACCTCTTCTCCGGGTACTGGCCGGACGGGACGGGCGGCCCGGACGCCGACGGCTGGTTCCGCACCGCGGACGTCGGGTACCTCGACGCCGACGGCGACCTGCATCTCGTCGACCGGGCCTCCGACCTGATCATCGTGAACGGCTTCAACGTCTACCCGCGCGAGGTCGAGCGGGTGCTCGGCGAGCTGGACGAGATCACCGAGGCGGCGGTCGTCGGGATCCCGGACGACCGGACCGGCGAGGCGGTGAGGGCCGTCGTCGTCCCGGCCGGCGGAGCCGAGCTGAGCGAGGACGACATCCGCCGGCACTGCGCGGCCCGGCTGGCCCGGTTCAAGGTGCCTGCCGTGATCACCTTCGTCGACGCGCTGCCCCGCACCCCGACGGGGAAGGTCGCGCGGCGTCTGCTGTGAGTGGTGCGAGCCGACCGACCGAGAACGAGGAGGACGCCTGATGTCCGGTGAACCGAGGGTGACCGTGCTGACTCGGGTCGGCTGCACGGCGTGCGCCAAGGCCGAGGAGGACGTGGCGCGCATCTGCGCCGATCTCGGTGAGAGCTGGACGGCCGTGGACGTCGACTCCGAGGTGGAGCTGCGCGCGGAGTACGGCGACCGGGTGCCTGTGATCATGGTCGACGGCCGGGAGCACGGGTTCTGGAAGGTGGAGGAGAAGCGGTTGCGGACCGCCCTCGCGGGCTGAGTCGATCCGGTCCGATCGAACCGGCCGCGCCCGCACCGCGAAACTCCCGGTGTGAGCACCACCGCCGCGCCACCGCAGCCCACCCGACCTCCCCGGCCCGTCATCCCGCGGGGGCTCGCCGCCCTGATCGGGGTGCTCGCCGTCGGCGCCGCGCTGGGCGCCGGGCACGTGGTGGCCGGCCTCGTCTCGCCGTCGTCGTCGCCGTACCTGGCGGTGGGGGACACGGTCATCCGGTTCTCCCCGCAATGGCTCACCGAATTCGCCAAGACCACGTTCGGCACGGCCGACAAGCCGGTCCTGCTCGGCGGGATGGCCGTGGTCATCGCCCTGGTGGCGGCGGCGGCCGGAATCGCGTCGCGGCGCAACCCGGGGCCGGGCGTCGCCGTGGTCGTGGTGCTCGGCGTGCTCGGGTTCCTGGCCGTGCTCTTCGTCCCGGTCTTCGCGCCGCTGGACCTGGTCGCGCCGCTGGCGTCGCTGCTCGCCGGGGTGCTGGTGTTCCGGTTCCTGCACGGACTGGCGCTGCGCACGTACGCGGCTGCTGCGGCCGGGCCGTCCGGCGGTCCGGCCGTCTCCCGGCGCGGCGTGCTGATCGGCTCGTCGGCCGCGGTCGGTGTCGGGGCGCTCGCGGCCGGGGCCGGCGGGCTGTTCCTGGGCCGTGGCATCGAGGACTCCCGGGCGCAGGTCACGGCGCGGCTCGCCGCGCTGACCGGGGTGCAGCGGGCCCCGGCGATCCCGGCGGGCGCCGACTACGCCGCCGAGCTCGGCACGACCAGGTTCGTCACCCCGAACCCCGACTTCTACCGGATCGACGTGGCGCTGCGGATCCCCACCCGGTCGGCGGCGGACTGGCGGCTGCGGATCCACGGCATGGTCGACAACGAGATGACGCTCACGTTCGACGACCTCCTGCGCCGACCGCTCGTCGAGAAGACGATCACGATGATGTGCGTGTCGAACGAGGTCGGTGGGCCGCTGATCTCGACGGCGAACTTCATCGGCGTGTCGCTGCGCGACATCCTGCTGGAGGCGGGCGTGCGGCCCGGCGCGCAGCAGGTGTTCACGACGAGCATCGACGGCTGGACCGCCGGCACGCCGACCGACGTGATCATGGAGCCGGGGCGCCACGCGCTGCTCGCGGTCGGGATGAACGGCGAGGCGCTGCCGCCCGAGCACGGGTTCCCGGTGCGCATGGTGGTGCCCGGCCTGTACGGCTTCGTCTCGGCCACCAAGTGGATCGCCGACATGGAACTGACGACGTTCGACGCGCGACAGCCGTACTGGCTGCAGCGTGGCTGGGCGCAGCAGGCCCCGATCAAGACCCAGTCACGGATCGACAGCCCGCGCGGCTTCAGCACCGTCCCCGCCGGGAAGGTCGCCATCGCGGGGATCGCCTGGTCCCAGCCGACCGGAATCTCCAAGGTCGAGGTCCGGATGGACGGGGGCCCGTGGCGGGTCGCAGACCTCGCGACGGAGGTGTCGGGCGACACCTGGCGGATGTGGCGCACGGAGTTCGATCTGGCCCCCGGCAGCCACACCGTCCAGACCCGGGCGACCGACCGCAACGGCCGGACCCAGACCGAGATGCGCGCCGACCCGATCCCGGACGGGGCCACTGGTTGGCCCGCCACCATCTTCAACGTCAGCTGATCTGCTTGCCGCGCACTCGGCGCAGATCGGTGGAGAACCCCATGTCAGCCGGGATATCAGTCCTTTGTAGATGGTCATCACCGGCACCGTGACCTAACTGTTACGTCCACTGGAGAACCAACTTTGGCGCGATGCCGAAGATCCAGGTGACAGGTCCGGACCGACCGGACCGAGCTCGAGGAGGAACCACCGTGCGAAAGATCCAGCGACTGGCGGCAATCGGCGCGATGGCCGCCCTGACCGTCGCACTGGGGGCCTGCAGCAACAGCGAAACCGCCTCCACCGGTACGGCCCCGACCTCGGCCGCCGCTGCCGCCGCTCCCACCTCGCAGGCCATGGCCGGCAACGGTGCGACCACCAACGCCGACGTCTTCGGTTCCGCGTGCTCGCAGCTGCCGACCGGCGACGCCCCGGGCTCGCTGAACAACATGGGCCCGCAGCCGGTGGCGAGCGCCGCGTCCACCAACCCGCTGCTGACCACGCTGGTCGCCGCGGTCGGCAAGGTCCCCGGCCTGGCCGACACCCTGAACGCCGCTCCGGCGCTGACCGTCTACGCCCCGGCGAACTCGGCCTTCGAGAAGATCCCGGCCGCCACGCTGCAGAGCGTGCTCGACAACGAGACGGCGCTGAAGAACCTGCTCTCGTACCACGTCTCCGGCACCCGCTACGACAAGGACGGCCTGCTCGCCGCCGGTACGACCACGCAGCTCGCCGGTGGCACCGTCAAGGTCTCCGGGAGCGGCGACAACATCACGCTGACCGGCGGCAACGGCCAGAGCGCCAACGTCGTGTGCGGCAACATCCCGACCAAGAACGCCACGGTGTTCGTCATCGACTCGGTGCTGATGCCGGCCGGCTGATCGCAGGCATCGCCCCCGCCGGACTCCCGGCGACCGCCCGTCGCGGTCGCCGGGAGTCCGGCTGTTCGGGGCCGGACGTCAGGACGATGAACGGCTGCTTCCGGGCGCCCACCGGTCGCCGTCGAACGCAGTTGTGTGGAGCACGTCGCAGACCAAGATCGCAACTTTGTGCGTGCCTTCACAAGCGGCTACCGTGTATTTCAGTCGCCGCCGAGGCCCCGTCGACCCAGGTCGCGCCTGGCGCGCTGGACGCGGGCCCCTGACCGCGGATCGCATGACGGAAAACGACGCTCGAGGAGACGCCAGCGTGACCTTGCCGCCGCAGGCCGGCCCCTCGGGCGCTGCTGCCGCGAAGCTGGCGCGGTCCATCCCGGAGGCCACGGTCGCCCGGCTGGCCGTCTACCTCCGCATGCTCGGCGAGCTCGCCGAGCAGGGCGCCGAGACGGTGTCCAGCGAGGAGCTCGCCACCGCGACCGGGGTCAACTCGGCCAAGCTCCGCAAGGATCTCTCCTACATCGGCTCCTACGGCATCCGGGGGGTCGGTTACGAGGTGGCGGCGCTGCACCACCAGATCGAGCGCACCCTGGGGCTGGACCACCAGCAGGCCGTCGCACTCGTCGGGGTGGGGAACCTGGGCCACGCGCTCGCCGGCTACAGCGGCTTCGGCGGCCGTGGCTTCCCGGTGGCGGCGTTGTTCGACGTCGATCCCGACCTGGTCGGCATCCACATCAACGGCATCCTCGTCGAGCACGTCCGTGACATCGCGCGGGTCTGCGCCGAGCGCGGCGTGACCATCGGCATGATCGCCACGCCGGGCCCGGCGGCGCAGGCCGTCTGCGACCAGCTGGTGCGGGCCGGCGTGGAGTGCATCCTGAACTTCGCCCCCGTCCTGCTCCAGGTGCCGGAGCAGGTGGAGGTGCGCAAGGTGGATCTCGCGGTGGAGCTGCAGGTCCTGGCGTTCCACGTGGCGCGCCGGCGCGCGGCCGAGGCCGCGCCCGGCGCCAACGGCGCGCACGGTCCCGTGCCCGCCACGAACGGATCGGCGGTGCTGCCCCGGTGAGTGTCCTCGTAGTCGGTATGTCGCACCGCAGCGCCCCGGTCGAGCTGCTGGAGAAGGCCGCGGTCGGGGCCGAGGACGTACCCAAGCTGCTCGACGAGATGCTGCGCGCCCCGCACATCAGCGAGGTCGTGCTGCTGTCGACGTGCAACCGCATCGAGGTGTACGCGGTCGTCGACGCGTTCCACGGCGGTCTCGCCGACATCTCCGCGGTACTGGGCCGGCATGCCGGGCTCGAACTCGGTGAGTTCACCGGGCACCTCTACGTGCACTACGCGGCGTCCGCGGTGCAGCACCTGTTCTCGGTCTCCGCCGGGCTCGACTCCATGGTCGTCGGCGAGTCACAGATCCTCGGCCAGCTGCGCACCGCCTACGCCGCCGCCGACGAGGCCGGCACGGTGGGCCGGGTGCTGCACGAACTCGCCCAGCAGGCGCTGCGCGTCGGCAAGCGGGTGCACGCGAGCACCGGGATCGACGCCGCGGGTGCGTCCGTCGTCTCCGAGGCGCTCGCCGACGCCGCCCGCGGACTCGGTCGTGACCTGACCGGGACTCGCGCCGTCGTGGTCGGCGCCGGGGCGATGGGTGCGCTGGCGGCCGCCCACCTGCGCCGCGCCGGCGCCGCCGAGATCGTGGTGGTGAACCGCTCGCTGGAGCGGGCCGAGCGGCTGGCCGAGAACACCCAGCGGCAGGGCACCCCGGCCCGCGCCGGGCTGCTCTCCCAGCTGACCGACGAGCTGGCCGGCGCCGACCTGATGGTCGCGTGCACCGGCGCCGTCGGCACCGTCGTCGACCGGTCCGCGGTGGCCGCGGCCCAGGACGGCCGTCCCGACCGGCCGCTGGTCGTCTGCGACCTCGGGCTGCCCCGCGACGTCGACCCCGGCGTCGCCACGGTGCCCGGGGTGACCGTCGTCGACCTCATCGCGCTGCAGCGCCGGCTGGTCCGGGGCGCCGGCGCCGGAGGGGCCGACGCCGTCGCCGCCGCCCGGCAGATGGTGGCCGACGAGGCGCAGGCCTACCTGGCCGCGCAGCGCTCCGCCGAGGTCACCCCGACGGTGACGGCGCTGCGTCGCCGCGCATCCGAGGTCGTCGACGCCGAGCTGCTGCGGCTGAGCTCCCGGCTGCCCGGACTCGACGACACCGTCCGCGACGAGTTCACCCGCACCGTCCGGCGCGTCGTCGACAAGCTGCTGCACACCCCGACGGTGCAGGTGAAGAAGCTCGCCGAGGGGCCCGACGGCACCAGCTACGCGCAGGCGCTGCGGCAGCTCTTCGAGCTCGACCCGCAGTCGCCCGCCGCGGTGGCCACCCCGCGCACCGGCCCGGACGTGCTCACCGCGCTCGAGGCCCAGATCCCTCCGGCCGGCGAGGAGGCCGCGACGTGACATCCCCCGCTCCGCTGCGCGTGGGCACTCGGCCCAGCGCGCTGGCGATGGCCCAGGCCGGCACGATCGCCGAGCTGATCCGGGCTGCCGGGCGGCCGGCCGAGCTCGTGCCGGTGAGCACCCCCGGCGACCGCTCGCAGGCGCCCGTCGTCGAACTCGGCGTCGGCGTGTTCGTCTCGGCGCTGCGCGACGCGCTGGCCGCAGGCGAGGTCGACGTGGCGGTGCACTCCTACAAGGACCTGCCCACCGCGCCCGATCCGCGGCTGGTGCTGGCCGCCGTCCCGTCGCGCGAGGACCCGCGCGACGCCCTGGTGGCCCGCGACGGCCGCGTGCTCGGTGAGCTCGCGGCCGGCTCGACGGTGGGAACCGGCTCGCCCCGGCGGGCCGCTCAGCTCGAGGCACTCGGGCTGGGACTGCAGGTCGTGCCGATTCGAGGCAACGTCGACACCCGGATCGGCAAGGTCCGCTCCGGCGAGCTCGACGCGGTCGTCGTGGCCGCGGCCGGGCTGCGCCGGTTGGGCCGGGTCGACGAGGCCGCGGAGCTGCTCGACCCGCTGCAGATGCTTCCTGCGCCCGCGCAGGGTGCACTCGCCATCGAGTCCCGGGCCGGTGCGCCCGGGAGCCCTGAGCACGAGCTCACGATGTTCCTGGCCGCAGCACTCGACGACGCGGCGGCCCGCGCGGCCGTCACCGCGGAGCGCGCGGTGCTCGCGACCCTGGAAGCCGGCTGTAGCGCCCCGATCGGGGCGCTGGCCGATGTGGTGTCCGACCTGGACGACGACGGTCGGGCGGTAGACCGCCTCTCGCTGCGTGCGGTGGTCGGTACGACGGACGGCGGGCTGCTGCGCGCCTCCGTCACTGGAGATATGGACGACGCCGAGAAGCTCGGTGCGGCCCTGGCCGCCGAGCTGCTCGACATGGGCGCCGACACGTTGCCGGCTGCGCCGCCGGTGGCTGCCGGACGCCAAGAGAACCGCTGGATCGGGAGTTCCGAATGAACCGAGCACCTTCCACCCCGGGTCGGGTCGCCTTCGTGGGCAGCGGCCCCGGCGATCCCGGTCTGCTGACCGTGCGCGCCCGGGACGCGCTGGCGGGCGCTCCGCTCGTGGTCACCGACCCTGACGTGCCCGACGGGATCCTCGCCGTGGTCGCCGACGGTGCCGAGGTGCGCCCCGCCGTCGGCCAGCCTGCCGACGTGGCGCGCGACCTGGTCGCCGAGGCGACCGCGGGCCGGGCCGTGGCCCGCCTGATCAGTGGCGACCCGCTGACCGCCGACTCCGTCGTGCAGGAGGCCCTCGCGGTGGCCCGCGCAGGCGTCCCGTTCGACGTGATCCCCGGCGTCCCGGCGGGTACCGCGGTGCCCGCCTACGCGGGTGTGCCGCTGGGCTCCGCGCACATCGAGGCCGACGTCCGCGCGGGCGTCGACTGGGCCAAGCTGGCCGCCGCCCCGGGCACGCTGGTGCTGCACGCCTCCGCGTCGCACCTGTCCGAGGTGGCCGGCTCGCTGACCGAGCACGGGCTGGCCCCGCAGACCCCGGTCGCGGTGACCGCGGGTGGCACCGAGTCCACTCAGAAGACCGTGGAGACGACGCTGGCCACGATGGCCGCCGACGCCGCCGAGCTCGACGGCCCGCTTGTGCTCACCGTGGGCGCCGAGGTGGGGCAGCGTTCCGAGCTGTCCTGGTGGGAGTCGCGCGCGCTGTACGGCTGGCGGGTGCTGGTGCCCCGCACCAAGGACCAGGCCGGTGCGATGAGCGACCGCCTGCAGGTGCACGGGGCGATCCCGGAGGAGGTCCCGACCATCGCGGTCGAGCCGCCCCGCTCGCCCACCCAGATGGAGCGCGCGGTCAAGGGCCTGGTCGACGGCCGTTACCAGTGGGTGGTGTTCACCTCCACCAACGCCGTCCGCGCGGTGTGGGAGAAGTTCGCAGAGTTCGGCCTGGACGCGCGCGCGTTCTCCGGTGTGAAGATCGCCTGCGTCGGCGCCGCGACCGCGGAGAAGGTGCGCAGCTTCGGCATCGTGCCCGAGCTCGTCCCGGACGTGACCGAGTCGCAGGAGTCCTCCTCCGAGGGGCTGCTGCAGATCTTCCCGCCCTACGACGACGTGCTCGACCCGGTCGACCGGGTGCTGCTCCCGCGCGCCGACATCGCGACCGAGACCCTCGCCGCCGGCCTGCGCGAGCGTGGCTGGGAGATCGACGACGTGACCGCGTACCGCACGGTGCGCGCCGCGCCGCCGCCCGCCCCGATCCGGGAGGCGATCAAGACCGGTGGGTTCGACGCGGTGTGCTTCACCTCGTCGTCCACGGTGCGGAACCTGGTCGGCATCGCCGGCAAGCCGCACGCCCGGACGATCGTCGCCTGCATCGGCCCGCAGACCGCCGAGACGGCCCGCGAGTTCGGCCTGCGCGTCGACGTGCAGCCCGAGGAGGCCCGCGTTCCCGCGCTGGTCGACGCGCTCGCTGCGCACGCCGCCCGGCTCCGCGCCGAGGGCGCCCTGCCGCCGCCGAAGAAGGCCAAGGCCCGCAGGCGCTGACGCGCACGACCCCTGGACCCGCCGCCGCTGACCCGCGGACGGCGCTGCTCGTGGGTGGCGGTCGTCATGACCCCGACGGTCGCCGCCCACGGGACCTCTCCTGCCAGGCGTCGTAGGCTGGAATGATGGCATTCCCCACCCAGCGCCCGCGCCGTCTCCGCACCACCCCCGCGATGCGCCGGCTGGTCGCCGAGACCGAGCTCCGCCCGCGCCACCTCGTTCTCCCGATGTTCGTCAAGGAGGGCGCGACCGAGCCGGTGCCCATCGCCTCGATGCCCGGGGTGGTCCAGCACACCCGGGACTCGCTGCGCAAGGCGGCCGCCGAGGCGGTCGCGGCCGGCGTCGGTGGCCTGATGCTCTTCGGCGTCCCGGCCCGCCGTGACGCCACCGGTAGTGCCGGCGTCGACCCCGACGGCGTGCTCAACGTCGCGCTGGCCGACGTGCGCGCCGAGGTCGGCGACGCCACCGTGATCATGTCCGACCTGTGCCTGGACGAGTTCACCGACCACGGGCACTGCGGGCTGCTCGACGCCGACGGTGCCGTCGACAACGACCCCACCCTGGCCGTGTACGCCGAGATGGCCGTGGCCCAGGCCGCCGCCGGAGCGCATCTGGTCGGCCCCAGTGGAATGATGGACGGGCAGGTCGGCGTCATCCGGGCCGCGCTCGACGACGCCGGACACGGTGACGTCGGGATCCTCGCCTACACCGCGAAGTACGCCTCGGCGTTCTACGGCCCGTTCCGCGAGGCCGTCGACTCCCAGCTGCGCGGCGACCGCAAGACCTACCAGCAGGACTCCGCGAACATCCGGGAGTCGCTGCGCGAGCTCGCCCTGGACCTGGACGAGGGCGCCGACATGGTGATGGTCAAGCCGGCCATGTCGTACCTGGACGTGCTCCGTGCCGTCGCCGAGCACTCGGACGTGCCGGTCGCCGCCTACCAGGTGTCGGGGGAGTACTCGATGATCGAGGCGGCCGCCGCGAACGGCTGGCTGGACCGGGACCGGACGATCATGGAGACGCTCACCGCGATTCGCCGCGCCGGCGCCGACATCGTGCTGACCTACTGGGCCACGGAGGTCGCGGAGCGCCTCGGCCGCGGCTGACCGGCGGGGTACGGCTCGGCCACCTGCCATCTGCGCTGGTAACGACGCTGTCACGCCGTTCGCCCGTTCGTTGCCTTGTCTGGACAGGTGTGTTCGCCCGCTTTACGTTGCGCGATATGACGACACCTCCCGACCCGCGGTGGCAGGGTCAGCCGGGCCAGCAGCCCCCGCCGGGTCACGGGCCACCGCCCGGATACGGACCGCCCCCGCAGGGTGGGTATCCGCAGCAGGAGCCCGGGCAGGGGCCCCCGCCCGGATGGGCGCAGCAGCCCGGTTACGGGCCGCAGCCGGGATACGGGCAGCAACCGCCCCGCTACGGCCAGCAGCCGGGATACGGGCCGCAGCCGGGTGGTTACCACGGCCAGCAGCCCGGCTACGGCGGTCCGCCCGGGAAGCCGGGCCCGGCGAGCTTCGGCATCGCCGGGGTCAGAGCCGCCTACGCCGATGCCCGGCCGCCGAAGGAGGTGCACCAGGCGTTCCTCGCCCTCCTGGGGGTGATCGCGCTCGGTGTGCTCTCCTCGATCGTCACCCTGATCTTCACCGCGATCCTGCTCTCCGGGCTGGGTATCGGGGCCGGCATCGTCGGGTCGATCTTCGCCCTGGTCATTGCCGTCGTCATGTACTCGGTTGGTCTCTACATCGCGATCCAGATGCGAGCGGGCCGGAACTGGGCGCGAATCACGATCGCCGTGCTCGGCGGTATCGGATTGCTGTTCGGGATCATCGGCCTGTTCAGCCAGGCGACCGGCTTCGGCAGTGGCTACACGGTCATCTACGTGGTGATCTCGCTCGGCCAGATCATCCTGATTGCCGCCACGCTGTTCCTGATGTTCCGGCCGAACGTCAACGGCTATTTCCGCTGACCGTTCCTCCCGGCCGCGGCAGTCCCGATTCGATCGCCTTCATCCCTCGACCAGGCGGGAGTAGCGCGCGATGACCTACGACCCAGCATCACCCGGAGAACCACGACCTGGCCCGGGCCAGGGCCAGCGCGGTTCCGGTTGGCAAGGCGGCCCGCCGGGCTACGAGGGCGCGCCCCCACCCGGCTACGGCCAGCCCCCGCCGCCCGGTTGGGGTGCCGGTCCCGGTGGCCCTGGTGGACCCGGTGGGCCGCCCGGGCCGGGTGGGCCGCCGGGGTTCGGAGCCGGCCCCGCCGGGGGCCCGCCGAGTACGGCGCGGGGCTTCCTCTCCGCGCTGTTCGACTTCGGCTTCAACCATTTCGCGACGCCTGCCGTGGTCAAGGTGCTCTACATCATCGGCCTGGTGATCCTGGCGCTCGGTTATCTGATCGCCGTGATCGCCGGATTCAGCCAGGGCGTCGGACTGGGCCTCGCCGCGCTGATCGGCGGTGCACTCGTGGGGCTGTTCTACCTGACGCTGTTCCGGGTCACGCTGGAGTTCTACTACGCGGTCGTGCGTATGTCGGAGGACATTCACCACCGCCGCTGACGCCGCTCGTACAGCCCACCGGCGCGGAGACCGCGCATGCGCGGTCTCCGCGTTCGCGTGCAATGCCTTCACGCGGTCGGGTGCGAGATCTGGTCCGGTGAGGCGCATACGCGGCGCGCTCGTGGACACCCCGTCCGGATCGGACCTACGGTTGCGCGGTGACGACACCGCCGGACCCGCAGGGGCAGCCCGACCGGAGCGCGGCGCAGCAGCCGGACGAGGGCCGTGAGCAGCGCGGCTCGGAGCAGCGCGGCGGTGACGAGCAGGCCGGCCAGCAGCCCCAGCAGGGCCGGGCCCAGTACGGCCAGCAGCCGAGCTACGGGCAGCCGCAGTACGGGGAGCAGCCGCCCTACGGGCAGGCGCCGTACGGCCAGCCGAGCTACGGGCAGCCGCAGTACGGGGAGCAGCCGTCCTACGGGCAGGCGCCGTCCTACGGGCAGGCGCCGCCCTACGGGCAGTCGCCCCCGTACGCCCGACAGCCCGGATACGGCCAGGAGTACGGCGAACAGCAGTACGGCCAGTACCCCTACGGCGCCGGATCGCAGTATCCGTACCCCTACGGCGCCGCGGGCCCGGCGGGGGTGGGCGGGGCCGATCTCGGGCCGGTCCAGCGGCCGCAGGCCATGCTCGCGTCACTGGTGTTGCTGGTCATCAGCGCGCTGCCGTTCCTGGCCATCGGGGCGGGCCTGCTGCTCCTGCCGATCAATCTCGCCGGGTTGCCGCCGGAGCTGAACATCGACCAGGCGATGGCCGACGCGGGTGTGACCGCCCCGCAGCTCATCTCGGCGTTCCGGGTCGTCGGTGGGATCGTGTTCGCCCTGGCGGTGCTCTACGTCGCCTTCGCGGTGCTGGCGTTCCTGGGCCGCAACTGGGCCCGCATCGTGGTCACCGTCATGACGGTCGTCTTCGGGCTGTTCCTGCTGTTCATGATGGCCAGCGTCCTGGTCGGCGGCGGCATCGACATCGCCAGCCTGCTGATCTTGCTGGTGATCTTCGTGGCGTCGGTCGCCGGCACGATCCTGATGTTCGTGGCGCCGTCGAGCCAGTTCTTCGCGGCTGCCCGGCGCTGACCCGGCCCGGGGGCCGTCGGCCGGATTCCCCGGGAGCTGGGAGACTGATGGCCGTGAGCTCGCCGTCCGCCTCGTCTGCGTCGTCCCTGCACCCCCCGACGTCCCCGATCTCCCCCGAGACCTCGGCCCGGCTCTTCGAGCGGGCGGCCGCAGTGATCCCGGGCGGGGTGAACTCGCCGGTCCGGGCGTTCAGCTCGGTCGGTGGGACGCCCCGGTTCATGGTCTCGGCGGCCGGCCCGTGGCTGACCGACGCCGACGGGATGCGCTACGTCGACCTGATCTCGTCGTGGGGCCCGATGATTCTCGGGCATGCGCACCCCGCGGTCGTCGAGGCGGTGCGGGAGGCGGCAGGCCAGGGGCTGTCCTTCGGCGCCCCGACCGCGGCGGAGGTCGCGCTCGCCGAGGAGATCATCGCCCGGGTCGCGCCCGTCGAGCAGGTGCGGCTGGTGAACTCCGGCACCGAGGCCACGATGAGCGCGATCCGGCTGGCGCGCGGCGTCACCGGCCGCCGGGCCGTGATCAAGTTCGCCGGCTGCTACCACGGGCACGTCGACGCCCTGCTGGCCCAGGCCGGCTCCGGGGTCGCGACCCTCGGGCTGCCGACCAGCCCCGGAGTCACCGGCGCGCAGGCCGCCGACACCATCGTGCTGCCCTACAACGACCTGGACGCGGTCCGCGACGCGTTCGCCGAGCGGGGCTCCGAGATCGCCTGCGTGATCACGGAGGCGGCTGCCGGGAACATGGGCGCGGTGGCCCCGCTGCCGGGCTTCAACGCCGGGCTGCGCGACATCGCCCACGAGCACGGCGCGCTGCTCGTGATGGACGAGGTCATGACGGGCTTCCGGGTCAGCCCGAGCGGCTGGTACGGCGTCGACGGCGTGGCCGGCGACCTCTACACGTTCGGCAAGGTGATGTCCGGTGGGCTGCCGGCCGCGGCCTTCGGCGGACCGGCCGAGTACATGCGCTACCTGGCCCCGGCCGGGCCGGTCTACCAGGCCGGCACGCTGTCCGGGAACCCGGTCGCGGTCGCGGCGGGCCTGGCCACCCTGCGGCACGCCGACGAGTCGGTCTACGCCGCGCTGGACGCGAACGCGACCCGGCTCGGCGGGCTGATCGACGATGCGCTCACCGCGGAGGGTGTCCCGCACCGGGTGCAGTACGCGGGCAACCTGGTCTCGGTGTTCTTCTCCGACGACGAGGTGCACGACTACGCGGGCGCACAGGCCGCCCAGACCTGGCGGTTCCCGGCGTTCTTCCACGCGCTGCTCGAGCGCGGGGTGTATCCGCCGCCGAGCCCGTTCGAGGCGTGGTTCGTCTCCGCGGCGCTCGACGACGAGGCGTTCGCCGTGATCGAGGCGGCGCTGCCCGACGCCGCCCGGGCGGCCGCGGCCGTGCAGGCCCCGGCATGAGCCCCCGGACGCTGGTGCACTTCCTCCGCCACGGCGAGGTGCACAACCCTGCCGGCGTGCTCTACGGCCGGCTCCCCGGCTTCCGGCTCTCGGAGAACGGCCGCGGGCAGGCCGAGAAGGTCGCGAAGGTGCTGGCCGAAGCGGACCTGGCCGCCGTCGTTGCCTCGCCGCTGCAGCGCGCCCAGGAGACCGCCGCCCCGATCGCCGACACGCACGGCCTGCGGATCGTCACCGAGGACGGGCTCATCG
>NZ_JAAXLA010000017.1 GCF_012911935.1 Pseudonocardia acidicola | reverse complement strand
ATCGTCGTGATCCTCTCGGTGAGTTCCTTGGTCGGTACTCATCAAGATCACGCGGTGGCCGTCTCACGTCACGACGCCACGCCGCTCACCAGCGAGGGACTCGTACACCACCTCCGGGGACGCAGCCCTCAGTGACGACCTGCAGTCCCTGCGCCGGAAGAATCAGCGGGTCCAACAGGGCGGGGCGGGCCACTCACCCTACAAGCTCGTGCGTTACCTACTGGTCGCGCCGAAAGACGGCCAGCTCGCCAAACTGGCGGCTCGCACGTTCCGACCGTGCGGGCCGACCGACCCGTACTGGGCGATCGGGCGAACGCTCGACGCGCTCGGAAGCGGAATCGGCCGCGACGAGCTGCTCAGCCTGATCTACTTCAACCGCACTTACGCCGAGCAACAGGTTGGCCTCGGCCGCGAGGACGCCAAGGCAGCGCTGGCCGCGGGCTGGCAGACCTAATCCCACGCCAGCACGTGGCCCACGAGCGGAAAACGCCAGGAGCCGCAGACGCGCGGCCAACCGCTGATCTACTCCTCACAAGGCGGCGCGAAGCGCTGCGGTGGGCGACGTCGAGGATCGGTCATCCTCCCACTCCTCGGAGGGCTGCACCCAAGGTTTCCTCAACATCCGCGGCCGTTGCCCAGACCACCCCCGGGGCTGCTCGTGGAAGGACAGCGTGCTGCCGCGGAACACTCGGCTGGCCGTCCGGACTGTGAACGCCCGAATACCGTGATGGAGGGATGCCTTGGGGGTGGAGCGTTGGCGCGGCGTCGCCACCGAGTTGCGGGACCGGGCACCGAGGGAGCTGAAATGACATTTACGGCGTTGATGGAGCGCGCCGCCCAAGCGTTCGAGGTGATCGCAGTCATGGTGCTGATCATCGGGCTCGTCTGGTCGCTTCTCTACTCCGCCCGGGTATGGCGCACCTCGGGCGACGGGCGCCGCGGGTACGCGCTGCTGCGGGAGTTCTTTGGCGGTGTGCTGCTGCTCGGGGTCGAGATCCTCGTGGCCGCCGACCTCATCAGGACCGTCGCAGTCACCCCGACGCTGGAGAGCGTCGGCGTCCTGGGACTGATCGTGCTCATCCGAACGTTCCTGAGCTTCTCGCTGGAGACGGAGATTGAGGGCGTGCCGCCCTGGCGTCGCGCGATGACCACCAGCGGCGCCGGCGTGCTGTCCCGCGCGGCCTCGAGGGCCCGCGGCGCTGATGCAACAACGGATGAGCCTGCGCCGCTGGGAAGGTCTGGCCAGAGCAGCTAGCTACTTCGCCCTGAAGAAGTAGCAGCGCCGCAAGGCCCTGACCTGCACGAATAGTCCCGCGCGCCTCCCATGCTCGCGGTCGGATGGGCGGGAGAATGCCCCGGTAGCGCCGTGAGCTGGGGAAACGGGGGCGGGATGCTGCGGACGCGGGCAGTCGAGCTGAGCTTGTGGGAGGCCGTGCTCCCCGACGAGGTGCTTCGGCTGCCCGAGGAGCATGGACGACTGCTGGCGCTCGGCCGCGGCCATGGAGCGCAAGCGGCTCGCCATCAGGTCGGGTTCGTCGGCGGTCGTGAGGAGCAGGGTCCCGGTCGGGTCCGGCGCCGGGACTGGTTCGGCGGCCAGCGAGGCGAGGATGGGCTCGACCGCCTCCAACTCGTCGAACCGTGACGGTGAGGCGGTGACGCAGGCCGGTGTCGGCGAGCAGGTCGAGGTCGAACGCTGTCGACCTCGATCGGCGCGCTGCTGTCATTCGGCCGTCACGCAGTACGCCATCAGGTTGCGCAGCAGTCACCACATGCGTCGCCAGGCGGTACAATCGAGGGAAGAAAGCTGGCCACCGCTGCACGCTGTTGGTCCAGACCATGGCCGACCTGGGCGATAGGTGCTGGACCGCCGACCGGTGGCCACGCCGTCCTGTGTGGGCTGTCCGGCCCCCGCGGTGGCGTTTCCCCAGATCTGTGGGTCAGCTCGCGTCCCGGAGGAGCCACACCTCGGCCTCTCCCCGCGACGCCCCTGACCCGACCGCAGCGCTGTGCGCGGTAAGGCCGCCACGGCGGCCCTGCCGGGCATTCCGGAGGAGGAGTTCGTGGCTCGACGAGGCCAGCCCCAGACGAGGGCTCGCCGTAGCGCCCCGCGGGACCGAGGACGCGGCCGCGAACGCGGCGACGTCATGTCGGTGCTCGCGCACTCCGTCCGGGAGGTCGAGACCGCCCTGCGGAGCGGGCGAGTGACGCCCGCGACGCGCACGAAGTTCCAGGCGGTCGCACTGCTGTTGCGCGAGGAGCGCGCCCGGCTCCGGGCGGAGGAGAACAGCAGCGACGCGCGCCGGGCCGAGCGGCTCAAGCGTCTCGACCACACCGCGAAGACCCTCGCGATGACCGCCGTCCGTGATCCGGCGCTCCTGGCGCTCCTCGCCGAGGACGCCGTCGTCTCCGACGAGGCCAGGTCGCTCGCCCGGGACGTGCTGCGGACCGCGGGGATCGAGCCGGCCATCGAGACGGGCACCGACGAAGCCCCGCCGGTAGAGGTCCCCGCCGCCCCCACCAAGCCCCGGGTGGTGCCGCAGTCGGTCGTCTCGCGGCAGATGGCCAACCCCTTCCTCGCCCCCGACTTCTCGGCCGCCCGGCCGAACGCACCGCGTCCGACGCCGCTGGCCGGCTGGGAGCTGCTCGGCCCGCTGCTGCGGTCGTTCGAGCGCGCCGGTGGCGGAGCCCCGGCGTGCATGCCCCTCCCCGCGCCGTCCCTCCGGAGAGCGCCGGGCGGCCGGGAGCTCATGCCGCACCAGGCCCGGCTGGTCGCCGCGGCCCAGGCCGGCCACCGGACCTTCCTGCTCGCCGACGAGCCCGGGCTGGGCAAGACGGCCCAGGCGCTGCTCGCCGCGGAGGCGGCGAACGCCTACCCCCTGCTCGTCGTCGTGCCCAACGTCGTCAAGACGAACTGGGTGCGCGAGGCCGGTCTGTGGACACCCCGCCGCTCGGCGACGGTGATCCACGGCAACGGTGACTCCATCGACGGCTTCGCCGACATCGTCGTCGTCAACTACGAGGTGCTCGACCGGCATGTGGGATGGCTCGGCGACTTCGGCTTCCGCGGAATGGTCGTCGACGAGGCGCACTTCATCAAGAACAAGGCCTCCCAGCGCTCGCAGCACGTCCTGGAGCTCTCCGAACGCATCCGGTCCTTCACCGCGCGTCCGCTGCTGATGGCCCTCACCGGCACCCCGCTGATCAACGACATCGAGGACTTCCTCGCCATCTGGCAGTTCCTCGGCTGGATCGACGGGACGAAACCGCTCGCCGACCTGATGGACGCCCTCACTGAGACCGGCCTGACACCCGCCGATCCGGGCTTCTACGCCGCCGCCCGCAGCTGCGTCGTGGACCTCGGCATCGTCCGTCGCCGCAAGGTCGACGTGGCCGCCGACATCCCCGCGCGGCGCATCGCCGACCTTCCCGTCGAGCTGGACGGGCCCGCCGGCCGGTCGATCCGGGCCGCCGAGCGCGACCTCGCCCGCCGGATGATGGCCCGGTACTCCGCCGCACTCGCCACCCGACGGTCCGGTGCCGTCGTCGAGAGCCCCATCGACGACGGCATCGACCACGACCTCGTGCGCCGGGTGGCCAGGTGGGAGCAGAAGGATGCGACCACGTCGACGACCGGCGACAACGTCTTCAGCATGATGCGACGCATCGGCCAGGCGAAGGCCGGCCTCGCCGCCGACTACGCCGCACAGCTCGCGCGCAGCGCAGGCAAGGTGGTCTTCTTCGCCAAGCACGTCGACGTGATGGACGCCGCCGAGGAAACGTTCACCAAGCAGGGGGTCCGGTTCTCCTCGATCCGCGGCGACCAGACGCCCACGGTGCGGCAGCGCAACATCGACGCCTTCGTCAACGACCCCGACGTCGCCGTCGCGGTCTGCTCACTGACCGCGGCCGGTGTGGGCCTCAACCTCCAGGTCGCCTCCAACATCGTGCTCGCGGAACTCTCCTGGACCGCCGCGGAACAGACCCAGGCCATCGACCGCAGCCACCGCATCGGCCAGACGGAGCCCGTCACCGCGTGGCGCATCATCGCCGCCCAGACGATCGATGCCAGGATCGCCGAGCTGATCGACAACAAGGCCGGCCTCGCCGCCCAAGCGCTCGACGGCTCCGAGGAGGAGGTCGGATCGTCGGCCGACGTGCAGCACCAGGCGCTCGTCGCGCTGCTGACCGACGCGCTGTCGGCGGCCCCGACGCACCCTGAGAGGTGACGCGGCGAGCGGTGAGCCAGGTGTTCGTGCTCATCGACACCCGCTGACGCGCTCACCCGATCGACCGAAGAACAACCCCGAACGTGGCGTCGGACCAGCGGCCCAGGTGGACGGGCCTACGGTCGTGATTACCGTTGACCCCTCCGCGGTCCGCCGCCCATCCCCGACGGACGGCCCCGACGCTGTTCGGGGAAGCACAAGTGCCATGGCGTGAACGTGCAGGTCATCGCGGACCCTGCCGGGCGGCTGATCTGGGCCTCACCCGCGCTGCCGGGAGCCCGCGGCGACGAGTTGGCGGAGCGCGTCGGGATCCCGAACGGCAAGCACGGTGTGGCTGGTGTCCTCGCGTGGCCAGGAAGGCACTCGTTTGCGGTTGGCCGCACGTGGCCCTGGTCGTGGGACTACCCAGACGGCGGCAACGCGGTCTACTGGTTCACGAAGGACGTGGCGGACGTCTTCCAGAAGGCGCGCGACCAGTAGGTCGCCGCCATAGCCCCTGACACGCCTTCCCCGAGGTGGTGATCTCCTCGCGGCGCGGGTTTATCCCTGCCGGGCCGGCGCCCCGCCGGCAAACCACTCAGTCCCGGCTTGTCGGCGGAGCGTTGGTCTGGCTGCCCTTGGGCGCGCCGTGAAGAGGTCGCCGCCGTCCGCATTTCCGCTGATCTCCGAAGCGGTGCCGGGTTCGGGCGGAGCCCGATGGTCTTGTCAGTCGAACTAGGAAGTTGCCCAGCAGGTCCGGTCGCCGGCTGGAGGCGGAGGCGGTGGACACCCCCGTGGGCCAGCACCAGCAACTCCTCCACGGTGGCGGCGGCCCGGATGGCCAGATCACGGGTCTTCAGCGACGCCCACCGGTTCTCGGTCGGGTTCAGCTCCGAGGCGTACGCAGGCAGGTAGTGCACGGTCAACCAGCCGCGCTGCACGCGCAGGAACGCGCGCATCGGCCCGCTGCGGTGTGCGGAGAGGTTGTCCCACTGCAGGGATGACCGGTGTGCCGCGCAGCAGGGCACGCAGGCGGCGCAGCGCGATCGTCAGCTTGACGGTGTCATAGGAGCCCCGCACGTAGTGCACCGACAGCCGGGCCGGCCCGCCGGGCCGGTAGCGAGCCACCGACGATCATGAGCGCTGGGAGCCCCGTCGTCCGGCGTGCCGTCCCCGCCGCTGCGGCTGGTCCTCGCGGCCTGCGCCCGGGTCTCCGCCGCCGACGGGTCCGCGCCGGCCCGACTGACGGCCGCTGACCGCGTGGCGAAACGTGTCGGCGAGCCCACCGGCCAGCACCCGGGAGCCGCGTGCCCGCACGTCGCCGAGCCCGATCGGCAGGCCCGGACCGGTCTCGTTGATCACGGACTCGGTTGATCACGGACTCGTTGGACTCGGTCACCGGACCGGTCTGGCCTAGTCTTCCGCGCGTGTTCCGCTACGACCCCGCCGTCCTGGAGCGGTACCCGGCGATCCACGCCGGGATCGTCGCCGCGTCCCGGCTGACCAATGGATCGACGCCGCCTGCGCTGCTGGAGCGCTACCGCGCCGCCCAGCGGGACGTCGCGCAGCGGCTCGCGACCACGCCGGTCGCCGAGCTGCCGTCCATCGCGGCCTGGCGCCGCGCGTTCGCGGCGTTCGGGGCCAAGCCCACCCAGTACCGCAGCGCCGCGGAGGCGCTGCTGCGGCGGCTGGCCAAGCAGGGCGACATCCCATCCATCAACACCCTCGTCGACCTCGGCAACCTGGTGTCGATCCGGTACGCGCTGCCGGTCGCCGTGGTCGACCTCGCCGGGATCGACGGCGGCATCACCGTCCGGTTCGCCACCGGCACCGAGCGGTTCACCGACCTCGGTGCGGCCGAGGCCGGCGCGCCGGAGCCCGGAGAGGTGGTGTTCGTCGACCGCGCCGGCGTCGCCTGCGCCCGGCGCTGGTGCTGGCGGCAGAGCGCGCAGAGCGCGACGCGGCCGACCACCACGCGGGCACTCATCGTGGTCGAGGGGCTGCACGACGGCGCCGAGGCCGACGTCGCCGCCGCGACCACCGAGGTCGCCGCGCTGCTGGCCGAGTTCCAGCCCGCCGCCGCGACCACCGCGCACGCCCTCTCCGCCCGGCACCCCGCCACCGTGCCCACCTGAGCCGAACCGGGTACCAGCAGGGCCACCTTCAGGTGACATCCGGGCAGGTCGCAGCGGCTAGCGTCGAAACCGCTGATCGACGACAAGGCACCGAGGACATCGTGAAAAGCGGTCTGCACATCGCGGATTTCACCTACCCGTCCGGCCCGGCGGGGCTGGCCGACGACCTGGCCCGCAGCGTCACCGCCGCCGAGGAGGCCGGGTCCGCGCGCGTCAGCGTGATGGACCACGTCTGGCCGCCGGCTCGGCACGTGGTCGAGTAGCACCTCCTTACCGAACGTGCAGGTAGTACCTGCTGGCCCCCAGGAGACCGAACCCTGAACCCCGCGGATTAAAAGGCGGCCGGATCACATATCATCTGGCCTCTACCAGCGACGATGCCCCCGCCGTGGGTCACTGAAGCCGCACCTCAACCGCACCACGCGACGGTATTTCGCCCCACGGATGGCCCCACGCCAGGACGACGGACGCTGCCAGGCGCGCCTCGCCCAGGGGTTGCGTCGGTTGTCCGGCGGAACCGATGAGTCCGGGGCGCTCGCCGAGTCGGATCAGTCATGCCGACCACGAGAACCGCCCGCCGCATGTTCGGGCTCCTCGAGCCGATCTGCCTGGTCACCTACCTCGCCGACGAGTCCAATGAGGAGTTGGCCGCGCTCGGCCACCGCACCTACTGGGACGGCTACTTCGCCAGCCGCGCCGCGCCACTGGGACGGGTGCCGGCACAGGTCGTGCACGCGGCCTTCTACAGCTTCGCCGACGGGGAGGCTGCGCGGCACATCCCGAGCGCCGGGGAGACGATCCCGCCGGAGGCCTCCTTCGCCGCGTGGCAACGGGGCAGCGCGGCCTCCGTACGGCGGATCCTCGGCGCGGCGCTGGCCGAGTCCCCCGGCCTGGCGCGCGCCGCCGACCTGACCACCAAGGCCGCGACGAGCGCGCCCACGCAAGGTCGGGTGATGTACGCCGGATGGCGGGCCCTTCCGGTGCCCAGCGACCCGGTCACCCGGCTGTGGCACTCCGCGACCATGCTGCGCGAGCACCGCGGTGACGGGCACGTCGCCGCCCTCCTCGCAGGGCACATCGGCGGTGCGGAGGCCCACGTGCTGTCCGCGCTGGAGCAGGGCATCCACCCGCCGGAATCCTTTGGGCGCCTCCACCACCTGCCGAAGCAGCGGCTGGCCGAGGTCATGGACGGGCTGTGCGAGCGCGGGCTCGTCGACACCGACGGCTGGTTCACCGACGCCGGCCGCGAGACCAAGCAACGCATCGAAGCCCTCACCGACGAGCTCGCCGCCCCGCCGTACGACGCACTCTCCGCCGCCGAGCTCGCCGAGCTGATCGCCGAGCTCGAGCCCATCACCGCGACACTGGTCGCTGCGGGATCGCGCTGACGAACAACGACCGGGCGGACGATCCGACAGATGCTCGACGATGCCCAGACCTGGAGCCGGAGGTCAGGATCGAACTGACGACCTACCACTTACAAGACGGGCCATCCGCGTACACCACGGCCCCTACCTGCAACAACCGCCACGGGGCCGACCTCTCCAGCCACTCCAGACGCCGCGGAACGACTCCGGCTCGTGTCACAACCCGTGTCACGCCTCAGCTGACGGCGCCGACAAGCGCAACCCCGGCGCCATCGCCCCCTGGCGGATCGGAGACCCCCCGATGTGGCGATGATCCAGAGGGCCTGATCTGGCTAGCGTCCCGGTCATCCACAACCCTCCACCCGGGGCGAGGAACCGCCGTCACGGGTCAGGGCTTGGAGGGCTCGTCCTTAAGGGGCCCCACCCGGGGACACAGTCCGAAGGGCGACGCCGCGCCAGCGGCCCTGCACGAACCCGGTGGCTACGCGACCATCGGCACATGCCAAAGTACCGGGTCAACGACGCCGCGGTCGAGCACGCCCAGGCACTTATCGACGCCCGCCGCTACGTCCTTCGCAGCCGCTGGGGTGACGTCCAACCCTCCGCCGCCGACGGCACCCGCTACCTCAAGACCCACACCTGGGCCGAGTACGGCGTTTGGCACCTCGGCCTCACCGACGGCGCCGGCGAGGAGACCAAGCGCCGCTACGCGTTCGTGTTCGGCGACTTCATGCGGATCCACCGCATGGGCATCATCAGCTGCCACTATCGCGCCGCCGAGTGGGGCCACAAGGAAATCGAGCTTGCCGCGCACGAGCTACTGCAATACCTGGACGACGCGCGTCGCTGATCTCCTCATGGTCGTCCCGCCGCGATGCACTCGGGCGTCCTCCACGAGATTGAGCCGTACGGCAGGGACGGTTCACCAATCCCGGTCGGTCCAGGCACCGTCCTTCGACCGGGGCTTGCGGCCAGGCCCGAACTTGGCGAGGAGGTTCTCCAGGTCCCCGTCACCCGCGATCGCCGCCACGGCAGGCGGAACGGGGCGCGCAGCCAGGATCTGGCGAGTAGCTGGGACTCCCTCGCCCTGCCCGAAGAGCGTGAGCGGAGTGCTCGGCCGTCGCAGCGGATAGACCCGCCATCGCCCGACGGCTGAGTCGAGCATCGCCACCGCATCCTCGCCTCGTGTCATGATCACCGAGCGAGTTCCCGTCGTCGCGACGCACGTCAGCGGGTCGCCGTCGAACAGCTCGGTCGCTGCCCGTGCAGCAGGCCGCATGGGGTTGCGGAAAGTCCCCCGCACGATCCAGGCCCCGTGCTCCCTCTCCACCTCGAGCCCCGCCGCGGCCAGTCCTGCGAGAGTCTCCGCCTGCGGATCAGTTGCAGCGTCGTGGGCGAGTTCCACGACGGCGTCGACCTCGCTGCGGCCAGCCAGCCGAGCACCGGCCTCATCTGATCGAAGCAGAAGGGAGTCGATGACGACGTCCTCAGCAAGTGTCGCGACCTGATGAGCCGGCTCCCAAGCCCTGGTCAGGACGACGTCCGCCGGGCGTCCGCCTCGCACCACTGCATTGTGGCCGAGCACCGCGAGACATAGCGCGACGAGAGACCCGAGGTAGGCGTGCGACTCCTCTGGGCTGTCGGTGATCTCAGCCTGGTCGGCGACGAGCGCGAGCACGACATCCGCGAGCTCGTCGCGCCAGCCGTCATCAGATCCCCAGACACCAGCAGCAAGTAGCTCCAGGTACAGGGCGGCGACGGTCATACGCATGGGCAAGGGTGGGACGGGGGCCGCGGCCCCCGGCGTGATCGCCTTGACCCATCGCCGGATCCACGACCTGTAGCGAGATCTTGCCTCGGGCTTGACGCGTCGAGCCTCGCGGCCGACGAGTGGATCGAGTTGCTCGATGGCGCTCTCGGTCTCGTCCTCCGCGAGTTCGGTCTCGTCCTCGATCATGCCGACGGCCCACGTGCTCGAGTCGACCGTGTTCGTCGGCGTGGGCAGCGCTCCCGGGAACACCATCTCCGTGAGCGACGCCCCGAGGGAGTGAGCAGCAAGGTCGAGGAACTCCGTCCACGCGTCCTTCCTTGACTGCGCGTCGACGCCGCCCGACGCGCTCGACGGTTTCCGCAGAGCCGCCGTCGTCGCGCGCTGTTCTGCCGACAGCTGGAGGAGGTTGAGCAGGTCCCGCCCGAAACGCTCCAGCAACCCGGGGTCTTTGATGACCGAGTCGAGCTCAGGTGGGTTTCGCAGCTGAGGCGCTGCACCGACGTCTGTGCGCGGTCGGCAGCGATGAGGATCTGTCACGAACGCCGGTACTGACTCCACGGCGGCTCCGTCGACCATCGCCACCAGTCGGACCGCGGCGCCGGCCGGCTCGGGTGAGTCGACCGTCCACATTAGCGGCGCGCCAACTGCGGATACGTCGAAGACTCCACGCGGCTGCCAGGAGCCGGGTGCACCGTCCGGTGAGAACTCGACCGTGACCTGGCCCGCCACGCCGCACACGACGAGGAGTTCTACCGCCCGTTCGAGCCGTCGCGCGCCGAGAAGGCGGAGTGGAGGATGTGCCACCTCCCTGTCGTGGTCCTCAGACGGACGCCACTGTGCGACCTCGGTCGGCGATACTCGGCGCGCGTCCGGCAGCAGGCTGCGCCCGACGTCCGCCGCGATGGCGAGCTCGCAGTTTCCGCCGTCACGGACGGTTCGGAGCAGCGCTGCGGACGTCACATTGGCGCTTCCGACCACAGCTCGGTGCCGGCCATCCCGTCCGACGAGCTCGATGAGCTTGCCGTGCATCGTCCGCTCGTCGTCGACCTCCCGGAACTCCGCTTTGGTCCGGCTCGTCGCTGCTGTCAATGTTCGCCCGTCGAAGCTGGACAGCTGGCTCTGCAACGCGACGCGAACACGGGACGGCCGAGCCCGTTCCAGGATCGCGCGGACAGCCGCCCCTGACGGGTCGACGAAGGGAGCGGCCAGGTTCACCTCGGCAGCCTCCGTCGGCAGTCGGTCGAGGAGCGGCGCGTCCAGATTGTGGAGCAGCCGGACATCCGGGCGGCTGTCGTCGACCTGCGCGGGCAAGATCCCCAGACCGATATTGGTGACTGTCTCGGCGATCCAGCTGGGCATCGCGACGTGCCGGGGCAGCCGCTGCAACCATTCACCGAGCTCGGCCTGAGCACGTAGTCCTGAGTCCTTGCCGCCTCGCAGCACGCACCAGAGCTCGTGGTTGTGTCCCCACCCGGACATCGTGGGGTTTCCCGACCCGATCGCGGTCCAGACGTCCTTGTCGCCCACCAGGACGGCGAGCTTGGGGTGGAACGCGCCCCGGATCGTGACGGCACCGTGTTGGTAGATGTGGCCGGCGAAGCGGACGTCGATGGGGTCATGAATCTGCTGGTCGGCGTCGGACAACACGGTGACGCGGGCGCCCATCTGCCGTGCGAGGGAAATCGCGAAGCGCTCGAGGAAGACCAGGTCGGCGGTGAATCCGAGCACGAGGAACTCACGTAGCGGGACGCCGTCGGGCCGGTCTCGCCACTGGCGGAGCAACGTCAGAGGCGACGCGAAGTCGGAGTGTTCGATCGTCGTCATGCGGGCAGCTTTAGGAGTTCACGGCCTGCCGATGTCGCGGACTCGTCCGCGAGGCCGAGCTGTGTCGCGAGCCCGGCCAGCTGCTCCACTCGAAGGCCGACGTTCCCCGACCCTTCCCTGCTCCGCGCAGTGAAGGTGTCGTTCCGCTCGTGCAGCCGGGAGAACACCTGCATCCTGCCTTCGCTCGACACGACCACCTTGCGTAAGGCGACGCGCCGGGACTGAGCGAGCATGTCGTCGACGAGATCCCGCCCGAGGTCGCGCACCGACCGGGCCGCGTTGTCCCCGATCCGAAGGCTGACCCACTCCGGGCCGAGGAAGTTGTTGCGAACCGTCTTCCCCCCGCGGAACGCCTCCAAGGCGATCCCGTCGAGCGTCTCCCGGCGCTGCGCCCCGACCGCCAGCAAGGCAATGTCGCGATGGACACCCTCGCCCTGCGCCGTCACCTGCTCCTCTGCCGGCTCCGGATGGCCACCGCGGCCGATCAAGGTGGGCAGCTGAGCCTGCCACTCCTGGACACGCAGGTCGGGGAGCTGGTCAGAGATCCAGGAATGGAGATCGGCGCGAGTCGTGACCCCGTTGTTGCCGACGAAGTCGACGAGCCCGGCCCACAGTCGTCTCCACGCACCGACCGAGTAGTGCCGGAGCAGCACGCCACGCCACGCCTGGGTCCTGCTCTCCTGGCTCAACACGGAGTCCTCGACTGCCGCCGACCCGAAAGCGACCCCGTGGCGAAGCGCCTCCGACCAGGACTTCTCCGGCGCCAGCTGTCCAGTCCGCAGCAGGATCCGCAGCGTGGCGCGCCGCGTGAGATCGGGCCCTTCCCAGTCGCTTTCGACGTGGCGGCATGCTCGTGTCGCTGTGAACAGATCACGGAGGGCGTCCAGGTCAGGGCCGTCGAGGGTTCCCAAGGAGACGGGCTCGAGCTGTGGGAGGGCATCGAGCGACGGGGAGGCATCACGAGCAGCCGCGGCGAACAGCGGCGCGAACATCTTCCTGACCTCGGCCGGGCAGGCGTGACGTGAGGGGCGGATTGCTCCTTCCTTCGTCGTCGCGGTCCCGAGCACATCCGAAGGGCCGCCGTACTGAGACCAGAATCCCCAAGCGCGCGGTGAGTACGAGCTCTTGCCGGTGTCCGCCAGCTCCCAGGCCGTTCTACCTTTCCCCAGCCCCCGCTGGAGCGCATCCGCCCCATGTGCGCTGGCCTCATCGCCGTGGGTCAGCCTCGTGGCGAGCGCAAGCAGAACCTCCGCCCTACGGAGGAGCTGCTGGCAGGCGGCACCGTCGAGGTCGTGCTGCTCGGCGTGATCGGCAAGCGCCCAGTAGAGCGTGTAGTAGCGAGCGAACTCGGTCAGGGTCGACAACCCGGGCATGAGCATGGCCACCATCCCGAGGACAGGTGCCTCGACGGCGAGCGGATAGCGGCCCTCGCGCTGGTCCAGCCCCTGCTGCGCCCACGCGGGCCCTTCGAGGACGGCGGTCACTATGGCCGCGTCGCGTCGTCGAGCCACTGAGTGACGGTGGCGATGTGGTCGTTGGGCCCGGCTGAGCCATTCATCTGCCCGGCGAGGGCGTACTCCCAGAGCTTGAACGCCTTCTCCAGCCTGTCGGCCACCTCGTCACGCTGGCCGAGGTACTCGATCGCGCCCTCCTCGTCGCCGGCATGGGCGCTGTCGACGATCGCGTAAGCCAGGTCGGCTGCATGGTCGACGAGATGGCGGACGTGCCACGCGCGGTCGAAGACGAGCGACTGATGCGCGTCGGCCAGTGCGTCCTGGTACTCGGTCTCGGCGTCGTACTCGTCGTCCTCGTCGACGGGTTCACGCCTCTTCACAGACGCCGGGTCCACTACATCGGGGTACGGCGGTATGGGGCTCGCGCTGTAGCCACCACCGCGATGGGCGGGCGGCTGCCCCGGAATGTCAACGGCAGCGAGCTGCGCCAGCTCACGCACGGCCTCGTTGGTGAGCGAGCGGAGGTAACCGACGACATGGTCGACAGCCTCGCTGACCGCCGCGTGATTCTCGTCCGCCAACTCGACGTCGATTTCGCCGCCCGTCTCCCGAATCACCGGGCCGACGGCAAGGTGCTCGGCCAAGCCGTCCGCGAGATCATCGCGGCACCTCGCCAGCTCCTCCAACGGCGGCAGTTGCTCCTCGGCGTCGTCCATGTCCCCCCACTCCCCATACCAATCACCTACGCCGCGTCCACGAAGCGCGGAGCGAGCCGCTCCATCTGCTCCAGAACCAGCGCGATCGCGCCGGGCTGCTTGTCCGGCGGGTACTTGTGCTTCACCAGCAACCGCTTGATCGACGAGCGCAGCTTCGCCCGGACGTCGTCCCGCACGGTCCAGTCAGTCCGGACGTCCCGCCGCATGATCCCGACGAGATCGCGGGCGATCTGGGCGAGGACGTCGTCGCCCTGCTCCAGCACCGCGGACTCGTTCTGGGCGACGGCGTCGTAGAAGGCAAGCTGGTCGTCGTCTAGCGGCGGGGTGAAGGTCGCGCCGCGCTCCGCCTCCTTGCGGATCTCCTTCGCGAGCTCCACGAGCTCGGCGATGACCTGCGCCGAGGTGAGCTGCTGGTTCGTATACCGGATCATCAGCTCCTTGACCCGCTCCGAGAACACCCGCTCCCGGACGACGTTGCTGCGGGTCACCCGGGTCGACTCGGTCAGCACGAGCTTGCGGAGCGCCTCGATCGCCAGCTGCGGGTTCGTTGCCTGCTGGGCCTTGGTGACGTAGGCCGGGTTGAGGTCGCTCAGCTCGGGCTTGGGCATCCCGGCGGCCTCGTAGATGTCGATGACCTCGCCGGTCTCGGTGCTGGCTGTGAGCAACGCGGCGAGCAGGCGGCTGATCTCCTCGGGCACGGGCTTGCCCTCGGCCCGACGCGCGTCGGCGTCGTACTTCGCCATGTAGACGCGGACCTCCTCGAAGAAGAGGATGTCCGGCCGGAGCTCCTCGAGCTTCCCGGAAGCACCGCACAGCGCCCACGCCCGAGCCAGCTGCCCGCTCAGTCGTCGGTACCGGTCGGCGAGGGTCTCCTCTCCCTCGGGAACCTTGTTGCCTGGTGTCGTCGGCGAACGTAGGTAGTCGGTCGTGGCCAGCGCCGCCCGCAAGAAGGCCCTCGGCTGTCCGCTGCGGAGCTTCGCGCGCCAGTCGTAGTCCGCCAGCGCCTCCCTTATCTGGCCGACGAGGAACGCGCCGACCTCTGCCGCGTCGTCGACCTCCCGCCCCATCGGCTTGGTCTGCTGGTCCCGCGGGCTGTACTCGGCGAGGGCCTTCTGCAGGTTGTCGGCCACCGGCGCATATCCGACGAGCAGTCCGGCCTCCTTCCCGCGGAAGGTCCGGTTGACGCGGGCGAGGGTCTGCATGAGCAGCGCCCCCTTGAGGGGCCGGTCGAGGTAGAGCGTGTGCAGCGGCGGGGAGTCGTATCCGGTCAGCATCATGTCCTTGACGATGACGATCTCCAGCTCGTCATCGGGGTCCCGGAACCGCTCCTTGATCGTCGCGTTCTCCGACGGCCGGCGTCGGTGGTCGGCGATCAGCCCCGTGTCCGTGGCGTCGCTCGAGTAGACGACCTTGACCTTGCCGCTGTGGATGTCCTTGCTGTCCCACTCCGGGCGGCGCTCCGCGATGCGCCGGTAGATCTCGGCGCAGATCAGCCGCGTGCCGCCAACGATCATCGCCTTGCCCGGCCCGGCGATCGTGGGCCGCATCGCCTCTCGGCGACGATCCCAGTGCGCCAAGAGGTCCTTGACCAGCTCGTCGAGACGCTTGGGGTCGCCGTACACGGCGTTGATCACGGCGACGCTCTTCTCGATCTGCGCCCGCTCCGTGTCGTCCAGGCCCTTGGTGGCTTCGTCCGCGCTGCGGTCGAGGTCCTCGTCCGACATGTCTTCGCGCCGTGCGAGCTTGATCAGCCGCGGCTCGAAGTAGACGGGCACGGTGGCGCCGTCCTCCACCGCGCGCGAGAGGTCATAGACGTCGACGTAGTCGCCGAACACCGCCCGGGTGTTCCGGTCGGCGAAGGAGATCGGCGTGCCGGTGAAGGCGATGAGCGACGCGTGCGGAAGCGCCTTCTTCAGGTGACGGGCGTAGCCATCGAGGTCGTCGTAGTGGCTGCGGTGGGCCTCGTCCACGATCACGATGATGTTCTTGCGGGCGGACAGCTCGGGGTGGTCGGCTCCGGCATCCCGCTCTTCCTTCGTCCGGCCGAACTTCTGCAGCGTGGTGAAGTAGATGCCGCCCGTGACCTGGTTCGTGAGCCGTTCGCGCAGCTCGGAGCGACGCTTGATCTGCACGGGCTGTTCGGGGAGCAGCTGGCTGATCTGGAAGCTTTGGTAGAGCTGCCCGTCGAGCTCGTTCCGGTCTGTGATCACGACGATGGTCGGGTTGGCCAGCTCCGGCTGCCGCATGATGCGGTTTGCGTAAAGCTCCATCTCCATGGACTTGCCGGACCCCTGGGTGTGCCAGACGACGCCAGCCTTGCCATCACTGCGGAATGCCTCGACCGTGCTGCCCACAGCCTTCGCGACCGCAAAGTACTGGTGCGGCTTAGCGATGCGCTTGGCGAGGCCGACGGCCCCCTGGTCGAACGCCGTATACCAGCGGAGGAGCTGGAGAAAGCGCTCTTGCTCGAAGACGCCGTGCAGCAGCAGCTCCAGCGCGGTCACCGGCTCGCCGTCGCGCCCCCGGCTCCCGGGTTCGACCACGGCCCCCTCCTCGTCGACGTTCCACGGCGCGAAGTGGTGGAGCTCTGTGAACGGTGTGCCGTACTCCGCGCGGACGCCGTCACTGATCACCGTGAGCAGGGCGAAGCGGAACGCGATGGGGAACTCGGTGATGTAGGTCTGCAGCTGAGCATGCGCTGCAGAAGGGTCCGCTGTCGCGCTGCCCGCCTTCTTCAGCTCGAGGATGCTGACCGGCATGCCGTTGCAGAACAGCACGAGGTCGAAGCGGCGGTGGAAGTCCTTATGCCGCACAGTGACCTGGTTCGCCACAATCCAGGTGTTCTCGTCAACGTTCTGTGAGATCAGCCTGATGGTCGGCGTGGTCTCCTGGCCGTCCTCGCGGAGGTAGGTGATCCCGCGGTAGCCGCCGACGAGCCAGTCGTGGACGCGATGGTTCTCGGAGATCGCGTCGTTGGAGCGAGGCGAGGTGATCTCGGCGTAGGCCTGCTGGAGCTGGTCGCCAGGGACGTCCGGGTTCAGCCTGCGTAGCGCGTCGAGCAGCTGCCGGCGCAGAACGAGATCATCCCAGCTCTGCCGCTCGTCGGAGCCTGGAGCGATGTCCTTCCCCTCCACCGGGTTCCAGGACAGCTCGCCCAGTGTGTCCTTTGCGAGCCTCTCCCACTCCTCCTCCGACATCCCGCTCATCGCGCGTGCTCCTCCTCGATCGGGTCGGGGGACAACTCATCCTTCAGCTCGCTAATGCTCGGCAGCTTCGACGCGAGGGGTGCAGTGCAGACTCCGCAGCACGTCGTGCATCGGAGGATTCGCGGAGGCCTGCCGCGCCGTCGAGGTCCGTCTTGGGAGCCCGGGGCGCCCCAAGCAGCGCCGGTTTCGACGGGATTGATTCGACCGCCTTCGTGGGACCGAGACGACAGCTCACTGTAAGACCGCCTCGACCTGCTGCTCAGCCTGACGTACTCGCATGCGGCCGGAGATCAGATTGACCAGAAGCAGGTCGCGCAGGTCCCGCAGGCGCTGGCTCTCGCGCTGTATGGCGTCACCGAGAGCGTGGAGCGATCGAACTTTCGCTGCGTACTCCCTTTGCTTAATCGGATCTATCGTTGGCGCTTCGTAACGGCCCAACGCACCAACTCGCAGGTGCAAGACGGTGGTTCCCGATGAGTGATCCTGGCAGTAGCGACGGAATCTCTCCTGTCGAAGTACGCCAAGGATGTATTCAACAGGGACTCCCTGGATGGGGCGCGCGACAACCAGGTCCAGACTAGCCACTAGCTTTGAGTACTCTGCCGACGACCGCACACGGACCGCTCGACCAACGACGTCTGCATTCTGTGTGAGATCAGTCTGGGCTATCACGACATCACCATTCACTAGAGATTGATCACTGCGATAGTCACCAGCGAATGGCTTCAGTCCGCGCTCAGAGTAGTAGCCATCCCGAGTGATGGATTTGAGTGTAACCATTCCAGTATCTGAGTCAACAAGATCTGCACTTCTGTACGAAACACCCTTAGTCAGCATCAACAAATCCGCCAATGGCACCACACCTCCCGACTCTGCCATCAGGCCTGTAAAACAAGCACGCTCCAAGGCGTCGAGCTTACGAAGCAAGCCACCATTGTGAGACATCTTGTCTTCCAGCGAACCTAGTACCTGAGCGACCGCGTCTTGGTCGCGGCGAGACGGAATGCATACGTGCAGGGCCTTAGCATCCGGATAATATAGCGTCTGATGAGTAGTTCCGTACGAGAATTTGCGGATGCTCTCTTGCTCGACCATGAGTATGTATTTGAGATATTCCGGCGCAATCTCCGGTCCACATACCCAGTTAACGAAATCTTGACTAGTTGCCATGGGGCGACCCATGACGACGACATAACCTACAGACGCCGTTCTAGAAAGACACACCGTATTGGTCGGCAAGACGCGAGCCGAAGAATTATCGATCCCGTCCTGAGACACCTCCTGGAGAGTCTCATAGATTACAGATCCATGATTTCCTGTGGCGTCCTTGATGCCAACCCATGGAATACCGCCGTTCCAGTACTCCGGCCGGGATCGACTGGGGGTGTGCCCACTCTCCATACGCGCCAAATCGGCGAGCTTTCGCCACTCATATCCCTGTTGCGGCAAACGAGAAGGGAATCCAATGCTGAGCGCGAAGCGACCGGGGATAATGGCGTCCGTGGCGCCTCGTCCGCCTGTCCGAGTTTCTCGCCTAGGCATGGATTCGACCCATCTCCACGCGCACCGTGGCCGCAAGCCTCTCGGATTCGTCGAGCTGAACAAAGAGCTCCTTCGTTAGAAGCTCCAATCTTTCCTCGATCGGCCCACCTTCGTCCTCAGATTCTGCCGAACCAACATATCTACCCGATGTAAGCACATAGTCTGCCGACTTGATTTCTGCGATGGTCGCGGAGTAGCAGAAGCCGGGTTCGTCGGCGTACTCTAGCCCTGCCTCGTGAGCCGACTCTGTGCCACGCCAAGCGTGGTACGCGTTCGCAATCTTCGCGATGTCTTCGTCAGTAAAGGCGCGCTCAGCGCGGTCGACCATGTAGCCTAGGCTGCGGGCGTCGATGAACAACACTTGCCCACTGCGGTCGATGGAGCCGCGTTTACCTGCCGTCTTGCCCTTGGCGAAGAACCAGAGACATACGGGAATTCCAGTGGAGCGGAACAACTGCGTGGGCAGGGCGACCATGCAAGACACCAGGTCCGCTTCGACGATCTGCGCGCGAATCGCGCCCTCACCGCCGGAGTTCGTTGTCATGGAGCCGTTGGCCATCACCACGCCCGCGCTCCCACCGGGCTTCAGCTTCGACAGAACGTGCTGGATCCAGGCGTAGTTCGCGTTGCCTGCGGGCGGGACTCCAAAACGCCAACGGGCGTCCTTCTCGCTGCGCGCCCAGTCTTTGATGTTGAAGGGCGGATTGGCCAGAATGTAGTCTGCGCCATCGTGGCCGGTGAGCTGCGGGTGGAGATCTCGGGCGAAGGTGTCGCCCCATACGGACCCTAGGTTCGCGTTGAGGCCGTGGATGGCGAGGTTCATCTTCGCCATGCGCCAGGTGCGCTCGTTCAGTTCCTGGCCGTAGACCGCGATCGCGGTACGGTCCCTGTCGTGCGCCTCGAGGAACTTCTCGGTCTGCACGAACATGCCGCCAGAACCGCAGCATGGGTCGTACACCCGTCCGGAGGTCGGCTCCAGTACCTCCACGAGCACCCGCACCACGCTGGCGGGCGTGTAGAACTCCCCGCCCCGTTTACCCTCAGCCTTGGCGAACTTCTCCAAGAAGTATTCGTACACCTCCCCCAGCAGGTCGCGTGCTTTTGAGGCTCCCTGACCACTGAACCGCGCAGTGTTTAGCAGATCTAATAGCTCACCGAGCCGCCGCTGGTCGACGCTCTCCTGGTTGAAAATCTTGGGGAGCGTGGCCTTGAGCGACGGGTTCTCGTCCATGATCGCCTGCATGGCATGGTCGATCAGTTGGCCGATTGACTTGTCACCGCGGCCCTTGGCGTTCTCGGCCAAGAACGTCCAGCGCGCCTCGGCGGGGATCCAGAAGACCCCACTGCCCGTGTACTCGTCGACATCGTCGATGAGCTGAGCGACCTGCTCCTCGTCGAGGCCTTCCCGCTCGAGTTCCGCCTGGATCTGCTCGCGGCGCTCGGTGAACGCGTCGGACACGTACTTGAGGAAGACGAGCCCCAGCACGACGTTCTTGTACTGCGAGGCGTCCATCGAGCCACGCAGCTTGTCCGCCGCCTTCCAGAGCGTGTCCTTCAGCTCTTTCATCGTCGACGGTGCTGCCGGCACCGCGGACTTCTTCGCGCGAGGTGGCACGGGCTTCCTTTCAGTCGTGCTGGGACAGGTCGAGAATTCCCGACGCCGTTCCGTCTGTCAGCGTGGAGGCAAGCGTGTCGACCGCATCGAGTCGACGTTTCAGCGCAGCGCGATGCGAGTCGAGCTCGTCGAGAACGACGCGGAGCGAGTCAGCCTGGTCCGCAGGGATGGACCCGACCGTCCAGCTCCCCCACGCCCGCGCGTCCGCCGGCTGCGCCGAGATCGCCGCGGCCACGACGCGTGGCGGCAACTCCGATGACTTCGACCGCAAGACGCGCGCGGGATGGACGACCACGGCTCCGCCCTCGACGTCCACGACGGCGGCGGGCCGAGGCGCAGTACAGAAGACGACGTCGCCGGGTTCGGTGAAGCGAGCCACCTCGTGACGTGCGGCGAGGAGCAGCCGGTCGACACTGCGCGGAGGCGAGGTACCCAGCAGCTCCGGTGGACCGAGCACCCGGACCGACGCCTCGGCATCAAACAGGTCTCGATCGAGCCGGTGTCCGGGAAGCAGTCGAAGCATGCCCGACCGGAGCGCGTCGTCCAGCGTGTGGCGCGTTCCCGGCGGGGCGGACCGGGCCACCACCCCGGGCATCGCAGCAGGCGCCAGCCGCTCCGCCAACTCCGCCCGCAGCTCCGAAATCCGCGCAAGGACCTCAACCGCGGGCTCGGTCCGCTGCGGCGTCGGTACGGCATCGACGAGGCCGCCGAGCCGGGTGATCAGCTCGACGCTGCCCACCAGTCGTCCAAATCGGGGCAGATGCGCACGTTGGCCACGCACGTCCTGCATGCCCGCCACTAGGTCCGTCACGAGGTCGGCAGTCACGATATCGTCGAGTTCGGTGTCGGATAGGTTGACGACCATCGTGCGGGGCGGCACGCCTCCCGGAGCCATGGTCGGGGCAGGCCCGACGCACCACAGCGCGACGCGGGCCCGCGGCTCGAACGGCGCGAGGCCGGCTGGCAGGCGGGCGATCCCCCGCAGCCGGTGGGTCCGCACGATGTCGTCCCGGACCCTCCGCGCTGACCGTGGCAGTCCCTCGGTCAGGGTGGACGCACGGCCCACGATCACCATTCGGCGGTCCGCTGGGTTGCCCAGTAGGACCTCCTCGGCCGTCTGCAGCAGCTCGGCGGCTTCAGCGTCCGGGTCATCGGCTCCGGGCAGCTGCAGCACCACGACACCATCCTCGGGGACGACCACTCCGCCGTCTCCGTCGATCTCAAGTGTCCGATAGTCGATGCCGCGAACCCGCAGGCGGCGCCTGGTCAGTCGCCGCTCGGGCGCGTCACCCGGCGGCAGCGCGACGCTCACGGTGCGCCCCTCGTCCCGCGCCAGCTCAACGAGGAGATCGCCGCCACCACCGGTCGGGTCGACGATCAGCGGGGCGTTGATGCCCGCGTCCGTCCCGATAGCGTTCACAAGGGCTGCCACCAGGCGCACGGCGGGAGCGGACAGAGCGGTACGGGTGTAGCCGTCCCGGGCGCGGCGTCGACGGCGGGCCATGAGGCCCTCGAACGCCGCTCCGGCGTGATAGGCGGCGTCGATGCGCAGCGAGCAGTAGCGGGCGAGCGGGACCAGGCGCTCACCCAGCGCCTCGAGCTCTGCCGTGAGGAACTCGTCGTCCGGATCGGCCTCGTCCGCCTCGTCGAGCAGGTCGTCGTGGACCGTCGAGAGACCGTCGGTGTACCTGCTGAGGCACAGCAGGGCGGTCAAGCCCGCGAAGATGACGGGATCGTCGAGATCGGTGTCCGCCAGCACCGCGAAGCCCGCCAGATCCTCCCGAGCGGCGGGGTTGTTGCCACGCCCGGTGGTCTCCAGCCAGGTCACGACCTCGTCGCCGTCGAACAGTTGCTGGGCGCCTCGGGTCGCGACGGGCTGCGGGAAGGGCGTGGCCGTGGACGCGTACCGTCGCCTCCACATCGTCACGGGCGCCCGCCGGACGCGAGCAAGGAGCGCGACGTCCGCAAGCCCGAGGTACAGGGTGTCGGCCACTGTTCCTCCCCTCGTAGATCGCCCGGCGGACTGGATCACCGTAGCGCCTCCCCGCTCAGCGCTAGATCGCCTCTCCGATAACCCCCGTTATCAAGACGTTCGCTAGACCCGCGCTGCTCGGTCGTGGATCTTTGCTCTCCGCCGGCGGCCCTCGCCGACACCGACACGAGAGGCAAGACCCCCATGGCTGTGCACTACGACCCGTCTGTTCCCGCCGTCGTCGTCGCCGACGTCGAGGTGACCGACCCCGCCGTTGTCTCCGAGGCGCGGCGGTGGTCCACGGGCCGCCGCGGCCCCGCGGTGGACGCCGAGGAGCTCGCGGGTCACGACCTGACGGCCTTCGTTCACCAGGCTCTCCTGGTCGGCGCCCAGGCGATCGCGACCGCGGGTGGGACGCAGGAGGCCGTCGCGCTCGAGTCCCTGATCACCGAGGTCGGGGAGCGGACGAGTGAGGCCTCCACCCAGGCCGCGACCCGGACCGCCGAGGCGATCACGAAGGCGACGGTCGGCATCGCCGAGTCGACCGAGGCCGCGCGCAAGACCCTCGGCGAGATCGTCGAGCAGGCGCAGCGGCGCAGCGCCGGAGACCTCGAGACCCTGCAGAAGACCATGCTCGCGGAGCTCACCCGGATCTTCGGGGGCGACAGCCCGGAGCTGCTGGCCAGGGTGCAGCCGGTTCTCGACAAGGTCTCCCGCGACCTGGAGGAGCGGGCCGTCCGGCAGGCCTCCGAGCTGATCGCGAAGGCGGAGCGGCAGTTCGACCCGAGCGATCCGGCGACCCCGATGGGCCGTCAGCACCAGCTCCTCGCCGAGCAGCACCGGCAGCTCAAGGAGGAGATCACCCGCGACGGCGAGAAGGTCCGGTCCATGATCACCGACTTGGCCGAGGCCGTGCGGACCACCCACGCGGTGGCGCAGGCCCGCGCGGCGGCGGTGAAGGTGAGCCCACTCAAGGGTGAGCCGTTCGCGCAGTCGGTGCACCGGGTGATGGCCGACGTCGCCGCCGGGCTGGGCGACGAGTACGAGGACACGTCGGCCATCACCGGCCGCGTCCCCCGCAGCAAGAAGGGCGATGGGGTGCTCACCGTGCAGGGCGGCGAGGTCCGCGTCGCCCTGGAGATGACGGACTCCGACCGCCCCCGGTGGGCTGAGTACCTGGACGAGGCCGAGCGCAACCGGGCCGCGGTCGCGTCGCTCGGGATCGTCCGCAGCGCCGACCAGAACGGCGGGCACAGCCTGCTCTGCCTGGGTCCGCGCCGCCTGGTAATGGCCTTCGACCCGGAGACCGACGAGGTGGACCGGCTTCGCGTCGCGGTCCAGCTGCTGCGGCTCACCGCCCAGGCGGCCGCACGTGACACCGCGAGCGGCGAGGTTCGCGTCGCTGAGGAGAAGCTCTCCGAGGCCCTCACCACGCTCGGTCGGATCGAGAAGATCACGAAGGCCGCAGGGTCGGTCCGCCAGCACGCGAACGCGATCGAGACCGAGTCCGACAAGCTGCGTGGCGAGCTGACGCGCCTGCTCACCCAGGCGCGGATCGCCCTCGGCACTGGGCTCGACTCCAGCACCGACGAGGGCGTCACCGATGCTGCCGCTTGATCGGCGTGAGGCGATCCTCGCGCTCGCGATGCCGATCCCGGACATCGACATCGATCCCGGATCGGTGGTGCTCACCGCCCACGCCGTGCAGCGGTACCGGCAGCGCGTCGAGGGCGTGCAGCGCAGGATCGCAGTGCGGCGCCTCGGCCATCTGCTGAGCACCGCGGACTGGGAACACAGACCTCGCGCCTGGACCGAGGTCATGCTGCATCCCGAGGTGGTCTACGGGTACAGCCCCGACCGGTCCGATGTCTGTCTGCTCGTGCGGGGCACGGCGCTCGTGACCGTGCTCTCGCGGCGGTTCCTCGCGCAGGCGATACCGCACCCCCGCGCCCGTCGGTGCGGCTGAGTCCGCTCGACTGCCGGGTCGGCGCCTCGAACTCCGGAGGGGTGGGTTCGAGGCGCCGGCCGCTCGTCAGAACTGAGGATTTCGTCCTCGGCAGGATCACGCACCATCGAAGGACACCTCCGGCACGCGCGGTCGCCCCTCCGCGGGCGTTTGGCACCCATACCGAAGAGGTCCAGCGGCGGGACTGGGCCAGCCGATTTGGTCGCCACTTGGGTCTGACTCCGCGCCGCGGAAGCCGCGGAAACCGCAGAACTCGGCTCCGTCAGCATTGTGCGGTTTCTGCGGTTTCTGCGGCGGCAGGATGGACCGACCATCGGGGCGAGGCCCGTCGGCCCGGGCCAGCACGCTGAGGCTGCTCCTCGGGGCGGATGAAGCCGTGGTCGTCGAGGAGCTGCAGGACCGGGTCGAGGTCCGCGATCTTGCGGAAGCGAGAACGGGAAAGGGCAGTAAAGGCGTCTCGGCGGCTGAAGCTCTGCGGGCGGACGCGGCTGATCCACTCCAGCACCGCGAGGGCATCGCCAACGGTGGGGTCGGCGCCCATCTGGTCGAAGACGGCGAGGGCGTTGCCGAGGAAGTAGTGGCCGAGCCGCGCGGCTGCGTCGACGTGGCGGGCGGGGACGGGTTCGCCCCATCCAGTGGGCAGGACCTCGGCGAGGAAGAGCAGGCCAGCGAGGCGAGCGACCGCGCCATTGAGCTTCGAGGCCCAGTCGGTGATGTGGGCGAGGTCGGCGTGCGGGGCCAGGCGGGGCTCGAGGCGGCGTTCGAGTTCGAGGATCTGGCGGTCGGCGTCGCGGCTCAGGCGCAGCCGGTGGGGCTCGTTGTCGTCGGCCAGGAGCAGGACCAGCCTGGTCAGGCGGCTGGTGTAGGTCTTGTCGATCGGGCCGGGGACGGCCGGCGCGCCGACCTGGCGGCGACCGACGGTGTTCTCCGGCAACGAGTACAGGATCCGGGCGAGTAGGCCGCGGCCGCGGAAGCCGGGCATCTTCGCGATGTCGGTCAGGACCGCGGGCTGCAGCGCCAGGCCCAGGGTCAGGGCGGGGGCGGCGACGTGTTCGGCGGCGCGGCCCTTGCGATCCACCCGCAGCAGGTCACCGGCATGGCCCTTGAGGAAGACCTCGAGGTTGGGGACGCCGCTGGAGTAGCGGCCTGCCAGCGTCGTGAAGATCCCGCCCTCCGCCGACAGCACGGCGAGCCGTCCGCCTTGCTCCGCGAGCAGGGACGCGGCGGCTTCGGTGGTGACGTCGTCGGCGATCAGGCGTGGCAGAGCGGGGACGGGTTTCTCGGCCTCGAGAGTGGCTTCGGCGGCCGCGGCGAGGGCTTCGGCGCGGCCGGCGGGGTCGCGCAGGTTCGCGGCGTCGATCGCGCGACGCTCGGCCTCCTTGACCGCCATCTTGCGGGCCAGGTCGGCCTCGACGATCCGCGGGCGGGCGGCGTCGATGAGCTGTCGTTCGGCCTCGACCAGCGGGGCGGTCATGGCGGCGAAGACGGCGCTCTTGCGGGAGCCGGGTGGCATCGCGACCACGGTGTAGAGGTTCAGCGGTTCGCGCCAGCCCGGGCGGATTTCGACTTCGGCGCGTCCGCCGGCGGCGGTGGAGAGGGCGGCGAGGGCGAGGCAGCCGGGCAGGTCGAGCGGGGTCTGGGTGAACTCGGCAACCGCCATGACCATGTCCGCCACCCACGGCGGCAGGGCGTCGACCGGGAACGGAGGAACGAGCCGGCGCGGGGTCAGCGGGGTCGGGTCGGCGTCCCAGCCCTGCGCCGGGGGCCGGTCCTCGCCGTGCAGCGCGCGCAGGTACCGGTCGGCGTCGAGGCCGGTGAGGATCTCGTTGGCGGTGCGGCGCCTGGTCACGTCCGTCCTTCCAGAATGGTGCGGCGCGGGGTCCTAGCCCCGGCGTTGAGGCCGGAGCGGATCGTGCGATCGGCCTCGAAGAGCGGGAGACCGATGGCGGTCGACGCCTCGGCGAGTGCCGCCGCGGCCAAGCCCCTGGGAAGCAGTCCGGTACCTACGAGCTGGCCGAGAGCGAAGGCGGCGGCGTTGAGGGTGTGGTTGCGGTGCCCGGGGCGGGCTGCGAGGACCTTGTTCAGCTCACCACGCAGCGCCGCCGCGACGTAGGCGGAGCGGCGACCGACGATGTCGAGCAGCGGGCCGAAGTCCGCCCCTGGCGGTGCGTTCCCGTCGCTCTGCGGCTCGGCGAGGAGCGTGGTGAGCCACGCGGGGAGGACCGCCACCGGCGCGTCCGAGGCGCGATAGCGGCGGCGCCGGACCACAGAGCCGGCGGCCACGACGTACCCGCCTTCGCCGCGAACGTCGAGGAGCCAGCCGAGCCGGCCCGCGGAGTTCCGGATCCGCGCGCCGGCGGGTGCGGTGAAGTAGAGGTGCTCTCCCCCGCTGCCCGTCTGGACCGCGTAGGTGTCGAGCGGGACGTCGGCGCCATGTCGCTTGGCCAGAGCGGCGAGGACGTCGGCGCCGTCGTTGATGCCGGGCCGGTCCCATTCCTGCGGGCGGACAGTGTCCGGCTTGGGGCGGTCTAGGTCGAGGACGACCAGGCGGGACGGGCCGCAGGCGATGCCGATCCCGAACGGGCCGCGCTCCCACGCTCGCCGGATGCGGAAGGGATCGGTAGTTGCTCGGGTCTCCCAGTCCCGGATCGCGGGGCGCTTGTCGTTGGGGCGCAACGGGAAGACGCGCCAGCCGCGGGCGGCGTGGGCCAGCGCGACGCGCATCAGCTCAGGGGTGGCCATGCCCGCTCCCCCGCATCGGCCGATCCGTGCGGTCGGGGCGCCGTGGGATTCTGCTGGCATGCGTGTCACCGAGCGCGATGTCGAGCGCGTCCCACCCGGCAACCTGCGGGTGCCGCGGCGCGACTTCGGCGTGCTCTGGGCCGCCGCGGAGCAGCGCTCGGAGCTGCAGGGCGCCGAGGGCGTCACCGACTACGCAGCGGGCGGCGTCGCGATCACGTGCCGGTGGCTGGCCCGCGCGACCGTCGACGGGCCGGGCGGCCGGCGTCGGCTCGCTCATACGCCGATCACGAGGTCGGCGCGGCTGGCGCAGGAGGAGCTGATCGAGGCCGAGTACCTCGCGGCGGAGACCCTGGCCGCGCGGTCCGCGCCCCCGCAGTGGCTGGCGTCGCGACCGGGCTACCTGGCGGCGGTGTGCACGACGCTTCGGTGGGCGTGGCGAGGCAGTGGCGCCGCGCCGACGTGGGGACCGTCCTGACCTGCTCATGCTCGCTCCAGGGCGTCGTCGTCGGTGAGGTCGTGCTCGGCGGCGGGCTCGTACCGGGCCGCCTCTTCCTGCTGGGCGTCGTAGGCGTCGCGGGCCTCGATCTCGGCGAGGGCGCGGTGCGCCCGTTCGATCGCTGCGGCGGTCTCGTCGGCGCTGGGGACGCGGACGGCGTCGCCGGCGCGGTCGTCTGACCGGTCCTGCTCTCGGATGTCCGGCTCGGGCCTGAGGTCCTCGCGGGGTGCGGCGTCGTCGTCGCGGGACGGCGCGTGATCGCGCGGCGCGACGAGCTCGTGCGATCGGTTGTGCTCTGGCGACACCGCGTCGAGCTCGTACTCCTCGGTGATCTCCCGGTGCCGGTCCTCCTCCGCCTGGTCGGCGCGGTGCGCCGCGAGCCACTCCTCGGCGGTCACTGCGGGCTCGGGCTCCTCGCCGGCGTGCCGGAGCGCCAGCTCGGCCTGCGCCCGTTCGCCCGCGGCGCGGGTCCCGGCGGTGTGGGCGAGCCAGCGCGCCCGGGCGTCGTCGACGGACTGTAGCTCGACGGCCCGCTGGTCCAGCACCTCGGCGAGAGCCCCGGCGTCGTGGGCCTCCTGCAGGAGGCGGTCCCGGTCGTCGGAAGTCTGGGCCTCGGCAGCACGCAGCGCCGCAACGCGCCGCTGCTGGTCGGCGGCCTGGTGGGTGCCGGCGAGCTCGTTGGCGACGTGGCGCGGGGCCCAGTTCTCCTCCCGCTCGGCGGCCCGGACGCGCAAGCGCAGCTGGCCGTCGGACATCTCGATCTCTTCGCGGTCGATCTCGGGCCGGCCGAGCGCCCGCCAGGCGGCGCGGTAGGCGGCGAAGGCCTCGACGTGGCCGGGGGTCGGTGCGGGGCCGAGGGCGTCGGCGTCGTCGGTGTGGCCGCGGAGTTCCCGGTACGCGGCGACCGATCCCACCTCGGCGACCCAGGTTTCCCGCTCGGTCATCTCCGCGGGTGGCGGGCCGAAGGCGTCGAGCGCCCAAGGCGGGGGCTCGACGGCCGCGGCCTCGCCGAGCTCGGCGGCTCGGTCGTCGGCGGCCTGTGCGAGGTGATCGAGGTAGGCCTGCCACTGGGGGTCGTCGACGCGGGGTGTCCACTCGGCCCAGGTCTGGCCGACCGGGTCGAAGCGGTGCCGGTCGGCGATGCGGCTGTAGATGACGTTGGTGGTGTTGCGGGCACCGTCAAGCGAGCGGTCGGCGACGGCCGCGTGCAGGACCTGGCGGGCGTCGAGCCCGGCGAGCTCAGCGCTGCGCAGCACCCGGGTCAGCGAGGCGGCGCCGTCCTCGGCGGCGATCCGCGTGCGGTCGTGCAGGCTGAGGGTGCCGTCGAGGGTGAGCTCGTCGAGCCAAGCCACGGTGCGCTGGGTGGCGGCGAGGTGGGCGGCGTCGGCGAGCAGCTCGGCCGGGGTCCGGACGTTCCCGGCCTCCTCGGCGGAGCGCGTGGCCGTGGCCAGTGCCGAGTGGGCGCCGGTGCGGTCGTCAGGATCGAGGACAAGTGCGACCGCGGCGACCGGGTCCCGCCGGACGGTCTGGTCGTCTCGCCCATCCGCCCGGTCGGCGACGGTGGTCTCGGTGGCGACGTGCGCGAGGTTGCTGTCGCGGCCGCGGGACATGCCGACGTAGAGCGCGCTCGGGCTAGTCCGCGGGCTGACAACGACGTGGCTGGTGTCGACCGTGCTGCCCTGGGCGGAGTGGACGGTCGAGGCGTAGGCCAGCGCCAGGTTCTGCGCGACGTATTTCGGGGGCAGCACCATCCGGTCATCACCGGCCGCGACCTCGAGCCCACCGTCCGCGCGCACGGCGGTGACCCGGTAGGTCTCCCTGTTGATCGGCCCACGGCGGTTGCCCTCAACGCCGGCCAGGTGCCAGCCGTTCGCCCGCGCCTCGACCAGATCCCCGACCCCGGCGAAAGTGCCCTGCAACCCGAGCGGCACGCCGTCCTCGGCGACCCGGCCGAGCCGGACCAGCTCGGCGCGCAGCGCTGCCGACAGGGCGGCGGCCTGCTCGTTGGTGTCGACGACGAGCAGCGACCGTCTCCCGGCGAGGGTGTCGGCCAGCCACGCCTGCGCCGCCGCAGCCTCGGCCTGCTCGATCGTTCCGGCGTCGAGGAGCCGGCCGTGGCGGTGGTACTCGCGCAGGACCGCCTCGTCCCCGGCCCGCAGCCGTAGCGAGGCAGCGCGTTCCCAGTCGTGGGTGAAGCGGCGGGCGTCGGCCAGCTCGTAGCGGGCCCCGGTCGCGGCGATCAGGTCCATCCCTCCGCCCGCGCCGACGCCGGCGAGCTGCTTGTGGTCACCGACCAGCAGCAGCTTCGCCCCGGCCGCGTCGACATAGCGGTGGATCGCGGCGAGCGCGGGGGTGTCGGTCATGGCGGACTCGTCGACGACGACCAGGTCACCGGCCCGCAGCCGCCAGCCCCGGTCGTCGTCCCGGACCTCGGTCTGGGTGAGCCGCTCCTGGGTGGCCAGCCAGCGGGCGACGTTGCGCGTGGTCAGCTCCTCGCCGGCGAGGACGTCGGTGGCGACCTGCGAGGTGGCCAGCCCGAACACGCGCCGCTCTCCCGGATCCCCGTGCAGCTCCGGATCCGACCACGCCCGGGCAAGGGCGCCGACCACGAACGACTTGCCCGTCCCGGCCGGGCCGACCAGCGACTCGACACGCGCACCGGACGTCAGCACCCCGCGCACGGCGGCGGCCTGGTCGACGCCGAGTTCGATGCCCGTGGCCCGCAGGTCGTCGAGGAACCGCTGCGCCGTAGCTGGAGCCAGCGCCGCGCCGTCGCGGTCGGAGGTCGACGCGACGAGAATCCGCTCGGTCCGCAGCTGCTCCGGCGTCGCGTAGAGCCGACCGCCGGGTGCTTGGTAGACCGAATCGCCATTCGCCAGCCGCAGCTCGTCGGGCAGCGCCTCGGCCCCCGGGCGGTCGGTGTCGAGCGGGACGGCGTAGCGCAGGGCCTCGCTCGCGAGGTCGTCGAGCAGCGTGGCGATGTCGGTGCCGGCCGGGGTGCCGAGGTAGTCCGGCAGGGCGGCGTTGATCGCGCGGGTGAGGTCCGAGCGCATCCAGCCCGCCCGGCGCGACTGGACGTCCGCGAGCGCGGTCTCGATCACCGCCCGGGGTGACCAGCTCTGTGGGGTCACGGACTCGCGAGCGTCCAGCGCGGAGCGGGCGACGCCGGCGAGCCCGTCGGCGACCTCGGCGCGCAGCTGGGTGTCGACGCGGTCGAGGACCTGGGCGCGGGTCTGCCCGTCGTGGGTCTTGAGCCGGCGGGTCGCGAGCGTGGCCTGCCGGGAGAGGCGGTCGCGCTCGAGGCTGTTCGGGGTGCGGCCGAAGCGCTCCTCGAACTTGGTGATCAGCTCGGCGGCCTTTGTCGTGACGGCCCGTCGTCGCGAGGAGATCAGCGCCATCGCCTCGGGCGCGACACCTTTGATCTCGCGGGCCTTGCCGTCGGGCCGCGTTGCGATCGTGACGCCGAGGGCGTGACTCAGCCGCTCCTCGGTCGTCCGCTCGGCGACCGCCGCGGCGGCCGCCCGCCACCGGTGCATCCCCCGCGAGTCGAGGGTTCGCCACGCGCCGTCGGGCGATTCGACGCGGTTGAGCACGGCGTTGTGGATGTGCAGCTGGGGGTCGTGGTCGCGGGAGTCGTGCTGGAAGAACGAGGCGACGACCCAGTCGTGCGCGTCGACGTAGCGGCCGGCGGCGCCGCCGTGGTGCCCGATGCGCGAGTAGCCGGACTTGTTCGAGAGGTAGGCGAGGCCGGCGTTGTTGCCGGCCCAGATTGCGTCCTCCACCGCCTGCCGGTAGCTGCTCCACGCCGTGGCCGACTCCGTGTCACCGGCCGCTGCGGCCTTGACCTGTTCAGCCTCGAACGCCGTGTGCAGCAGTGTCACCGACTTCTGAACGCTGAACGTGACGTCCAGGAAGGCCACGTTCCGCCGCGCCGCCTTGCCCGCCTCGACCCGGAGTTCAGCGCGCCGTTCAGGGCTCGCCTTCGGCTCCCGTGCCAGCGCCGCGGCGTACAACTCGTCCTCAGACCGGTACTTCCGCCCAGTGTGGCCGAGGGTGAACACCTCGTCCCAGCGCGACTTGTCACGGAAGCCCTCCTCACGCGGATCGAGGAATCGCTCGTAGAGCCCGGTCATGTCCTGAGCGTCGACGAGCCCGCGCAGCCCGAGCTGCTCGGCGCCACGTCCCCACCAGCGCCCCGGCGGCTCTCCCTCGGCGACCGCGCCCGTGTAGTAGTTCTCGCGTCCCGTCGCGACCTCCCGCAGGAGGTACTCGGGGCTGTAGCCGACGGCGATGCTCAGCACCGAGACCACCCGGCCCTGTTGATCACGATGCCTAGGTGTGAGTCCCTTGATCTTGTAGCTCTTGGGGCTCGTTCTCGGTTCTCGCCCGCTCGAATGGAGTAGTGCTTGGTCGTTGCTCGGGTTGGCGTCTCCGTGGTCTGGCTGGGCCTGCTGGTGCCGGTGGATCGGAGCGTCTGGGTCATGGCTGGGTCCTCGTCTCGGTGCTGTCGTCGTCGGTTCCGGCGACCAGGCGCAGGGCAGCGGGCTGCGCGCGGAGGTGTTTGAGGACGGTCGCGGCGGTGCCGCGGGAGACCCCGGCCAGACCTTCGAGTTCGGTGACGGTGGGGAGCGCGCCGTGGCGGTGGGCGTGGCGCGCAGCGGCCGCCCGCGCCCGGTCCCGGACCGGGGCTCCTACCGACCGAGCGCCTGGCTGTTCAGCCGAGGCCGCCCCGAGCGCTGGCCGCGCCGCGGCCGCGCTGACCTCGGCCGGACGCTGAACGCTGACGGCGTTGACTGCCGGTCCGGTCGGGCGCGGCTCGGGTTGAACATCGGGGCGGTTGAACGGCTCGGACTGAACCGCGTTCGCTGAACGGTCGGCCGGAGGTTCGGCGAGCCGGGGCTGGATGTCGTCGGTGGCTAGGAGGTAGAGCAGGTGCGCCACGATCGCCGCAGCAATCGCGGGCCACGCGCCCACGCCGAACCGCAGCACCGGCGAGGCGTCGACAGTGGAGCCGCCCGCGAGGTAGGCGGCCTGCGCCAGCCCGGACAAGCCGGCGGCCAGGACGACCACCGACCAGGCGTAGCGGGCCGCCGAGCCGTGCAGCCGGGCGGTGGCGGCGTAGGCGACCAGGGCCAGCCCGTCGGTGATCAGCGGGTAGAGCCTGGCGATCCCGGCCGGGACGCGGGCGGCGACGGCGACCTCGTAGAGGCCGTGCGCGGTGGCCACCGCGGCCCCCAGCGCGACAGCCAGGCCCGGAAGCCAGATCGCAGCTCGCACCACCCGGCCGGCCGGCTCCACGCCCTCGACCAGCTCGACGGCATCGGCGCTGCGCCGCTCGGCGGCGTGCTGCTTGGGGGTGCGGCTCATCGGGGATGGGCTCCGTTCCCGCCGACCGGGGCGGGTGTCGGTTCGGGGGCGGGGTCGTCGCGGCGGGCGGCCCACCAGCCGGCGATCGACGCGACCGCGTCCACGCCCGGCACGGCGACCGCGCCGCGCAGGCGCTGGTCCCACTCCGGGCGGGTCTGGTGCCGTTCCCACGAGCACGACCCCGCCGTAGCGCGGATGCGGCGCACCACGCCGGGGCGCTGCCGGTCGTGCCAGTCCCCCGCCAACGCCACGCTGGCCTGCTTGCCCTGATAGGCGGCGCACCAGGCGTGCATCAGCCACACCAGTTCCTCGACCACGTCGGGGTGCCACAGCCAGCACTCCGGCAGGGACGCGGCGGCGTCGGGGTAGCGCAGATACACCGCGTGCAGCCACGCACACAGCTCCCCGAGCACCCGCTCCACGGCCGCGGGGTCAGTGGGCGCCATCAGCCAGGACGGTGCCGGGGTCGGCCCCGGGCGGGCGGTGACCGCGGCCAGGGCGTCGGCGAGCTGCCCGACCAGCCGGGCCAGGTCCTCGACCCGGCCGCCGACCTCGCGCAGCGGGTCCACGGCGCGGCGCAGGCCCTCGACCTCGCGGGCCAGTCCGGCCAGCGCGTCGGCGCGGGCGAACTCGCCGTCCTTGGCCGGACGGGGCATGCCGGGGTGGGTCACGGGGACCACCGCCCGTCCTGCTCGTCCCGCCCGGCTGCTGGCGCCGATCCTTCGCCGGGGTCGGCGGGGACGAGATCGGGCTGGGTCTGGATGCGGCGCAGCTCGGCGAACATCGCGTTGGCGTCGCGCACCCGCGCGGCGGCCTCGCCGAACCGGTCCGGCCAGCGCCGCGCCAGCCGAGCGAGCACCCGCTCGAAGACCTGTTCCCGCCGGGCGCGGGCCGCCTCGAGCCGGCGCTGCCACCGGGCGTGGGCGTCGATGCGGGCGGCGGCGCGGTGGTGGGCGCGGACGTCCCGGCGGCGCCACACCATCTGCGCCCGGCCGATCACCGGCCCGATCCCGCGGCGGATCACCACGACCCGGCCGGCGGGCAGGTTGGCGATCTGCGCGGCGGGGAGCACCGGCACCTTGCGCACGGTGCGGGAGGCGACCCGGCCGTGCAGGTCGGTGGTGGTGATCGGCTCGTCCCGCTCCCCGGCCAGGGTGGACCAGAACTGCAGGTCGTCGCGATCGCGGGTGCCGCCGAACACCATCACCGCGCCGGTGTTGTTCAGAATCGTCGCGGTGTTGTGCTCGCCCCACCGGGCCAGCAACTGCGCGCGGGACTGGAACGCGGCCAGGATAGTCACCCCGCGCCCACCCATGTCCGCGGTCCAGCTTTCGAGGGGCACCGGGGAGATCAGCGCGGCCTCGTCCAGGGCCAACGTGAGCGGCGGGTCCAGCCGCCCGCCGGGGGCGGTCGCGGCCAGCCGGCGGGCCTCCCGGGCGATGTGCCCGGTCAGCGCGCACACTAGTGGGGCGGCCTGGGTCTCCTCGGCGCCGAGCAGGAACACCGTCGCCCGGGACGCCAGCAGCTCGGCGACGTCGAACCCGCGCCCCGGCTGCGCCGCGGCGGCCGCGGCGGGATGGGTCAGCCACCCCAGGGCGGGCATCACCGTGGAGGTGATCGACGTCCTCGTGCGTTCGTTGGTGGTGACGAACTGGGTGGCGTCCTGCTCGAACGCCGCCACCCCCGACCTGCGCAGCAATGCCGGCACCTCGCGGGCCGCACGGTCGGGGTCGGCGACCCAGGCGAGCACGTCGCGCATGTGCTTGTCGCCGAGGGCGGCGGCGTGCAGCAGGGCGGCGAGGACCCGGCGGGCCTGGGCGTCCCAGAACTCCCGGTCACCCCCACCGGCCCGGGAGACCGCAGCCAGCATGTCGGTGGCCCGCTCGGTGGCCGTGACGGGGTTGGTGCAGCCGGTCAGCGGGTCGAAGGTGATCGTGCTCGCCAGCCCGCCGAGGCCGACGGCGTTGAACACGAACACCGGACCCCGCTGGGCGCGGAAGCCGGCGCACAGGTCGTGCAGGTCTGTGCGGGTGGAGGTGACCAGCAGCGCGCCCGGGGCGTCGAGCACCCGCCCGGCCAGCCACCCGGTCTTGCCCACCCGCGGGCCACCGAACACCACCACGACGTCCTCGACCGACGCCCACACCTTCTGCGCGCCGGTCCGGCACAGCTCGACCGCCACCTCCGCGGTCGGCAGCCGCCACCGCCGCCAGCGCGACAGCCCGGCCAGCGACGGACGCACCGTGCCGGCGCGGTGCCGCATCGCCGCCCCCGACGCGTGCCGGGCGACGTCCAAGGTGGATGCGACGCCGACCTTGCGGCGAGACCGAATGCTCCACCGGGTCACCGTCGCGGCCGACCGCGACCACCGATGCCACATCACTCCGGCGAGCAGAACACCGGCGACGGCGTAAGCCGGCCACGGAAGCTGGCGCAGCAAAGTCACCGCGGGCAGCACCGCCAGCAAGGCGAACACCACGGCCAGGGCGCGGGCGCCGCGACGCCACAGCACCAGCGCCGCACCGACCAGCACGCCCAGGACCACAACGGTGGAGGTCACGACGGCACCTCCACCCCGATGTGTCCGATCGCCGACCAGAACCCGCTCGCCCGCTGCCCGGCCACCCCGAGCGCATCCCGGGTCAACGCCAACAGGCCCGCGGCCTCCGCCAGCCGCCGGGCCGGGTCGACCTGGTGGCAGTCGTCGTAGACCGCCCGGCCGGCGGCGTAACCGGCGACCTGGCCGCGCAGCACGACCGCCAGGTCCTGCAGCGCGTACAGGGTCTGCACCAGCTCGCCCGCCAGGGCGTAGAGATCGGTGTGATCCGGCACCGCACCCCGTTGGTATCGGACCACGTCCGTCCATGCCTCCGCGCCGTCGCGCGCCCGGGCCACCGCCAGCGAGTAGTCCTCCTGCTCGGTCATGCCACACCCCTCCCCCGGCCGGCCTGTCGCTGCGCGCGGACCTGGGCGGCCCAGCGAGTCGCGGTCCGCTCCATCACCCCGAACTCCCGCGCCGTCTCCCGCACCCCGCGACCGGCCCGGATCGCCGCCCGGCCAGCCGCGGCCCGCTCCCCGCGCGTGGCATCGGCCAGCCGCCCCGCCGGGCGGGCTGCGGTCCGACCACGCCCGGCCGCCACGCCGCGGCGCTCCTCCGCCGTCAGCCCACCCGCGACCCCGTAGGCCAAGTACGCGAGCGCGAACGACAAGCACTCGCCCAACACCGGGCACCGGCCGCACACCGCCTTTGCCGCCTCGATCTGCGCCGCGCACATCGGCCCCACCTCGACGACCGGGAAGAACAACTCCGGGTCCACCGACCGGCACGCGGCCCGCGACCGCCACTCCCGCCCGGTCATCCCACGGCCCCCGAACCGGCCTCCGGGGCCGTCTCGGTGAGCACGGGGGTCGTGGTGTCGTTCAGCCTCGACACGAACGACGCGACTGCCTCCGGCACTCCCTGGCCCATCGGCGTGCTGATGAACAGCACGATCCCGACCAGGGAGAACACCACCGCCCCGGCCGGGACCCGCGCCTTCGCACAGATCACCGCCCCGAGGATCGCGAACACGATCAGTACTCCGACGTTGTCCACCGCTCACGCCCCCTCAGTCGTCCACGCCGCCGCGTCGACGACCGACCCGTCGGCAACCGCGGCGTCAACCATCGCCTCGACCGCCTTAGCCGGGACGATCAACCGGCCCCGGATCCGCACCGCGGGGAACTCCCCCGCCGCGATCGCCCGGTAGACCGTCATCGGCGACATCCCGAACATCCGTGCCACCTGCGCGACGCTGTAGAAGCGCGGCATCGCCCTGACCTCAGCGCCATCGGACTGCCTCATCGACTTCCTCCCGATCATCGACTCGCATGACTAACATTAACACTAATATTAGCTCTTAGACTAGCTGTGTCACCTCACGGCACTCCTGACTCGCCCATTTCGGCCCGCCGGCGAGCGCTAACCTCAGGCCCAACATCAGCCGCCGGAGAGGTGCACGTGGCGAAGGACTGGGACGCCGTTGCGGCCGCGATCAAGGACCGGCTCACCGAGCTCGACATGACGCAGGCGGAACTCGCGGCGCGGGCCGGCGTCGCACTCATGACCGTCCGCGAGCTGCAACACAACCTCAAGCCGCGCCGCCGTAGCCCCCGAACACTCACTGCAATATCGGAGGCCCTGGGCTGGCCTAGCGATCAGCTCGCGCGCGTCCTGGACGGTGAGCGCCCGCCTGACGTGGACGCCGAGGATCCAGTGATCGCCGAACTCGACGCCATCAAGGCGGACTTGGTCTCGGTCGTCCGGCGACTCGACGCCATCGAGCGTCGGCTAGGCATCGCAGACGAGCCGTCCTGAGGCGACTGACCCACTCGAGCACCGCCAGGACCTCGGTCCGGATTTCGCCTAATTCGGCCTGAATGTCAGTCGACTGTGGTGCACTGTTGCTCATGGCGTTGACGATCCCGGCGTCAGGCCGGATATCGCAGGTCAGAGGGACGGCAACGCAGGGCATCTACCCGGCAACCCTGCCGCAGGACAGCGCCGCAGGAGGGGAGGCGCTGTGACCGCGCCACGCGCCATCCCCGGCGAGCCGTGGGGCGTTCAGCTCCGACGATGGCGCGACGAGACGATGCGGTGGTCCCAGCAAGAGCTGGTGGACAACATCGTCAGGCTGGCGTTCGAGACGAAGGAAGACCGCGGGACCCGGCTCGACACCCGCCTCGTCGGCCGATGGGAGAGCGGCACCGTCAGCCGACCCCAGGCCGTCTATCGCCGCCTGCTGGGCCAGCTCGGCGCCCCGCTCCCCAGCGCAGCTGTGAGGCCCGCCACGCATACCGAACCCCGTCTGCCCTCTGATTGCCCTGCCGAGCTTCCTATGGGCTCCGTAGCGTCGCCGACGTTCGACGACACTGGAACGGCAACGGGAGAGGGTGAGTCCTCGGTGCAGCGTCGCGATTTCCTGCGAGCGACCTCCGCGGTCGCCGTCGGCGGCTTGCTGGCGTCGGCCCTCGGCGCTGACGCGGGCGGGCGCATCTCCGTCGACGTTGTCGAGGAACTACAGCGCCGCCTCGTCCGACTGCGCAAGCTCGACAACCACCTCGGGGGCGCCGACACCTACGGCCTCTTCGCGGCGGAAGCCCAGGTCTCGGACCGCCTCCTGCGAGCCGGAGTCAACTCGGAGTCCGTGCGCCGCGAACTCTTGTCACTCCACGCCGAACAGTCCCAACAGGCCGGCTGGGCCGCGTTCGACGCCGGTTGGCACGACCTGGCCGAGCAGCATTACCGCCAGGGCCACACCGCCGCGACGGAGGCCGGAGAGGCGGGCTTGGCCGGCAACTCTCTCGCCTTCCACGCCTACCAGCTCATCGCCCTCGACCGACCAGCACGGGTGATCTCGGAGAAGTCAATCCACGCAGCACGGCAGGACGGCGTCGACCCCGGTGTGCGGGCCCTCCTCCACTCACGAGCCGCATGGACGTTCGCCCTGGAAGGCGACGCGGAGGCCACCGCCCGCAACCTCGGCCTCGCCGAGGAAGCCCTGACTCAGAAGAATGGCCAGACGCCGGACTACGCCGCTTGGGTCGACGAGACCGAACTCGCGATCATGACCGGGCGGTGCTGGAGCGAACTCCGCCGGCCGCTGCGGGCCGTGCCGGTCCTCGAATCGGCACTCAGCCGCTACAGCGACGCCCACGCCCGGGACAAGGCGCTGTACTCCTCCTGGCTCGCCGACTCCTACATCGACGCCGGTGAGGTTGAACAGGCCGCCGCGGTCGTCGTTTCCAGTCTGGAGATCATGGGCGACGTCGCGTCCGTGCGGCCACGGCAGCGCCTCGCTGCCGTGGCGAGCCGCCTATCCGAGCATCGCGACCTAAGCGCCGTGCGGGACCTGCTGAGCAGTCACGCGCTCAACCCACTCGACATACGACGCTGACGCCCGCGCCAACGGGACCGCCGTCACCTCGGGGTTGTTCCACTCATGGTTGGCGATCAGGTGCGACTCCAGATCGGGGTAGCGAGCCTCGGTCGTCTTGAACGACACCTTCCACTCCTCGCCCTGCCCGAACTCGCCGTTGTGCCAGAAGAACGAGGCCACCGGCCCGGAGACCTGCCCACCGGCCGCCAGACCCGCCCCGATTGCAGACTCGGCAAGCCGTAACGCTGACTCACGAGTCGGAGTAGCGGTCGACACCTCGAACACCTGAGTCATGACCTTGAGCCTACGAGCGCAGGACCACCCCGACCACCCACCGGAACTGCTCAGCCGCGGCCGAGGACTCGCACGGCGCGGCAAAGCGGGTCCCCGACGTACCCGTCATAGATCGGGCGCTAGGGCTTACCCGATACACCACCCTGCGCCCGACGACCTCTTCTGTGTGAACCCGGATCCCCCGTTCGACGCAGTCCCGCCGAGGATTGTTTGCCCTGGTCGCCGTGCTGCCCTGTGTCCTCCCGTATGACGGCGTGGCGGACGTGGTGATGCCTCCCCGCTGCCCGCTCCCGTCACAAGCCGGCGCCGCTGATGCCATCCAGCGCGTCGGCGTTCTTGGCGAACCACCCGGTTTTCACCGCCAGGGCGAGGGAGGATCAGCTCGGATCCCCTGACCTGGCGATCTATGACGGCAGGTCAGGGACGGTGACGGGGGCTCGTAGGCCGTCCGCCCCGCGTTCGCCCCATGGGGTGACGCGCCGTGCCCTGAGGTGTTCACCTCCTGCGCGCCGCTTGATGATCGCGATAACGTCCGCCGCCGACCGAGGTTCAGCGACCACTGTGGAGGGTCTGGATGGCAGGCAAGTTCGAGGTCTACGAGGACCGAGCGGGCAAGTTCCGCTTTCGGCTGAAGGCAAGCAACGGCCAGATTGTCGCCTCCGGCGAGGCCTACGAGTCGAAGGCGGCTGCGCACAAGGGGTGCGAGTCGGTTCAGAGGGCAGCGGACGGAGCCAAGATCGAGGACGTCGCGTCCTGACCGTTGGGGAGCCCGGCCTCGCCAGTGACCACACGAGGCCGGCTCTCCAGCCAGCCCGCGGCCTCCCCGTTTGCACACAGCGCGACAAGATCTTCCGGGAGACCAAGCAGGGTGCCTGACCCACGCGTCGAAAGCGGCGCTGACCAGCGGGGATAGTCTCTGCCCGTCAGCGTCGCTCTTCGTGGTCCAGAGACGGCCCAGGCGGCCCACAGACGGCCCCGCCGTACCGCAGTGGTCGCGCAAGCTCAGGGGGCACGTCCTGGGCGCCCGGTCAGGGCGAGATTTTCCCGTCTCCGCACCGCGCACCAGCGCTGGCCCCGTTAGAGGAGGTCGTCGACGATGACGGCGAGAGTGGCGCTCTTGATTCGAGGCCCCCAGAGGTCCGGCTAGTGGGGCATCGCGTGCAGGTCAGGAGTCAATTTGCGTTCGGGCGCGTACATCCGTTCACACTCGGGTTGATGTCGCGGTTGTAGTCTGATCATTCCGGCCCCTGGTCGATCAGGTTGATGAGCTTCCTCGCCGCCACCGACGCACCGTCGGTGCGGATGGTGGTGCTCACTGCTTTGGCCCGCGCATTGGTCTCATCGCGGAGAGCGGGCTCGAGCGCGGCGGACAGAGATTCGACGGTCGGCGTCGGACCGTCGTGACCCGCGCCAATGCCCAGCTCGGCCACGCGCTGCGCCCAGTACGGCTGATCCACGATCTGCGGCACGATCACCTGCGGTGCGCCCGCCAGCGCGGCCGCCGTCGTCGTACCGGAGCCGCCGTGGTGCACGACCGCTGCCACGCGCCGGAACAGCGCGCGGTGATTCACCTCGCCGACGGCGAAACAATCGTCCTTCTCGTCGATCAACGCCAGGCCCGCCCAGCCCCGGGAGACCAGCGCGCGGCGACCTTGCGCGCGGATCGCCTCGACAGCCACCGCGGCCGCGTCGGGTGCACTGGCCATCTGCATGCTGCCGAAACCCACGTACACCGGGGGTTCGCCCGCCTCGAGGAACTCCACGAGGTCCGCGGGCAGCGGCCGATCGTCCGGCATGATCCACGCCCCGGTCTGCACGACGTCGAAGCCCAGCGCGCCCTCGAACGGCCAGAGCACCGGGTCCACCGCGAGCCATGGCTTCGAGGTGAAGACGTGGTCTCGGACGTTGTCCACCGGCGGCAGACCGAGCGCGGCCCGGTGCGTGTTGAGCGGCTCGCGGTACAGCGCGTCGACCCGCTCGGCATCGATCTTCCACAGCACCCGGAGGTCGGTCTCGCCCGGCGGGAACGGCTTCCCCGGCCGTGGCCCTGGCGGGTGGTGCAGCGACGGTATCCCGACCCGGTGGAAGCCGGCGAGCACGTAATGGATCCCGAGGTGCTCGGCCACCGAGCGCACGCCCGCCGGCATCAGGCCGGTCGCCACCACCACGTCGCAGTCCTCCGCCGCCTTCCCGATCACGTCGAAGTGCTGGGCGACCAACGCGGCAGCCACCTCCGCGGGTGCCGGCCTCGAGGCCACCAGCACCCGCACCGCGAAGCCCATCGTCACGAACGGGACACCGACCTCGCCTGCCCGCTCCGCGAAGTCCGGCGGTGCGCACATCCGCACGTCGACGCCCTGTGCGCGCAGCTCGAGCGCCAGCCCCAGCAGCGGCTCGACGTCCCCCCGAGACCCCCATGTCGACAACAGAACTCGCACTACAGCACTCCCCCGTTTTCCTAAATCCAGCACGTCAGGCGCGCATTGTGCGGGGCGAATAGGATCTTGCCGCAAGGCCAGGGGTGCGCTATATGTTGAAGTGGGAATGAGCAGGTCTCCTTCCCTTTTTCCTCTCTCGTGCTCAGGCGCCACGGTCCGGCAGGCGGCGCGGGCGCACCCCGGCCGAGCCGCGTGAGCCGCGCCCCCGTGCTCGATCGGGCCAAGGGACCGGAGCGGTCGCTTCACGGTGGGGACGAGGGTGGCCGTCGATCAAGGCGGGTGCGGACTCGTTGCACGCCCCACGCAAGAACTTGTCGGAGCGGGCGTCGGGAATTGAACCCGCGTAGCCAGTTTGCGCATGCCCCCGGGGTCGGGGTGATCTACTGCCGTCTCTCGCTGGCCTGTGGGTACTGCGCGGCCGGGCGCGCCGGCCGGGAGCGGAGCGGCAAGGCCGAAGCACGCAGGAGGGCCGGCCACGCCCGGCCCGTCAGGCGCCGCCTCGACAAAACAACTGCCAGATTCGGCAGTCTGAGCGCTTCGGTGTTGTGCGGCTGACGTTGATCGACTACAGCTGGCCAACCGGTGACGTCCGGTGTCGTCGCGTGCCTGCTGAGCTGGACGTTCATGCTGGCGCGTCTCGGGCCGTGCCGGGCGCTCATGTGCCGTTCGCTCCGAGTCTGCTCCGGCGGACGCCGCCCGCTCTCATCAGTCTCCCGCCGCTGCAGCGCCAGCCACGAACCCCGCTTCAACGTAGCGGCACAGCGAGGTCTACTTGTACCCATGACGTTCCCTACTGACAAATGGGGTGTTCCGTCGCGCATGTTCGGGGCCGTCGATGATGACTTCTACGGTCTCGTAGGGCGCATCGCTCTGGTCGCTGCACTGCTGGAAGACCGGCTATACGTGCTCTATGGCCAGCTGGCTCTCAAGCCGCAGGATGAGCTGGCGACCGCACATGGGAGCGCGACGACCCTGGACAGGCTCGCGGGCGCGCCTGGAACGCAACTCGTCGGCGAGTGCCGCAAGCTCCTGCACCGCTTCTGGCCGGACTACCGCGACGAGGCCGAAGTGTTCTTGAACGACTCCGCGTCCGCCTTGCAGGGTCGCCACGAGATCGTCCACAGCCTATGGCCGTTCAGCAAGGCGGAGCAGGTTCGCGGCTGGCGCCATGTACCACCGCGTAAGCGGCAGGAGCGTGATCGGCCGGTGGAATGGACATCACTGACGGCAGAGCAGCTACCAGAGCTGCTCGCGGAACTTGTCCGACTCGTTGCGCGATGCACTTCTCGGGTAGAGGGCTGGGTGCAATTGGCGCCGCAGAGGCCGGCATCCTCCAGGATCACGGATACCGGCCCTTTTCACTGTCGGGACAACAGAATTTGAACCTGCGCCCCTTGACCCCTGTGACCCCCTTTGCCGCCCCTGACCAGAAATCTTGCTTTTCGTTCCTACGCTCGGTTCTCACATTTTGCGTCCTTACAGGCCGTCGGTCACTAGGTTTGTCCATCTCCCCGATCAACGGGGCTCTGAGACGCGCGCCCTCAACTGGCCGACTTGCGGATGTTGCAGATGAGGTGCGCGAGGACCGAGTTCTCTCGGGTGTGGTCGCCGCCTTTCGACAAGGGCACGACGTGATCCAGGCTCGCGCTCATGGGATCGGGATGGAGCACTGCCGGGTCGACCTCCGCTCCACAGATGCCGCAGAGCCACCCGTCACGTTCGTAGACCTCCAGCGGATCGAATCGCTCGATCTTGGCTTCCTCCCGCGCCCGCTGCTCGTGCTTCGCCGCGTTGCTGCTCACGCGGCGGCGGCGATCCATCTCCGCTCGGTAGCGTGCGGAGTGCATCGGATCGGGGTACTTCGGAGCGTCGACGGGCACAGCGGCGTAGCACTCCCAGAAGAAGTAGTCCACGCCGTCGGGCTGAAGGTCTGTGGTGCGCTCACGGCGCCACTCGCACAGCACGCCGTTGACCTGGAAGGTGTAGCTGAACAGTTGCTCTTCGAGCCGTTGGCTTCCTGGTGCATGCGGCCCGATGACCAGGGACGAGTAGTAGCCATCGGCGTTGGCGCCGGCCACGAACATGTCGCCGCTCTCGGCAACGGCAATCACGACTCGCGACGTGAAGTAGCCCTCCGGCATGTCTTGCACGACGTATTGGGTCAGGATGCCGTACCGCTCGACCACATCGCCGGGATGCGGGCCGTAGCCTTCCCACTCGATGGGCAGCTGTGGCAAGTGGGCGTCCGGGCGAGTTCGGAACACGCGAGAGTCGCTGGTGCGCGGGCTTGGGCGGGGTCCGACGGCTTCAACGGCCACCGATACTCTCTCGGCGTTGATGCTCGCGCTGCCACGGCCGTAGCGACGACGCAGCAGGCTGTTGCATCGCCCGGAGCACACATGCCGATCACGCTGCACCCAGTGAACGCTGGCCGGTACTGGCTTGCCACATATGACGCACGGCTCGCCGCCTTTAGCACGACCGTCGGGATGCTTCAGTGCCTCATCCATGATGCGGAAGTGGGCATCTTGATCGGCCATGATGCTCAGTCTGGCATCCGCGTCCGCCGGTGGAGCCACGCTGAGCCCCGTTGCGGGACGTGTGCGAGACGACCTCCGTTGGCCGATGGACGCCCACCCCCACATCACACTGTCGGGACTACAGGATTTGAACCTGCGACCCCTTAACCCCCAGGAACTCCATCCGACAACTCGACCACGGAGCGACGCCCCGGCCACGTGCCAAACGTCCGCAGCCGCCCACGTTCGTCCCCACTCCCCCGGTGTGGTTTTCGCTCAGTTAGTCGCTCACAAGCTGCGTACGTCAGTCGAAGACCTGCTCAACCACGACGCGGATGCGCCGGGGGTAGCTGTCCACCACGAGGTACCAATGATCGTCGTGAGGCACCTCCACGATGACTGGGCTCATGTCATGGAAGTCGCCGTGGTACTCGTATTCATCCCCGTCAACGTACGCGTTGTACTCATCTATAGACATGAGGCAGACCCGGGCGGTCGAGCCCCTGAGCGCCACCTCGAACTGCGCTCCGCCAGCGCAGGACCCGAGATCCCAATAGAGATGCTCCATGCGCAAGTACTACCTGATGCTCACACCCTGCCGGGCTTCGCGGCCCCAACGATCCCCCGGTCGGCCGCAGACGCCGCTCCCTGGTCTCCGCGACCAGGAACCCTGCGAAACAAGATCGACTTCTCTTGTGGGTCGACCTCGTCTGCCGTTGTGCGCCGTACGCTGGGCGAACAGCCGCGGACCTAATTGCGTCGCCCGACGTCGGATGCCGACCTCTGCCGTTGGTCTGTGGGGGTTCTGTAGGGCCCCTCGATCCCACCGCGCGACGTGAGAGCCATCCCGTCGACAGCCCGACCGCGCGGTCGCTCGTGGCGACCAACGTCGCTACCGCGCCCGAGCTTGCCACGGCTCGCTGACTGAGCACCGCTCCCCTACCGCGAACCAGGCTCGTCCGCTACCTGCGTGTCTACCTCAGAACCCTCGATCACCAGCCCACCCGCTGTCACGTCGTGTCAGCGGGTGGGCTGTTGCGGCCCTGGTGTGCCCCAGATGTGCCCCAGCCTTCTTCGCAGGTGACGATCTCGGCGCTCATCCCAAGACTGCTACCGTCAAGCCCGCGCGGCCCGCTCCATCGGGGAGCCACAGCGGTCGCGCCAACCTCACCAACGGGAGGCTTCATCATCATGGCCCTATGCCGACTGGCGGCCGAGTTCGCCGCCGAGATCAAGCAGCAGGACTGGTCGGATGCTCCGTACCGAGCCGACCGTGCCGGGCACCAGCGCTGGATGGACGGGAACAACTCGACCATCCCGCAGCTGAGCGAGAGCGAGACCGACATTCTCAAGCTGAACATCGTGTGGAACACGGCGCAGGTGCTTGCGCACCAGGACCCCAACTTCGACGTCTACGAGTACGCCGAGGCGTGCGGCGTCGCTGCCCGACACATCTACACCAAGTCAGGACGGAAGAGCGGCGGCATCATCAACGGGCTGCGCCAGGACGAAGGCGGCTACCACCGCCCCGGCACCTACTCATCCGCCCTGCCCGAGCCCCCGACGGCCTGACCGAAGACCAAAGCGGCCATCGGAGGCCAGCAGAGCGACAAGATGTTCTGGGAGACCAAGCAGGCTGCCTGATCCGGGCACTGAGAGCGGCACTGACCAGCGGGGATCACTCCTCGTGGGCAGCCTCGTTTTTCGTTGTTGGGTGGCTTTCCACGGCCCAGAGACGGCCCGGACGGCCCAGCTCCCCCGCCTCGCGCGCGCCGGCTGCGTTCCAAGTGCCATCCCGTCGACCTGTCGCAGACCGACCGCGCGGACGCCCGTAGGCGGCCCTCGACCCCACCGCCGGCCGAACTACGCCAGCTCCGCCCACGGGCGTCCGTGTGGTAGCCCTCGGGGAGGTCGTCGGGATGGCACGGCCGCCCATCCTGGAGATCTGCCCGTCTGGCGAAGACATGCCCCCAGAGCACCGATCGATCACTACTGTCAAAGGAACGGTTGATCTTAGGGGGCGCTGTGCAGCCGATCGTTGCGACCTGGGAGAACTTTCGCGGTTTCGCGAAGCCTACGACATTTCACTTCCCGCGCATTACTGTTCTCATTGGACGGAATAATGTAGGAAAAACGTCCGCATACACACCACTATTGGCGATGCGTCAAACGCTCAGCGCTCGCGACCCACAGACGGCCCTGCTAAGCCGTGGAGATGCAGTAGATATTGGCCCTTTTCGGGACTACGTCACGCAGCACGACGAACGCAGAAACGTGACGCTGACCATCACCGTCCCCGAGATTCCCAGACTTGAGAGTCAAGAATTTACAGCAACGACGCTGGAAGTACAGTTCGATTCGCTTGATGGGGATACGCCACGCCTTAGACGCCACCGACTACTCGATGATCGCGGACGACCATTAATAACGCGAACGCGCGAGCAGGACGGCAAGCGCTTCGCTGTTACCTCGCAGCTCCTCCCGAGCACTCAATCAGTTGGTCGCCCGCCTCGTGAGATCACGCAGCTTCGCAAAGGAATGCGGGAAGAACGACCAAAAGGATTCCTTTTCAACGGCTTCGGCGGACTACTACTTCCCCGCTCATGGCGCCAGAATGAAGATCGATGGGAGAAAGCTCGGCCGTGGTTCAGCGCAGCAAGCGATATGTACGACACTTACAGCTTCTTCAACCACCGGCTCGTTGAGCTACTTGAGGGGATTTCCTATCTCGGGCCACTACGCTCCCTCCCGTTGCGAACCTACCGGCGAGCAGCAGAGCTACCCACGGATGTTGGACGGGAAGGAGAGCATGCGCCGGAGATCCTCTTCCGACTAGGCGAAAGCGCAGAAAAACAGCGCGTAAGCTACTGGCTGGAGAAACTTGGATACGGGACTATCGAATTCGATGACGTGGGGGACGAATTCTTTCGCCTGAATCTCAGAACCAGGTCCGGGCTTCTTGTCAACTTTGCGCACAGCGGGATCGGCCTGTCACAGCTCCTCCCACTTCTCGTCCAGGGGGTCGCCCTAGGAAACGGCGACACCTTCATTGCCCAACAACCCGAAATCCACCTGAACCCCGCTCAGCAGCTTATCATCACGGACTTCCTCATTGAGGTTGCACAGAGGGGCGGCCGGGTTGTAGTTGAGACCCACAGCGAACACGTTCTGTTGAGATTACGAAGGAGAATGGCCGAGATGTCTGAGCTCGATAGCAATGATGTCGCGCTCTACTTTTTCGATAATCGAGACGGTGCAACGGTCAGCGAGCGGATTCCAATATCAGACGATGGCGGAATCGAACGCGAATCATGGCCTGCTGGCTTCTTTGAGGAACAACTTCGAGACTCGATGGCCCTCGCGCTCGCACAGTCCCGAGGCGCCGCAGATGCATAGCCTGAAGGATAAATGCAGGCGGGACATTGTGATTGACACGAACGTTCTCGTTCATGCTGCGGGTGGGGGCGGAGCCGCTGAAGAGAAGGACTCTTCCCTAGCGATCTTGGCATGGCTTAGTGAGACCACCGAAGTACTGTGGGTTCTTGACGATCAAGGGAAACGCGCACCAGACCTCTCGACTAGCGTTCTTGCCTCCGAGTACAACTCCTCACTCCCACCTCAATCCATAGGCTTAGCACTGTTGACATCCTTCCTACTCAGCAATCGAGTATCATTCAGCCCGCGACCCTCCCAAGCCGACGCGAAAGTCATTCGCCGCCTAGTGCCCAACAATACCCGCGACCGCGCAGTGCTCGGCGCGGCTATCGGAGCACAGGATAAGGTTCTGGTCAGCAACGACTACGCTGACTTCTCCGTCGACGTTCGCGAGCAGGCAAAAGAGAATTTCGGCGCATCCATACATGACAGCACTGAGTTGGCCGCCTGACCGGCGCATTGCCTGTGCGGGGACCGGCCGGAGGCCGCAGCCCCGCACAGGCCGGCGCCGCAGGCGCCCTTGATCAGGGGTATGGAAAGTCTGAACACGCGGGCAGTGGCAGCGGCAGTAGCGCAGCGACGGCATGGGGCGGGCGGGCCGGAGGTCCTAGCCGGTCATCAAGCGGATGACCATGGTGCCACTCGTGGTGCGGAACGCTGAAGAACGGTGATGTTTGGCGCTCCTGGTGCGGCTGCTTACGCAGCGTAGGTGCAGGTAGAGGCACCCTGGGTCCGCCTGAACAGGGGTCGACAGTCGTACGCGACACCGCACCTGCAACTCGGGGAAATGCGAGAGTTCCGCAGCGACCCTCGCGATGTCAGCCCCTGCCTCACCGAGGACCTTGCCCGCCGCCCGCGCCGACGTCCTCGCCATGCCCGCGTTCTCGGCAAGCGACGGCCCAGAGCTTGAACGGTGGCCCCGGCGAGTGGCTCGACCGGGCCGAGGCGCAAGCTGGAGGCGACTGGCCGCCGACCACGCGCATCGGAGACGTAATAGCAGCGGAACTGCTCAAGTCACGACCGGCTGTCGGGGCGATGGATCGCAGCGAACGTAGTCAGGAGTGACTGGTCGCCGCTGCGGCGCAGATCCATCTCGTACTCGGCGATCTGCGACTCGTCGCCTCCTCTGCGACGTATCGCATCGACGAGCACCTGCCGCAGCTCGTCAGGGTCGCCAGGGTGGACCTCGGCCGTAAGCCTCGAAACGGTCCCACCCCGGTGGCGGATCTCCAGATCGAGCATCTGCCGAACCGGCGCGACGATCTGCGGAGGTGGAGGCGGCGCCGAGCTCGGCTCGGGCATGTCCAGCGCAGTGACGCGGACGCCCCGACCGGGCACGACCACGACGTGACCCGACGCCGTGAGCTTGGAGACTGCTCGGTGGGCCGTCCCTACCGACACGGCGTACTCCCCGGCGATCGCCTTCACGCCCGGCAGGAAGCTGCCCGCCTGGATGACGCCGGCCTCGATCGCCGACCGCAGCGCAGCGGCGATGCGCTGGTACGGCGGCCCCGTACCGTCCCCGTCGAGCCTGGGGAGCACGACCGCGGCCGGTCGGGCGGGCATCCGGGCGAACAGGCTCGTCGCCGCGCGCTGGTCGGACTCCGACACCCACGCGGCGTAGGTGCGCAGCGTGGTCGTGCCGCCACCGCCATGCCCTAGCCGTCCCGCGACCGTGCGCACGTCGACGCCTGCGGCGATCAGCTCGGTGGCCGAGTAGTGGCGCAGCTTGTGGATCGAGGTCCGGATACCGAGCCGATGCACGAGCTTCGCGTAGCGCTGGCTGACCGAGTTCGGCTGCAGGTGCATGGAACCGTCCGGGGCGAGCGAGAAGACGAACGCGTCGTCGGCGAGCTCGAGACCGAGCGCTGCCGCTCGTGCACCGCACCGGCGGCGGTGCTCGACGAGGACCTCGACGGTCTCCGGGTCGAGCGCGATGCGGCGGTGCTGGTGGGTCTTGGTGTCCTTCTCCCACATTCGGCTGCCGCGCTGACCGATGCTGCGGTCCAGCGTCAACACACCCGCGTCCAGGTCGACGTTGCGCCACCGGATGCCGCACAGCTCACCCCGCCGAACCCCGGTCACCATGGCGAGCCAGACCAGCGTGCCCCAGTCCGGGTCGGACCACGCGTCGGCCAGAATCCGCGCCGCCTCCTGCGCCGTCGGCGGCTGTGGGTTCGGCTTCGGTGCCGCGGGCGGTTCGGCCTGCGTGATCGGGTTCGCCGACAGCCATCGCGACCGCACGGCGCGCTTCAGCGCCCCACTGAGGATGAAGTGGATCTGCCGGATCGTCGACGTCCCGAGTGGCATGCACACATGTGGCATGCATCGGTCGTCGCAGACGTGCTCGGCCGCCGTGCGGTGCTTGATGTACTTCCGCCGGTCGCAGTGCTCCCGGCAGCGGCGTAGCTCCGCGTAGAACGAATCGAACACATCGGCGTCGAGCGCTCCCACCTGGACCGTGCCGATCAGCGGCCGGACGTGCTTGTCCGCGTAGCCCTGGTACGTCGCGAGCGTGCTGCGCTCCACCGTCATGAGGTCGAAATGCTTGTCGAGCAACTGGTCGACCGTCGCATTGGTCCGCGGATGACGACGCTCGTCCACCTGGCTGGCGAGCCGGCGCATCACCTTCTCGGCCTCGGCTGCGACCTTCGGGCCCGCCGGCACGATCTCCCGGAGATAGTGCCGGCGCTTCGTCACCGGATCGATGCCGGCATATACCGACACGCGCAACGAGCCGCTCGGCAGCTCCTCGATGCTGCCTCGCGATCGCCTGCGCCGCCGGGCTCCGGCCCCTGCCATGGGATCATCTTAGGGCCGTTCGCACCACGTTTGATCCCACGCGAGGCATTGAAGATCATTCTCTTTGACGTTTGTACTGGTCAGAGAGTGGGGCGGGTGGGGCTCGAACCCACGACCTGACGGATTATGAGTCCGCTGCTCTGACCAACTGAGCTACCGCCCCGGCTTGCCACGGCAGGCTAGCGGAGGTGACCGGCCCGTGACCCGCTCCCGCTCCGATCGAGCGGGAGGCGGATTCTAGGGCATGGCCCGCACCTGGCTGTCCATCCGTGTCGACCTCGTCGAGGGGCGCGGGATCTGCTTCTGGCCCCGGCCCGGACGCGTCTTCGCGGCGGCCCGCCGCCACAGCTTCGCCGACCTCGCCGGCGCCATCGACGCCGCCTTCGCTCGCTGGGACCCCTCCCACCTGCACCTGTTCACCCTCGCCGACGGCACCCTGCTCGGCAGTGATGGGGACCAACCGCTCGACGGCGTGTTCCGCAGCGACCGCTCCAAGCTGAGCCGACTCACCGGTGGTGAGCGGTTCGCCTACACCTTCGACCTGGGTGACGACTGGAACCACCTGTGCACCGTCGCCGAGCAGGGGGTCGACCCCTTCGACGTGCTGGGCATCCAGCCCCGCCAGCCACTCGCCTTCGACGGCTGGGGCGACGTGCCCGACCAGTACGGCCGCCGCTGGGACGACGATCCCGGCGACGGGCCACTCCCGCCGGACCCGGGCGTCGAGGGTCTTCCTCCCCTCCTCCCGCACTGGGGCCCCCGCCCCGCCTGAACCGCCCAGACCTCACAAACGAGGAGCGGACCGCTCTCAGCGCGCGGCGGCGTGCGCCCGCTTGCGCGCGTCCTTCGCCAGGCCCTCGGCCGCCTTCGCCCCGGCGGCCCCCAGCTCCTGCGCCCGCGACGCGACGTCGCCACCCAGTTTCGAGACCTGGGTGGTGAGCTGGTCGGCGTATCCGGGCGCCTCCCGGCGCACCTTCTTGGCGGTCTTGCGAGCCTGCTTCTCCCAGGCGGCGCGGCGCTTGTCGGCTTCCTTCTGCCACTGCGCCGCCTGCTTCTCGGCGACCTTCTGCCATTGCGCGCCGCGCTTCTCGGCGACCTTGGCCAGCTCGGCGCCCCGCTTCTCGGCGATCTTCTCCCACTCGGCGGCCCGCTTCTCGGCCTTCCTCGCGGCCTTGGCGGCCCGCCTGGACAGCTGTTCGCCCAGCTCGGACACCTCGGCCCCGAGCGACGAGGCGCGGGCAGCCACAGCGGCGCGCAGCTCCGGTGCCCGGTGCGCGATCACGGCGCCGGCCCGGGACGCCCGCTCGGCCAGCTGCGCCCCCGCTTCGGACGCCTTCGAGGTCAGCTCCGAGCCCGCCTCGGAGGCCGAGTGCCCGGCGGCCGCGCCGGGCGCGAGCCCGACCAGCCCGGCCGCGATACCCGACACCGCACCGGACGCCTCGTGGGCTGCCCCGGAGACCCGGCCGGTCAACTCGTGGACCGTCCCGCTGATGACATCCGCCTCCCGCTGCGCGGCGGCCGCGGCGAGCCGGGCCGCGCGCTTGCCGCGCCAGGCCACCGAGGGCTTGCCGTGGGTGTCGGCGGCGGCGATGAGCAGCCCGCCGAGCAGGCTGACGTTCTTGAAGAAGTGGATCTGCTGGGCCTGGCGCTCGGCCGGGTCGTCGATCTCCCAGAAGCGGTGCCCGGCCAGCGTGGTCGGGATCAGGCTGGCGGCCAGCGCGGTCGACGCGAGCCGGGGTGCCTTGCCCAGCGCGAGCAGGGACCCGGCGGCGATCTTCACCGCGGCGTCGACCTTCACCAGGGTCTCGGGGTCCGGCCGGCGGTCGATCGGTGCGGCGTCGACGACCTTGTCGATCACGGGCGACGCGGCGTCGAGGACCGGTTTGGCGGCCTGGGCATGGCCCTCGGGCGACCGCAGGGCGTTGATGCCACCCGAGATGAAGATGGCGGCGAGCATCGGACGGGCAACGCGACGCAGGAGCGGCATGAGGCCACCTTCCCACGATCCGAGCACGGCAAACCCGAATTGCCTCACCCCTTGGTGGAACGCTTCACGGACGGGCGGATCATGGCAGGGTGACCAGTGGACAGCACCAGACGAGCGGACGCCGCGGCATCGGCCTCGACATCGGCGGGACCAAGATCGCCGGCGCGGTGGTGCAGGACGACGGTGCGGTGCTGACCGAACTGGTAGAGCCCACCCCCCAGCAGTCCGATGCCGCAACCATCAGCAAGATCCTGCGCGGGATCACCGACCGGCTACGCCAGCAGCACCCGGAGGTCGTCGCGATCGGCGTCGGCGCGGCGGGCATCGTCGAGTGGCCGACCGGGCTGATCCGCTGGGCGCCGAACAACGCCTACCGCGACTGGCCGGTGCGCGCCGAGCTCGAGGACGCCACCGGGCTGCCGACGACCGTGGACAACGACGCCAACGTCGCCGCGCTCGCCGAGGCGCGCCTCGGTGAACAGCGCTACCACGACATGGTGTTGATCACCGTGGGCACCGGGATCGGCGGCGGCCTGGTCCTCGGCGGGAGCATCTACCGCGGGCCCACCGGACTCGGCGCCGAGCTGGGCCACATGATCGTCAACCCGGACGGGCCGCTGTGCGGGTGCGGCAACCACGGCTGCCTGGAGGCCTACGCGTCGGGCACCGCACTCACCCGGATGGCCCGGGAGGCCGCCACCGAGGACCCCGACGGGCTCATCGCCCGGCTGGCCCGGGAGAACGGCGACCCCGTCACCGGGGAGGCCGTGACCCACGCCGCCAAGCTGGGCGACCCGACTGCGCAGGCGCTGTTCGCGGAGCTGGGCCGCTGGCTGGGCGTGGGTATCGCCTCGCTGGGCAACATCTTCGAACTGGAGGCCGTCCGGATCGGCGGCGGCCTGGTGGAGACCGGTGACCTGCTGTTGAACCCGGCGCGAGCCGCCGCCGAGCAGTACGCCTACGCCCGCGAGGCCCGTGGCATCCCGCCCGTGCTGCCCAGCACCTTCGGCAGCGACGGCGGGATCATCGGGGCCGCCCTGCTGGGCCTGGACCACGCCTGACCCACGCCGGAAACCGGCGAACCGGACATGTGCCCGGTTGGGCGTGAACCCGCCGTCGTCACCCCATAGGGTGTCGCCCGTGCCGCCCCTCGTCCTCGGTCCCGTACTACGCCACGTCGGTGAGACGACGGCGGTGATCTGGGTACAGACCGAACGGGCGGCCCGGGTCGAGGTACTCGGGTGCGCGGCCGACACGTTCGAGGTCGCCGGGCACCACTACGCACTCGTCACGGTCACCGGGCTGGCGCCGGACAACCGCACCCCGTACCAGGTGCACGTCGACGGCGAGCAGGTCTGGCCGCCCGCGGTCTCCCCGTTCCCGGACAGCGTGATCCCGACCCGCGGCCCCGAGACGGCCGGACAACACCGGATCCTGTTCGGCTCCTGCCGGTACGTGAAGCTGTCCAACCGCAAGCAGGCCGCGAAGTACGGCATCGACGCACTCGACGCCTACGCCGCCCGCATGGTGCACCGGCCGGTGGCGCAGTGGCCGGACGCGCTGCTGCTGCTCGGCGACCAGGTCTACGCCGACGAGCTCACCCCGGGGACCCGGCGGCGGATCGCCGGGCGCCGCGACCAGCACCCCGAGTGGCCCGACGACGAGATCGTCGACTACGACGAGTACGTCGGGCTCTACCGCGACTCGTGGGCCGACCCGGAGATCCGCTGGGTCATGTCGACGATCCCGACAGCGATGATCTTCGATGACCACGACGTGCGCGACGACTGGAACACCTCGGCGGCCTGGCGTGCCCAGATGGCGCAGACGCCGTGGTGGCGGGCGCGGCTGCGCTCGGCGCTCGCCTCGTACTGGGTCTACCAGCACCTGGGCAACCTCTCCCCCGACGAGCTCGCCGCCGACCCCGACTACCGCAAGGTCTCCGAGAGCGGGGGCGACACCTGGCCGCTGCTCGTCGAGCTCGCCGACCGCGCCGACGCCGAGGTCGACGCCGCGAAGGGGGTCCGGTTCAGCTTCCGCTGGGATCTCGGCCGCAGCCGGCTCGTCATGATCGACTCACGGAACGGCCGGATCCTGGAGAACGGCCGGCACCTCATGCTGGGCGAGAGCGAGTTCCGTTGGGTCGAGGAACAGGCCACCGCGCCCGGCGAGGTCGACCACCTGTTGCTCGGCACCTCGGTGCCCTGGCTGCTGCCGCACGCGGTCGGCGACCTGGAGACCGTCAACGAGGCGGCGGCCGCCCGGCCCGGGTGGCGCGGCCGGCTCGCCGAGCAGCTCCGCCAGGCCGTCGACCTGGAGCACTGGCCGGCGTTCCGCGCATCGTTCGACCGGCTCACCCGACTCATCGGGCGCGCGGCCGCGGGACCGGAGGGGTCGCGGCCACCCGCGACGATCAGCGTACTGTCCGGTGACGTGCACCACAGTTACGCCGCCCGCGCCCGCCTCGAGAGCAACCCGTCGGCCCGCATCCACCAGCTCACCTGCTCGCCCGTGCACAACCACGTCGAGTGGTTCGTCAAGCTCGGCTTCCGGCTGGGCTGGGCGCGAGCCAGCGCCCACTTCGCCCGCCGCTGGGCCCGCCGGGCCGGCGCACCAGAACCGGGCGTGCGCTGGGACAAGCTGGGGGGCCCGCTGTTCGGCAACCTCATCGCCACCCTGCTCGTGGACGACCGGCGCGCCGAGGTGCTCTTCGAGCAGCCGCGCAGCGCTTCCTCGCTGCGTGAGCTCGCCCGCTACGAACTGGCCCCGCAGTCATGACGCCGACGACCCCGAGCAGCGGCCACACCCACAGCGGCAACGCCGCGACGCTGCGCAGCACCGCCGCCCCGGACACCACCGGCACCGACGCCCTGGCCGGGCAGACCGTCGTGCTGCGCCCGACCGGCGCGCAGCACGTCGACGCCTTCATGGCGATCCTGCAGCATCCCGAGGTCGCGAAGTGGTGGGGCGGCTACGACCTGGAGCGCGTCCGCCGCGAGCTGCTCGGCCCGAACAGCTACGCGATCGAGCTGGCCGGCGAGGTCATCGGACTGATCATCTTCCACGAGGAGAACGACCCGGACTACCGGCACGCCGGCATCGACATCGCCCTGCACCCCGATGCGCACGGCCAGGGCCTCGGCGCCGACGCGATGCGCACGCTGGTCCGCTATCTGTTCGGTCGCCGCGGCCACCACCGGATCGTCATCGACCCGGCGGCGAGCAACGCCCGCGCGATCCGCAGCTACGAGCGCGTCGGGTTCCGGCCCGTCGGCGTGATGCGCCAGTACGAACGCGGCAGTGACGGCACCTGGCACGACGGCCTGCTGATGGACCTGCTGCGCGACGAGTTCCGCGGCTGACCCGCCGCCCGCTCAGAACGGGGTGCGAGCCAGCCAGGTGGCGAACACCGCGGGCTCACCGAGCACCTGCAGCCGCGTGTCGTCGGCGGGCAACCGCCGCAGCAGCGCGAGGAACAGGTCCACCGCCGCGCCGCGCACGGCGACGGTGCCCTTCCCGTGCCCGTGCTCCCAGGCGATGCCCTCGCCGTCCGGGCGGATCATCCACTCCCCCGCGGAGCCGAGGCCCTCGTCGGTGGCGTGCAGGTGCAGGGTGGCGCCGTCGGGCAGCAGCGGGCCGTCGGCCTGCCGCCGGCGCAGTGCCGTGAGCAGGCCGAGCCACTCCGACACCCCGTCCGCGGCGAGCGCCGGGTCGAGGTCGAACGGCGCGCCCAGCGCGATCGCGGCGTCGGCACGGTGCGCGGCGGCCTCGTGCGCCCGACGGCGGATCCACCAGCCGGCCGGCTTCGGCCCGGTGAAGGTCCAGACGGGGGTGTCGGCCCCGGTCTCGTCGACGGCGTCCAGCAGCGCCTGCGCCCCGCCGCGCAGCCAGTCGGCGGCGGCGTCCGGCTCGGCGGGCGGCTTCCCGTCGTCGACCGTGCGCGGATCGATGACCTCGTCCGAGCGGGTACGCACGATCGTCGCCGCCCACCGATCACCGCGACCCACGTGCGCGATCAGCTGGCGCATCGTCCACTCCGGACATGTCGGCACCGGGGCCTGCGGATCGGCGGTCCGGGCGAGCTCGGCGAGCTGGCCGACCTGCTCGACGAGTGCCGTGCGGTGGATGTCGGGGCCGGGATCGGTCATGGTCGCAGACGCTATCGCCTCGGGCTGGGCCCGTGGAGCACGCCGTGCATGGTGCCGCCCCGAACGGGGTATGTGCCCATCATGGCGCCCGATCACCACGAATGGTCGTTGCGCGGTCCGGCACGTGCTCTGCTGTGGTGGCCGCTGATCTCGTTCCTGCTGCTCGCCGCCTTCCCCGATGCCGGACCGGGTGCCGTGGCCCTGGCCGGCGCCGCGCTCGCGGTCCTCGGCACGCTCGGATCCGCGGCAGGCCGTCTGCTCACCGGGCGCCGCACCACCGATGCCGCTCCCACCGCGGCGGATGCCCTGACCGACGACGGCATCGGCGACGTCCCGGCCGAGGACGTCGCGATGGAGCGCCGCGCGGCCTGACCCGGGCCGGACCGGATCGACGACGTGTCGGGGACGCTGCTCAGTCGGGGACCGGCGGCGGGACGCGGCGCAGCACCAGCGCGAGCCCCACCGCGAGGGCGAGCAGCGCGACCTCGTACCCGACGACACCGCCCCAGCCCGCGTGGTCGTAGGCGACACCGCCGAGCGATCCGCCGATGCTGCTGCCCGCGTAGTAGGCCAGCAGGTACAACGCCGAGGCCTGCCCGGGCGCGGTCGCGGCGCGGCGGCCGACCCAGCTGCTGGCCACCGAGTGCGCGGCGAAGAAGCCCACCGTGAACAGCACCAGCCCGGCCAGCACCAGCGGCAGCCACGTGGGCAGCGTCAGCAGCGCCGCGGCCAGCGCGAGCAGCACGGCCGCCCACAGCACCCGGCGCCGGCCGTACCGGTCGCCGAGCCGTCCGGCCGTCGTCGAGCCCCAGGTCCCGGCCAGATATCCCAGGAAGATCAGCCCGACCAGCCCGGAGGGGAGCCCGAACGGGGAGGCCAGCAACCGGAAGCCCAGGTAGTTGTAGACCGTTACGAACGCGGCCATGAGCAGGAATCCGATCCCGAACAGGCAGCGCAGCCCGGGATCGACGAGGTGACCGCGCACCGGGGACCACAGCTCACGCAGCCGCACCCGCGGCGGTGCCGGCGCCGTCGCCGGGGGCAGCAGCAGCCGGAATGCGACGGTGCAGGCCAGCGACAGGCCGCCGATCACGGCGAGCGCGGCGCGCCAGCCGGCGAACTCGGCGACGAACCCGGCCACCAGCCGCCCGGACAGCCCGCCCAGGGTGTTGCCCGCGATGAGCAGGCCGACCGCCCCGCCCAGCGCGCGTGGCGCGACCTCGCTGGTCAGGTGGGCCATCGCCAGCGCGGGCAGCGCGGCCAGCGCGATCCCCTGCAGCGCCCGGATCCCGACGAGCGCGCCGAACGACGGGGCCAACGGGGCCAGCACGCCGAGCAGCGCGGACGCGGCCAGTGCGATGGTCATCACCCGCGCCCGGCCCCACGACTCCGCGACCGCGGACAGCGGGACGACCGCCAGCGCCAGCGTCCCGGTGGTCGCCGAGAGCACCAGGCTCGAGGTCGACGAGGAGACCCCGAACTCGGCAGCGAGCGTGGGCAGCAGTCCCTGCACGCAGTAGACCAGCACGAACGTGGCCAGCCCGGCGCACCACAGGGCCGCGCCGAGGCGGCGATAGCCGGCCGAGCCGCGCTCGTGCCCGCCCGTACCGGTCGGGATGGAGGCGGTCGTTGTCATAGCTATCGAAGCTACGACCCGGACATTCATGCGTCCAATGCATCTTTCCGTCTGCCATAATGCAGATGTGCATGAAGCGGAAAGCGCTGTCGCCCACGTACTGGCCGGGACGGCACCGCGGCTGCGCCAGTTCGTCGCCGTCGCGCGCACCGAACACGTCACCCGGGCGGCCGACGACATCGGGGTCCCGCAGCCGACGCTGAGCCGCGGCATCGCCCGGCTGGAGGCCGAGCTGGGCATCGCGCTGTTCGTCCGCAGCGGGCGCACCCTGCACCTGACCCCGGCCGGACGGGCGTTCCTGCGGCACGCCGAACGGGCGCTCGCCGAGCTCGAGGCGGGCGCCCGGGAACTGGTCGGCGACATCGACGCCGAGCACGGCCGGGTGGCACTGGGGTTCCTGCACACACTGGGCAGCGAGGCGGTGCCGCGACTGCTCCGGGAGTTCCGCGCCGAGCACCCCGGCATCCGGATCGACCTCGCCCAGGGAGGGCACGCCGTGCTGCTGGACCGGCTGCGGGGCGGCGAGGTCGACCTCTGCCTGACCTCGCCGCTGCCGGACGAACCCGGGCTCGCCGTCGCGACCATGCACGAGCAGGAACTGCGCCTGGCCGTGCCCGCCGAGCACCCGCTGGCCGAGCGACGATCCGGGCTGCGGCTGGCCGACGCGGCCGGCGCCCAGTTCGTCGGCTTCCTGCCCGGCTTCGGACTGCGCAGCATCGTCGAGGCGTGGTGCCGCGAGGCCGGGTTCGAGCCCCGGTTCGCCTTCGAGGGCGAGGACGTCGAGACGTTGCGCGGGCTGGTCGGCGCCGGGCTCGGCGTCGCCCTGCTCCCGCCGTCCACCCGGTCACCGGTCACGGGCGTCGTCGAACTGCCGGTCACCACGCCGCGCACAACCCGGACCATCGGGCTGGCCTGGGTGCGCGACCGCGCCGCCCCGCCGCCCGTGCGAGCGCTGCGCGAGTTCGTGCTGCGCTCCGGTCCCCGACTGCTCGACCTTCACGCAGGTGACGCAGGGTCACACCGCTGACACCATCAGTCGATCTTCCATAGGGTGGTCAAACCAGACGGAGCAGCGGAATCGCACCGCCACGGGGCGCCGCACGCTGCTGAGCGCCGTGCTCGCACTGTCGCTCGCTCTCGCGGCGACCCTGTCCGGGTGCGCCGTGCGCGGCGCCGGGCAGGCCGGCGGCAGCGGCAGCTTCACCATCCGGTTCGAGGAACTGGTCGAGCAGAAATCCGGCGGCCGATCGCCGATCCTGGTCCCGATCGGCATGGAGCTGGGGGTCAACCTGTTCGTGGCCAGCGGGATCTCGCGGATGAGCGTGCTGCGGGTGGCGAAGGCGGCCCTGCCCAGCGCCGCGGTGCTGCTCGGGACGCTGCTGCTGATCACGTTCGTCCCGTTGATCAGCCTGGCGCTCGTCGGCTGAGCCCGGGCCGTCCGAGAACGCTCCAGACACCGCGCACCGCCGCGGTTCGGCGGCTACGGTCTGAGGCCGTGAGCGAGCGAAGCGTGCGTACGGTGGTCGACGACGAGGGGCGCGAGGTCACCGTGCCGGCCGAGGTACGCCGGGTGGTGTCGATCGTCCCGTCCCTCACCGAGGCCGTCGCGGCGTCCGCGCCCGGACTGCTCGTCGGCGCCACCGACTGGTGCACCCACCCTGCCGACCTCGACGTGCCACGGATCAAGGGCACCAAGAACCCCGACGTCGACGCGATCATCGCCCTGACGCCCGACCTGGTGCTGGCCAACCAGGAGGAGAACCGGCTGCCCGACCTCGACGCGCTGCGCGCCGCCGGGGCCCCGGTCTACGTCACCGACGTGCGCACCCTCGACGGCGAGCACGGCGCGTTCGACTCGCTCGCCCGGATGCTCGCGGCCTGTGGGCTCGACGAACCCGACTGGTTGCGGAAGGCCCGCGACGCCTGGGCCGCGCTGCCCGAGCCCGCGCAACGCCGCCGCGCGGTGACCCCGATCTGGCGCAAGCCGTGGATGGCGCTGGGCCGGGACACGTTCGCCGGCGCGGTGCTGGCCCGGCTCGGGGTGGACAACGTGCTGGCCGACGACCCGGAGCGCTACCCGCGCTTCAACCCGGACGCGCTACCCGACCACGACCTCGTCGTGCTGCCCGACGAGCCCTACCTGTTCACCGCCGACGACGGCCCCGAGGCGTTCCCCGGGGTGCCGCCCGCACTGGTCAGCGGCCGGCTGCTGACCTGGTACGGGCCGAGTCTGGCCGAGGCCGCCCACGAGCTGCCCGGAGTGCTGGCGGCGGCCCGATGAGCGCCCACCACGAGGTCATCGTCCGGCGCGAGGGCGTGCTCGGCCGGCTCACGCTCAACCGTCCACAGGTGCTCAACGCGCTGAGCCTGCCGATGATCCGCACCATCTCCGCGGCCCTCGACGCGTGGGAACACGACGACGCGGTGCAGGCGGTGCTGATCGACGGTGCGGGTGATCGCGGGCTGTGCGCCGGCGGCGACGTGCGCTTCCTGTCCGACGACGCGGCCACCGGCGGGCACGGGGCTCCTGTGTTGCTGTCCGAGGAGTACCGACTCAACGCCCGGATCGCGCGCTACCCCAAGCCGTACATCGCGCTGATGGACGGCGTGGTGATGGGTGGCGGCGTCGGGGTGTCGGCGCACGGCAGCGTCCGGGTGGTGACCCGGCGGACCGTGATCGCCATGCCCGAGGTGACCATCGGCTACGTCCCCGACGTCGGCGGCAGCTGGCTGCTCGCGCACGCGCCGGGCGAGATCGGCCTGCACGCCGCGCTCTGCGGGGCCCGGCTGTCGGCCGCCGAGGCCGTCTACTGCGGGCTGGCCGACGTCGCGGTCGCACCCGAACGGCTCGGTGAGTTCGTCGCCGCGCTGGCCGAGCCGGCGCCGGGCCTCGACGCCGCCGAGATCGCCGGGGAGTTCGCCGTCGACCCGGGCGTTCCCGCGCTCGCCATCGACCGCGAGTGGATCGACGCGTGCTATGCCGCCGAGGACGTCCCGGCGATCCTCGACGCGCTGCACCGGACCGGGCGTCCCGAGGCCCGCAAGGCCGCCGAGGCCATCGGCCGCGGCGCCCCGCTCGCAGGGACCATGGCGCTGCGCGCGATCCGCGCGGCGCGCACCGTCCCGAGCCTGGAGCACGCGCTCGAGACCGAGTACGAGCTGACCCGCTGCTGCGTGCGCTGGCCGGACTTCACCGAGGGGGTGCGCGCCATGCTGATCGACCGGGACGGCACACCGCGGTGGAACCCGGCCACCGCTGCGGAGGTGACCGACGAGGTCGTCGCGCGGTTCCGGGCCGGCGTCCGCCCGGAGGACCCCCCGCTCGGGCTGGTCCCCACCGCGGCGTGACGCCTCAGGCCGCGGCCGCGCGCTCCCGCAACTCGGGTATCAGCCAGGCCAGGATCGGGTTGGGATCCAGGCGCTCGCCACCCCAGTCCGGGGTGATCGTGCGGGCGTCGATGCCGCGGCGGGCGTGCCGGGCGACCAGGTCCGCGACGGCGCCGTGCGGCGGTGCGCCGGCGTCGGGCACCGGCACGCCGTCGGGCCGGGCGAAGCGGAACCCACCCTCGGCGGCCGTGATGCGGTAACCGTGGTCGTGCACCAGCATGTGGTGGAACCCGCAGAGCAGCAGCAGGTTGTCGATGTCGGTCGGCCCGCCCCGCAGCCAGGGACGGACGTGATGCGCCTCGAGGTGGCGGCGGTGGGTGCAGCCCGGGAAGGCACACCGATAGCGGTCCCGGGCACGCAGCGCGCGCAGCTGGGCCCGCGACACCAGCCGGCGGCTCCGGCCCAGGTAGAGCGGGTTGCCGCGGCGGTCCACCAGCAACGCCTGGACGTCGGCCGTGCAGGTGATGCGGGCGGCGGTGGACACCGGTATCGGGACGCCGCCGATCGACCCGGCATCGATCTCGGCGAGCGGGCGCCCGGCCGCGGAGGTGGCGTCGTCATCCACCCGCAGGTGCACGACCAGGCGTTCGGCCTTCGGGGTGGCCGATCCGGCGACCAGCGCGAGCAGGGCGTCGACGCGGCGGGCCGACACCGGATCCAGCGCCGGTCCCGGAGCGTGTTCGGCCCCGCGGGCCGCCTGCTCCTGCTGCGCCTCCTGCCAGGCGTGATGGTGCTCGGCCGACGGTTCGGGTGCCGGCTGCGGAGCATCGGGCGGTTCAGCTGAACCGCCGCCGCCCGCCGTCGCCGCCTCGATCTCCGCGATGACGACGGCGCCCTGCTCGGGTGGGATCCGGGCGCGCAGCACCAGCGACCCGTCGCTCGCCCACGTCCACCGCAGGTAGCGACGGGCCGCGACCGGCCGCGCGTCGGCACCCGCCCGTGCGGCCCGCACCAGCGTCTCGAGCTGTGAGGTCGTTCCGTTCAGCGCGATCGCGAGCAGCGACTCCTCGCTGTCCGCCGTCGCGACCCGCGTCAGTGCACGGACCTTGGAGTAGGAGACCCGGCCCGCGGCGAACGCCGCCGTCGTCGCCGGGAGGTCCCGGAGGGCGTGCGCAACACGCAGATGGTCGCGCGCCGTGCGCAGGCTCATGCCGACCCGCCAGTTCAGCCAGTGTGCGCACGACCGCACGCCGTGGCCGGCCCACCCGTCACGGCGATCGAACTCGGCCATCAGCTGCAGGAGCCGGCAGGTTCCCGCGGCCAGGTGGCCCGCCATGCCGACCAGCTCGGACTCCACCTCGGCCGTCATCATGTCATCGAACATACGTTCGATGATGTCGGACGCCTCCGACAGTCCGGCGCAGGTGCGCGCAACCAGGTCTGCCCCTCCGAGCACCGGGCTACCCTCCCCGTGTGATCGTGCTGCTCGACCTGCTCGGGGTCGCAGTGTTCGCCGCTTCGGGGGCGCTCGCCGCGGTGCACTCCCGACTGGACGTGTTCGGCGTCGTCGTGCTGGCCGCCGTGACCGCGCTCGGCGGCGGGGTGACCCGTGACGTGCTGCTCGGCATCACCCCGCCGACCACCCTGCGGCAGTGGCCCTACCTGCTCACACCGCTGGTCGTCGCGCTGATCGTGTTCCGGTTCCATCCGACCGTCGCCCGGTTGCGCCGCGGTGTGCAACTCGCCGACGCGCTCGGGCTCGCGCTGTTCGCCACCACCGGCACCGCCGTCGCGCTGGACGCCGCCGCTCCGGTCGTCACCGCCGGGCTGATCGGCGTGATCACCGGGATCGGCGGCGGCGTGCTGCGCGACGTGCTGCTCAACGAGATCCCGCTGGTGCTGCGCCGCGAGATCTACGCGCTGGCCGCGGCGGCCGGGGCCGGCGTGGTGGTCGCCGGGAACCGGCTCGGGCTGCCACCGGTCCCGGTCACCCTGGTCGGCGCCGCGCTCGTCGCCGCCCTGCGCATCCTCGCGCTGTGGCGGCGGTGGAACGCGCCGATCCCCCGCTCGTGACCGCCCTCACCGCAGCGCCGGCATGACCTCCTTCGCGAACAGTTCCATGGACGCGGCCACCTGGGCGTGCGGGCGGTTGCCGAAGTTCATGAAGCAGTGCACCTTCTCCACGCCTGCCGCGCGCGCCTTCTCCAGCTTGGCGATCACCGTCTCCGGGTCACCGATCATCGCGACGTCGGTGTTGTTCTCGATGTGCTCCCAGGTGACCGTGTTGTTCCACGCGTAGAGCTCCTCGTAGACCTTGCGGCCCTCCGGGTCGTTGATGCGCCGGGGATCGAACACGCTGCCGATGCTGCGGTAGTAGTCGATGAGCTGCCGGCCGCCGTCGGAGTACGCCCGGTCCTTGGACGGCACGACGAACGTGTACCAGGTCATCGGAACGTCGACCGTCGACGCGTCGCGGCCGGCTTCGGCCCACAACCGCTTGAACGTGCCGATGCGTTCTTCGATCCGGTCCATCGTGCGCAGCGTCGCGCTGACCCCGGCCACCGGGATGCCGAGCGCCGCAGCCCGCTCGAAGCTCGACGGGCTCAGCGCCGCCATGTACATCGGCGGTGGCTTCACGGGCAGCACGTTGATCCGCACGTCGTCGACCCGGTAGTACGTGCCGTGATAGCTGAACCGCTCCCCCGTCCAAGCCTTCCGGATGATGTCGAGCGACTCGTCGAAGCGCTCGCGGCTCTCGTCCTGGTCACGGATGCGGAAGCCCTCGTACTCGTGGATGAGGAAGCCGCGGCCGGCTCCGAAGACCAGCCGGCCGTTGCTGATCAGGTCGACCATCGCGTAGTCCTCGGCCACCTGCACGGGGTCGTGGAAGGGCAGGATGCTGACCCCGCAGCCCAGCCCGATCCGGCTGGTGCGGGCGGCCGCGGCGGACAGCAGCACGGCCGGTGAGGGCACGACGCCGTAGTTGCTGTAGTGGTGTTCGGCGATCCAGAAGTCCTCGTAGCCGAGTTCCTCGGCGAGCACGATCTGGTCCAGCAGTTCGGCGTAGAACTGCTGGTTGGACCGCTGGGCGGGGTCGTTGTCGCAGATGCTGAGCATCCCGAACCGCATGGGTGACTCCTTCGTCTCCGCGTGCGCGGTGATCAGGCCTCGAAGCGCTCCCGCATCCACTTCTGGACGTGGTCGGCCGCCTCGGCGCGGGTGTCCCGGCCGGCGCCCCGCTCCCCCGACGGCAACAGGTAGTGGTCCGCGCCCTCGATCATCACGAGCGACTTGTCCGCGTGCGGGACGGCGTCGTGGATCGCCCGGCTGTCGGACGGGTAGATGTCGCGGTCGGCGGTGCCGGTGGTGACCAGGCACGGGATGTCGAGTGCCGCCGCGTTGTCGACCAGGCGGGCCCGCGACGAGATCGCCGACCAGGTGCTCAGCCAGGCCCGTGGAGTGACGAGCCGGGCCAGCCCCCACTCGCCGAAGTTGTCCATCTCGGGCTGAGCCGACCAGATGCCGCCCTGCACCCGGTCGCTGGGCTCGATCCGCAGGTCCAGGTAGGCCGGGTTGGCCGTGGTCCGGTACACGACCATGTACTTCGCGGCCACCGCGCGGCGGCGGATCTCCGCCTTCGCCCTGGTGGAGAGCTGCTCGGCGCCGGGCTCGGCCAGCATGTCCCGGTAGCGGCGCTGCTCGGCGACGGCGGCCCGGGCCATCGCGTCGAGTCGGCGCACCCGCTCGTGCTGGGCCGCTCGGTAGGCGGTGAGGAACTCCGCGCTGTAGCGGCTCTGTGCCGGGCGCTCCCGGAACCCGTTGGCCGGGTCGAACATGTCCCGTGCGGGATCGACGGCGATCGGGTCGGCCTCGTCGACGACCGACGGGTCGATGATCCGGCCCAGCAGCGCACCCTGGCCGGTGTGCGCCGCGGACAGGATGATCCCGTCGGCGACCGGCATGTCCTCGCCGGGCAGGTCGATCGGCTCGCCCGAGGGCAGGTCGCGCAGCCGCTGCTGCGGCGGGGTCGCGGCCTGGGCCTGGTAGAAGCCGTAGAGCGAGCCGCCACCACTGGTGCCCAGCAGCACGACGGATCCGAAACCCCGTTCGCCGCGCAGGTGTCGCAGCGCGCCGGCGATGTCGAGCAGCAGGTGCTCGTGCGTGGTCGCGACGTCGTTGCCCAGCCAGCGGCTGTTGTGCGCGAACACCGCGTACCCGGCGTCGAGGAAGTGCCGGATCTGGAAGTGGCGCTGCACGTCGACGCGCGGGTGGGAGAAGCACACGACGGTCCGCGACGCGCCCGCCGGGGCGTAGAGCATGCCGCGGGTCTCGGCGCCGTCGGTGGCGAACAGACTGATCATCTCGGCCGCGCAACCCGCCGGCAGCGACGAGAACGTGGTGTACCGGGTGCGCTTGAGGTAGGTGTCGGTCTGGTTGTCCTCCGGACGGGCGCCGCCCACGGTCATGCGCGGCCGCCGTCGACCCGGACCGCCTGGTCGGAGAACGTCGCCCAGTAGTCCGGGTCCTCGGCGTCGATGAACGCCTGGGTCCACGCCAGCGGCTTCTCCGAGTCGACGTTGACGAGATAGGCCTCCATCCGGTCCAGCTTCTCCGCAGCCTCGAACGCCTTCGGGTTCGGGCCGTGGTGGATACCGGCCGGGTGCAGCGTGACCGTTCCCGTGCCCAACTCCTCCGAGCGCGACATCAGCCGGCCGGAGTGGGTGAAGATGACCTCGTCGTAGTCGACGTTGCGGTGGTAGCTGGGCACCCGCACGGCGTCCGGCGCGGTCTCGAACGGTTTGGGCTGGAACGTGACCACCCAGAACCCGGGGCACTGGAACGTCGCGTAGCTGACCGGCGGCAGGTGGGTGCGGTCCGACGACGGCCCGCGCAGGTCGCGCACGTTGAGCTTGTAGACGCACAGGTTGCCGGTCCAGCCGACGACGTCGAGCGGGCAGAAGTCGTGGTAGACGCGCGTCCACCGGTCGGCGCGCTTGATCCGGATCTCGTACTCGCGGGGCTCGGTCTCCGGCGGCGCGGGTTGCGGGTCCGGGGCGTGCAGCAGCGCGAAGTCGAACGGCACGTGCTGGCCGAACATGCCGCGGTCCGGGAAGCCGACCGGGCCCGTGCGCGACTCGATGATCAGGAAGAAGTTGTCCGGCACGTCCGGGACGACGCGGTAGTTGGTGCCCTTGGGGATGACGACGTAGTCCCCGGTCTCGTAGGGCAGCGGGCCGTAGTCGGTCTCCACGGTGCCCCGGCCCTCGTGCACGAAGTGGATCTCGTCGCCGTCGGCGTTGCGCATGTAGTACGACATGGGCTCGCGGCGCCGGGAGACGTAGAGGTGCACGTCGGGGTTGTGCAGGATCCGTTCCGGGATGCCGGCCGGGTCGATCTGGTCGGTCGGCTGCACCCGCAGGGAGTTCATGGCCCGCGGTTTGAGGTCGCCCTCGATGCGGGTCCAGCGCGTCGGCGGGTGCGACCGGTAGAGCATCGAGACCTCACCGAAGAACCCGCCGCGGCCGTGCTCGTCCTCGACGGTCCCCTCCGGCCAGCCGGTCCGCCCCTGCCGGGAGGTGACGCCCTTGGCAAACCTGATCTCCATCGTGACTACCCCCCGATCTGGCCCGCTAGCATGCCAGCAGTCCAACAGCCGGCGACAAGTGTGTCAAGGGCCACACCGGGCGGTTCAGCTGAACCGCGGTCAGACCAGCAGGTGCTCGACGAACCAGTCCCGGGCCGCCGCGCTCGCGCCCTCGAACCCCTTCACGTAGGCATCGAAATGCCCGCCCGGCAGGATCACGAGCTTCTTCGGCTCCCGGGCCCGCTCGTAGGCGTCGATGGCGAGATGGGTGGGGGTGAGGACGTCCTCCCGGGCGACGACGAGCAGCAGCGGCGTCGGACTGATCCGGCCGATGTAGCCGGCCGGCTCGTACTCCCCCAGCATCTCCACGGTGCGCAGCGTGACCTCGTTGCGCCAGGACGGCGCCCGCGTCTTGCCGGTCTCGGTGAACCACGTGTACGAGTCCGGCGTCGGCAGCGCCGAGGGGGCCAGCGGATCGGCATCGACCACCGGCACCATCGCGGGCGGGTCGCCGGCGAACCGGGCGGCACGGTCGGCGTCGAACATCTCCCGGAACCCGGCCCGGAAGTCGGAGCGGACGAGCTCGCCGACGTTGGCCGAGCCGCTGACGAGCGGGACCTGCGCGACGACAGCCCGCACGCGCCGGTCGATGGCGCCGACGACGAGCACGTGCCCGCCCGAGTAACTGGTGCCCCAGATCCCGATCCGGACCGGGTCGACCTCGTCGAGCGTGCACGCACAGGTGATCGCGTGCCGGTAGTCGCGCACCTGCGCCCACGGGTCGATCTCCTGGCGCGGCACGCCGTCGCTGGCTCCGAAGTTGCGGTTGTCGAACACCAGCGCGTTCAGGCCGGCGTCGGCGAACACCTCGGCGAAGGAGTCCAGGTACATCTCCTTGACCGCAGAGAACCCGTGCGCCATCACGATGGTCGGCGCCCGCCCGGAGGCCCCCTCGGCGGGGTAGAACCAGCCCCGCAGGAGAACACCCTCGGCGTCGAACTCGATGTCCCGTCGGTTCATCGCGGCCTCCTCGCCGTCACACCTGGGACTGCGAGCTTAGGTGCTCCAGGTCACATCAGACACCTGGGCGAGCCTCGTGGGCCTGGCACGGAGGATGTCACGGGTCCCGCCGGATGGGACCCTTCGAGTCGTGGCATGGGGCGACGGGCCGTTCTGGTCCAACTGGGCCGGCACCGCCGACGCGCGGCCACAACTGTTCGCTTCTCCGGCTTCCGTCGCGCAACTGCAGACCGTCGTCCGGGAGGCCGCCGCGCGTGGGCTCCGGGTCAAGGCGCTGGGCTCCGGACACTCGTTCACCCCGATCGCGGTGACCGACGGCGTCGCGGTGCGGCTCGGCCGACTCACCGGGATCCTGCGTGCGGACATCGAAGCGGGCCTGGTCACCGTGCTCGCCGGCACCACGTTGCACGAGCTCGGTGAGCGGCTGTGGGCGCTCGGGCTGGCGATGGAGAACCTCGGCGACATCGACGGGCAGACCGTCGCCGGTGCGATCTCCACCGGCACCCACGGCACCGGGGCGCGCTTCGGCGGCCTCGCCACCCAGGTCCGCGGCCTGCGGCTGGTTCTCGCCGACGGCACGCTGCTCGACTGCTCCGCCGAGCAGAACCCGGACGTGTTCGCCGCGGCCCGGATCGGCCTGGGCGCGCTCGGTGTCATCGCGACGGTGACGCTGCAGTGCGTCCCCGCGTTCCTGCTGCACGCCACGGAGGCCCCGGGCCTGCTCGGTGACGTCCTCGACGGCTTCGACGAGCTCGCCGCGGCCAACGACCACGCCGAGTTCTACTGGTTCCCGCACACCCGCCGGGTACTCACCAAGCGCAACAACCACAGCCGCGGGCCTGCCCGCCCGCTGGGCCGGTTGCGCCGCGCGATCGACGACGAGTTCCTGTCCAACACCGTGTTCGAGTGGACCAACCGGCTGTGCGCGGCCCGCCCGTCGATGATCCCGCGGGTCAACGCCCTCGCCGCGCGGGCGCTCTCGGCGCGGGAGTACGTCGACCGCTCCTACCGGGTGTTCGCCTCGCCGCGCCGGGTGGTGTTCCGGGAGATGGAGTATGCGGTGCCGCGGAAGGCCGCCCGCCACGTGCTCACCGAGATCGACGGCTGGCTGCGGCGCAGCGGCGAGCACATCGCGTTCCCGGTCGAGGTGCGGGTGACCGCCGCCGACGACGTCTGGCTGTCCACCGCCTACCAGCGCGACAGCGCCTACATCGCGGTGCACCAGCATGTGCGCCGCGACCATCGGGCCTACTTCGACGCCGTGGAGCAGATCGCGCGGTCGGTCGGCGGGCGGCCGCACTGGGGCAAGCTGCACTCCCTCGACGCGGCGCGGTTGCGCGAGACCTACCCGCGTTTCGACGACTTCGTGGCCGTGCGCGACCGGCTCGACCCGGACCGCCGCTTCGCCAACCTGCACCTGCGGCAGATCCTCGGGCCATGAACCGGCCGGGTGTGTGCGGTTACACAATCGGGTCGGTCACGACCGTCTGGTTGGGCAGGCCCGACCGGTAGTACCCACGAGGGGTGGACCGACTGCTCCCCCAGCTCCCCGAACACCCCGACGACCTCCCCGGCTACGCGTTCGACATGGCCGCGCACGAGAACACCCGGTTGGCCGCGGTCCTCGCCGCGACCCCCGACTGGGATCCGGGCGCAGCGCTGGCCGCCGAGACCCAGGCCCGCCGGATGCTCTACAGCGGGCTCGACGCCGAACAGCAGGAGATCTACCGGATGCTGGTCGAGGCGGGCGTGCTCGATGCGTGACCCGCAGGCCGACATCGGCCGCCGCGTCTGGGTGGCCTGCCCGCGCTGCGACGACCAGGTCCACTGCGCGGCCTGCGCCGCGGGCCGCAGCTGCGAGACGCACTGGCGGTTCCTGCTGGGCGCCGAGGGCCGGCGTGTGTTCGTGCAGTGCCCCGGATGCTGGCACCGCTGGTGGCACGACACCGGGTTCGGTGTCGGCGACCGGCCGGCCGGCCTGGACGAGGTCCCGGATTTCCCGCAGCGGGGCGGCGCCGCGGCGTGACGCCCCTCGCGCGGTCCGCTGCCACCCGCTCAGCCCGCCGCGCGGACCAGGTCGAGGGCGCGGCCGAGCGTGGTCAGCCGGTCGTCGAGTGTCTCACCCGCCGGGTAGAGCCGGACGGTGTCGACGCCGGCGGCGCGCCATACCCGCAGCCGTTCGCGGACCATGTCCTCGGTGCCGATCAGCGTCGTGGCCAGCACCATCTCGTCGGTGACGAGGCCCGCGGCCCCGTCCCGGTCGCCGGCCTGCCAGCGCTCGCGGACCTGCGCAGCGACCTCGGCCCACCCCTGGCGGCTGTAGGCGTCGTTGTAGAAGTTGGTGGCGGCCGACCCCATCCCGCCCAGGCTGAAGGCGAGCTCGGACTTGCGCCGGCCCACCAGCCGGGCGAGGTCGTCGAGGTCGTCGGCGAAGGCGACCTCGGCGCCCTGGCAGATGTCGATGTCCGCGCGCGTGCGGCCGGCGCGGACCAGTCCGGTGTCGAGATGGCCGAGGTAGGCGTCCGCGCCCTCGGGGACGAAGCTCGTGCCGAGCCAGCCGTCGGCGACCTCGCCGGTCAGCTGCAGCATCTTCGGCGACAGCGTCGCCAGGTAGATCGGGATCTCCGCGGCGGCCGGCACGGTGACCCGCATCGGGCGGCCCTCCCCACCGGGCAGCGGGATCTGGAACCGGTCGCCGGAGTAGGTCACCTTCTCCCCGGTGAAGACCCGGCGGACGATCTGGACGGTCTCCCGCATCCGGGCCAGCGGCTTGGCGAACGGGACGCCGTGCAGGCCCTCGATGACCTGCGGCCCCGAGGTGCCCAGACCCAGCAGGAAGCGGCCGCCGGACAGGTAGGCCAACGTCATCGCCGTCATCGCGATCGCGACCGGGGTGCGGGTGCCGAGCTGGATGACTCCGGAGCCGAGCAGCATCCGGTCGGTGCGGGCCGCCAGGTAACCCAGCGGCGACGGCGCGTCTGAGCCCCAGGCCTCGGCCACCCAGCAGATGTCGAGCCCGAGCTTCTCGGCCTCCAGCACGAAGTCCAGCGTCTCCTGCCAGCTCGCGCCGCCCGAGGCCTCGACCGTGGTGGCCGTGCGCATCACGCGGTCTCGGCCCGTCTCTTGATCTCGGCCAGGTTCTTCTCGATGCCCGCCTCGATCTCGCACAGCCGCCCGTGGACGATCTTCTGCTCCCGGTCGGGCATCCGGTCGATCGCCAGGTTCAGCCCCGACCGGCCCGGCCCCATCTGCATCCATTGCCGCAGTACCGTCCCCGGGCCCTCGGGCTGCAGCGTGAACCGCCAGACCGCGGTGGGGCAGGCCGGGTCCTCGACCGCCCAGGCGAACGCCCGCAGCGCCTCGCACTCGATCACGTGTGAGGTCGTCGACCATTCCCCGATGGCCTGGTGCGCGTTGTGGCCGCGGAAGGTGTGGCCCACCGCCGGCCCGGTCGCCCCGTCCAGCCACTCCACCGACTGCAGTTCCGTGCTGACCTGCGGCATCAGCTCGATGTCGCTGACCAGTTCCCACACCCGCTGCGGCGGTGCCTCGACGTAGGTCTGCGCCTGCACCGTCGGGGTGTCGGCGTAGCGCTGCCCGGTCCACTCCATGACGTGCAGAGTTTCGCAAGAGAACTCTGCTGTCAATCGGCGCGTCGGCGCGCGAGGCGGCGATGCACGCCTCAGGACGCTGCGCGAGCGTGGGCGGACGGCGGACCGGCCAGGATGACGACGTGCGACTCAGCGCGGGGATCCTGCTCTACCGGTTCACCGGACCCGGCCGGCTCGAGGTGCTGCTCGGGCACATGGGCGGGCCGTTCTGGGCACGCAAGGACGACCACGCCTGGTCGATCCCCAAGGGCGAGCACGACGCCGGCGAGGACCCGCGGGCCGCGGCGGCCCGCGAGTTCACCGAGGAACTCGGCGCGCCGCCACCGCCCGGGCCGCACGTCGACCTCGGCACGGTAACCCAGTCCGGAGGGAAGAAGGTCACCGCGTTCGCGGTGCACGGGGACTTCGACGCCGAGCACATCCAGAGCAACACCTTCGAGATCGAGTGGCCGCGCGGCTCCGGCACGCTGCGCAGCTTTCCCGAGATCGACCGGGCCGCCTGGTTCGACCTCGAGGCCGCGCGCAGCAAGCTGGTGAAGGGCCAGCTGCCCTTCCTCGAGCGGCTCCGCGCGGCCGTCACGCCGCCCGGCTGAGATGCCTCCGGCCCCTCAGAACGCGCTGCGAGTCAGATCCATCCCGAACTGGCGCATCTTGCGGTAGAGCGTCGACCGGGAGATCTCCAGGATCTGTGCGGCCTCCTTCTTGTTGCCGCCGGTGCGCCGCAGCGTGGACAGCATCTCGGTGAACTCCAGCTGCTCGAGCTGGGTGAGCCGGCGGCGCGGGGCGTCGGTCAGCACCTCGTCGGGCAGGTGGCGGGCGCGGATGTCGCCGGCCGGGCAGCCGGCGATGACCCGGCGCACCACGTTCTCCAGTTCGCGGATGTTCTCGGTCCACTCCAACCGGGACAGTGCCTGCACGGCCTCGGGCATCCAGCGCCGCGGCCGGCCCTCGACCCGCAGGCTCAGCGCGGCCAGCAGCTGGGGCAGGTCGTCGAGGCGCCGGCGCAGCGCCGGGACGTCGATGGTCGCCACCGCGAAGCGCCGCAGCAGGGGCCGGAACGGTTCCCCCGCGCCGGCGCCGAGGGTCAGCGTGCCGGCCGGCCGGACGTCGGGGTGGGCCAGGTCGAGCAGGCTGCACACGGTCTGCGCGGCGGGTGGCTCGAGGCACTCCAGACGGCGCACCACGACGACCGCGCCCGGCTCCGCGAGCCGCTCGCGCAGCTCGCGGGCCCACGCGGTGAACCCGTCGACGGGCACCAGCGCGGCGTCCATGACCCGCACCCGCTCGGCGCCGAACAGCGCGGTGAGCAGGCTGAGCTTGCCGGTGCCGACCTCACCGCGGACCAGTATCGGCAGGCCGCTGTCGCGGGCGTGCACCGCTTCGGCACACATCTCCCGCCACTGCTCGCCCTGCCCGGCCAGCCCGGCGAACTCGCCCGCGCCGACCGTGGCCCGGACCCGGGTGGGCGCCCCGCGGGGCGGCTCGTCGCAGCCGGCGGCCTCGATGACGGCGCCGATGACCCGGCCGTGGTCGTCGATCGGCCGGCACACCCCGACGACCGTGCGACCGTCGGCGAGCGGGAACTCGCACGAGTCCGCCCGGCCGCTGGCGATGGCCCGGGCGGCCTGCTCCCAGAGCATCGCCTGGCTCACCCCGTGGAACAGCCGGGCCGCCACCGGGTTACTGATGATCGTCCGCTCGCTGACGCAGGTCACCGGCCGCCCGGCGAGCCGGCTGCGGGAGCGCAGGTAGGCATCCAGCAGCAACCGTTCGGTGCGCGCCGCCGGGTCGCGCGTCAGTCCCTCGGCCTCGGGCTCGTGGGCGCGCTGCACGGAGGGCTGCAGCGCCGCGCGCAGGGCCGGGCGCAGGCCGGCCTGCGAGGCCGTGCGCGGCGCGTTCCGCGGGATCCGGGTCGGTCCCGGCCGCACCGGCGCGCTCATCCCGCCGCCTCGAGCGCAGCGGGCTCGCCGGCGGCGTAGGCGACCCCGGCGGCGAGCAGGTTGTCGATGCGCGCGACGGTGTGCCCGGCCTCGGCGAGGACATCGCGGGTGTCGGCGCCCAGCCGGGGGGCGTGCCGGCGCAGCCGGCCCGGGGTGCGGGAGAAGCGGGCCGGGGTCGACACCGCGCGGTAGCGGCCCTCCGTCGGGTGGATCGCCGTGGTCACCAGGCCGCCCTCGCGGACGTACGGGTCGTCGGGGACGTCCTCGAGCTCCATCACGGGAGTCGCGGGGATGCTCACGCGGGCGCAGAACTCCAGCCATTGCGCGGTGGTGCGCTCCGCGGCCGCGGCCGCGACGACGTCGAGCAGTGCGGCCATGTTCGCGTGCCGCCGGTCGACGGTGCCGAACCGCGGGTCGGCACCCAGCTCAGGGCGGCCGATGTGGTCGAAGAAGTCCCGCCAGTTGCGGTCGGAGTAGGGCAGCAGGCAGACCCAGCCGTCAGCGGTGCGCTGCGGGCGCCGGTTGGCGGTGAGCACCCGGGTCCAGCCGAAGCCGCCCTCGGGCGGCTCGAAGGTGTGCCCGTTGAGGTGCTCGACGAGGTTGAAGGCGATCATGGTGTCGACCATCGGGACGTCCACCCACTGGCCCTCGCCGGTGCGCTCGCGGTGCATCAGCGCGGCCAGCAGGCTGTAGACGACGGTCAGCCCGCACACCTTGTCGGCCACCACGAACGGCGCGTAACCCTGCTCGCCACCGGCCCGCTGGTACAGCGAGGTCATCCCCGACCGCGCCTGCACGATGTCGTCGTACGCGGCCAGGTTCTCCACGTCGGAGCCGGTGCGGAAGGCCTGCGCGGTGCACAGCACGACCCCGGGGTTCACCGCGGCCAGGGCCTCGTAGGTCAGCCCGAGGCGCTCGCGGGAGGCCGGCCGCAGGTTGGTCAGCACGGCGTCGGCGCCGCGGACCAGGTCGGCCAGCACCTCTCGACCCTCGGGCGCCTTCAGGTCGATCGCGACGCTGCGCTTGTTGCGGTTGAGGTTGAGCGCCAGGCCGCTCATCCCGGGGTGGCGGCGCGGCCCGATGCCGCGGGCCATGTCCCCGGCCGGCTCCTCGACCTTGATCACGTCGGCACCCAGGTCGCCCAGGATGGCCGCGGCGTACGGACCCATGATCACGGTGGTCAGATCGATGATCCGGAGCCCGGCCAGCGGGCCCGGAGCGGGGTTCGGATCGGCATCAGAGTCGGCCACATCGCCTCCGTCGGTCTCGCTCCGGGTACCGACCAGCCGGCCCCGGGAAGATCGGGCCCGACTGTATGGCCGAGATCACGATTACGCAATATCCGCACAGTCTCCGTATATACGTAACCCAGCGGATTCGCTGTGTAGCGATGGGCGACACCGCCGAGAGATGTGCAAGATCGTGAACTACCCTACGTATATACGTTTTCGCGGCGGAACGGAGAGCTGGCATGAACCCCGCCCCGACGGCCGGCGCACCGGCCCCGTCGCCCGCGCGGTCCCGGCGCCGCAACCACCGCACGGTGGACCGCATCGCACAGATCCTCGAGCTCGCGGCCCGCGAACACGGCGGGCTGAGCCTCACCGAGATCGCCCAGCGCGTCGGCGCGCCGATCAGCTCCGTCCAGGGCCTGGTCAACGGCCTGGCCGCGGTCGGCTATCTCACCGAGCAGGGCCGCCGGTTCGTCCTCGGGCCGGCGCCCTACGTGCTCAACCTGCTCGCCGACCGCCCGCCGGTCAGCGTGGTCCGGCACGACGATCTCGAGACGCTGCTCGACATGACCGGGTGCACGGTGCTGCTCGGGGTCATGGTCGGCCGCGATGTCATCTACATCGACTACGCGACCGACTCCCCCGCCCACGCCTACGCCACCGAGACCCGCATCCACCGGCCGCTGATCCGCACCGCGACCGGCCGGGTGCTGCTCGCCAACCTCGACAAGCGCGAGCTCTACGCCTACCTCAACGGGCTCGACCCGGCCGACCAGCAGTACGTCGACGGCTTCCTCACCGAGCTCAACACGATCCGTTCCGAGGACGTCGCGACGACCCGCGGGCACATGAACCCCGAGGTGTGGGCCGTCGCGACCCCGGTGCGCGAGGACGGCCGGGTGGTCGCCGCGGTGGGCCTGGCGGGGACGCCCGGGCAGATGGAGGGCCGGCAGGACCAGCTCGGCCAGATCCTGCGCACCCAGGTCCGCAGCCTCGGCCACCGCGACGGGCGGTCCTGACGCCGGGGCGCCGGCGCGGATCTACAGGGCGGCGGGGTGGTGGGGCGCCGGCGGCAACGCCGGGGTCGCACTCGCCGTCGCCAGCCGGTGGCGGCTGAGGAACGGCCACATCAGCGCCTCCGCGGAGGCCTGGCGGCCGACCAGCTGCCTGGTGGGCCAGGTGTGCCCGAGGCCCGGGTACAGCACCGACTCCACCTCGGCGCCGGCGCGGCATCTGGTCCAGTGCTGAACCGTCGCCGGGCCGACCGTGCTGACCTGCGCGGCGCCGGTGCACCCGTCCTGGGCCCGCAGCCAGGCCACGGCGGTGCGCACCGGCGGTAGCGGCGGATGCCCGTGGGGTGCCCCGTTGTAGGGCAGGATGACGTCGTGGGCGCCCGCCGCGAGGAAGGCCGGCACCGGCGGGGCGCCGGCCGGGCACGGCGTCAGCGGGACCGAGCCGTAGGTGGCGACCGCGGCGAACAGCGCCGGGTGCGCGCACACCGCGCTGTAGGCCAGCTTGCCGCCGTTGCTGAACCCGGCGACGTAGACCCTGTGGACGTCGACGGGCAGGGTGTGCAGCACGGCGGCCACGACGGTGGAGACGAACGCCACATCGGGGTTGCCCCGGGCGCCGGCGGCGCCGCAGCAGCCGTGGCCGGCGTTCCACGACCGTTGCAGTCCGTCGGGGTAGACCAGCGCCGCCTGCCGCTGCTCGGCCAGCCGGAGGAACCCGGTCTGGTCGACGACGGTCTGCCGCGACTGGCCGCGCCCGTGCAGCACGACGAGCAGCGGGAGCGGGCCGGTGGCGCCCGCCGGGACGACCGTGAGGTAGGTGCGTTGCACGCCGCCGACGACGGCCGAGTGCACGTCGCTGACCAGGTCGGACGGTGCTGCCGCGGCCATCGTGGCCACCCCGCCGGACGCGGCCGCCACCGGCTGGGTCCCCGCGCCACCGGTCAGTCCCACGGCCAGCGCCACCGTCGTCGTGAGCAGCACGAGCACCAGCAGCAGCCGGGGCATGAGCATCCTGCGCCCCTCGCCACGGCCGCGCCGCCACGGGCGCTTCCCCCCCATCACGGGCCTGAGTATGCGCCCCGGCCGCTCGTCCGGGCAGCAGCCCGGTCAACCGCATCACATCGGCCCGCCGTACACAGCTCTCTCTCAGCTGGATAGGCCAATCTGCGGTGCCATGGGCATCCGCTTGTGCGATCTGCTGGCCGCCCGCGCCGCCGGCACACCGGGCCACCGGTTCGTGGCCGACGCGCGCAGCGACCGCGTCGTCGACTACGCCGCCCTCGCGTCGGCGGCCGACGCCTGGGCCCGCACGCTCGACGCCGCGGGCACACCGCCCGGTGCCCGGGTGCTCGTCGACGTCGACGACCCGCTGGCCTTCGCCGTCGTCCACCTCGCGGTGATCGCCGCCGGACGCTGCTCGGCCCCCATCGACCCGGCATGTCCGCCGGCCGAGGTCGAACGGGCGCGGCGCGCCCTGCGCCCGGCGCTCGTCGTCACCGACCGGGCCGATCGGGCCGGCGTGCGGGTGGACCCCGGCAGCGGCCGGCCCGCCGAGCCGGCGGATGAGCCGGCCCCGCCCGCGCACGCGCGGCGGCCCGAGGGTTCGGCCGCGCTGCTGACGTCGGGCTCCACCGGCGCGCCCAAGACCGTCGTGCTCACCGAGCACCAGCTGCTGCACGTCGGGCAGGCCGTCGCCCGGCACAACCGGCTCGGCGCCGGCGACCGCGGCTACAACCCGCTCCCGCTGTTCCACATCAACGGGCAGGTGGTCGGCCTGCTGGCCACGCTGATCGCCGGGGCCACGCTGGTGCTGGACCGGCGCTTCCACCGCACCGGGTTCTGGCAGCTGCTCGTCGACCGGGACATCACCTGGGTCAACGCCGTGCCGGCCATCCTCACGATCCTCGCCCGCGAGGACGTCCCCGTGGTGCCACCCGGGCTGCGGTTCATCCGCTCGGCGTCGGCGCCGCTGCCGGCCGCGGTGCGCGAGCTCGTCACCGCCCGCACCGGGGTGCCGGTGGTGGAGAGCTACGGGATGACCGAGGCGGCGAGCCAGATCACCGCGACGCCGCTGGACGCCCCGCCCCGGCCCGGATCCGCCGGGCTCCCGGTGGACGTCGAGCTCGAGGTGGTGGGGCCCGACGGGACCCGGTGCGCGCCGGGGGTGGTCGGCCGGGTGCGGATCCGGGGCGCGGGTGTGATCCGCGGCTACGCCGGCGGCGCGGCCGCCGACTCGTTCGACGATGCCGGCTGGCTGGACACCGCCGATCTGGGCCACCGTGACGCCGACGGGTACCTCTACCTGGCCGGACGGGCGGATGACGTGGTCAACCGGGGCGGCGAGCTGGTGCACCCCCGGGAGGTGGAGGAGGTGCTGCTCCGCGAGCCGGAGGTCGTCGAGGCGGTCGTCGTGGCCCGCCCGGACGAGGTGCTCGGCCAGGTGCCGGTCGCCTGTGTCCGCACCGGGCTCGACGACGCCGACGCTGCCGAGCTCGTCCGCCGGCTGGACGAACGGTGCGCGGAACAGCTGAGCCGGTTCAAGCGGCCGGCGGAGATCCGGGTGGTCCGCGGTTTCCCCGTCGGGCCCACCGGGAAGGTGCGCAGGCGGGCCCTGCGTGAGCAGCTCGCCGAGGAGTCGGCCATGGTGGGCGGATGAGCGAGGAGACGGCCACCCGCCCGGGGCGGGCCTCCCGGGCGCGGCACGTCTACGCGGCCGACCTGGTCCGGGTGCTGACGTTCGCCTGCGTGATCGCGGTGCACACGGTGTCGACGGTCAACCCGATCGACAGCGTGCCCGGCGGCGCCGCGGTGATGCTGCTGCACTTCACCCGGGAGGCGTTCTTCGTCCTCACCGCGTTCGTGCTGGTGCACCGCTACCGCACCGGTGGCCTGCGGGTCGCGCCGTTCTGGCGGCGCCGTTTCCTGCTGGTCGGGGTGCCCTACGTGGTCTGGTCGGCGCTGTACACCGGGATCGCGTTGAGCACCGCGCCGCTGCCGGCCGGCGAGGCCCTGGCGGTGCTCGTGCGCAACCTGCTCACCGGGACGGCCTGGTTCCACCTGTACTTCCTGCTCGTCTCGATGCAGTTCTATCTGGTGTTCCCGCTGTTCCAGCGACTGCTGGCGGCCACCCGTGGCCGGCACGGACTGCTCGTCGCGGCGAGCGCCGCGCTGCAGGTCGTGATCGACATCGTGCTGCACGACCCGACGCCCACCGGGTGGGTGGCGGCGGTGCTGCCCTACGCCGGATCCTTCGTGGGCAGCTACCAGTTCTTCCTGGTGCTCGGCGGGGTGGTCGCGCTGCACCACGAGCAGGTCGACGCGTGGGTCCGCGCCCACCCGGCCGTCCTGGCTGTCGCGTTCGTCGTGACCGGGGCCGCGGCCGAGGGCTGGTACCAGTGGTCGGTCGCGAGCGGGGTCGGCGCGGTGTTCGCCACCGACGTCTTCCAGCCGGTGATGATCCCGTGGTGCGTCGCCGTCGTCGCGGTGTTCTACGCCCTGGGCGCGGCGTGGACCGACCGGCGGGCCGGCGGCCTCGGTTCCCGGTTCGTGGAACGCGCCTCCGACCGCTCCTTCGGCGTGTTCCTCGTCCACCCCGTCTTCCTGTGGGCGCTGACGGTCGGCGGCGCGGGTTCGGTGGCCTCGCACCTGCCCGCGCCGTGGTCGACGTTCGCCGTGTACGTCGTGGCCGTGATCGCGTCGCTGGCGGCGGTGGAACTGCTGCGGCTCACCCCGCTGAGCCTGATCCTCACCGGCAAGGGCCGCTCCCGCCGGCGTTCACAGCATCCTGACAGCACACGCACGGGTTCGCGCCCAGCTGCACCGAGCACAGTGGGCGGCGAGCCGGCACAGGGAGGTTTGACGTGATCCACACCCAGCTCGACCTACCTCATCGGGAGGTCAAGCCCCGGAAACGGGGCCTGACGATGATGATCGACCCCGGCCTGTTCACCGGCCTGTTCGAGGACGCGGTGGACAGCATCGGCGAGCACGTCGACCTGGTGAAGTTCGGCTGGGGCACCGGCCTGATCACCAAGGACATCAAGCGAAAGATCGACATCCTGAGGTCGGCCGGTATCGCTTTCTACTTCGGCGGCACGCTGTTCGAGCGCTACGCGGTCGAGGGGATGGTCGCGGAGTGGCGGGAGCTGTGTCGGACGATGGGTGCGACCCACGTCGAGGTCTCCAACGGCACCGTCGCGATGGACAACACCGAGAAGGCACGCTGGGTGGCCCGGCTGGCCGACGAGTTCGTCGTGATCAGCGAGGTCGGCTTCAAGGACAGCGGCCGGTCCGAGGCGCTGGCTTCGGCGCAGTGGATCTCCTACATCCAGGAGGACCTGGCCGCCGGCGCGCACCTGGTGACCGCGGAGGCCCGGGAGAGCGGCCGCAGCGGGATCTGCCGCCCCGACGGCCGGCCCCGCGACGACCTCATCGAGGAGATCCTCGACTCCGGCGTGCCGACCGATCGGCTGCTGTTCGAGGCCCCGAACAAGGAACTGCAGACCTACTTCATCCGCCGGCTCGGTCCGTCGGTGAACCTGGGCAACATCCGGGCCGACGACGTGATCGCACTGGAGACGCTGCGGCTCGGGCTGCGGTCCGACACTCTGCCGACGGGAATGTGATGCGCTCCTCCGACGACGTGTTCCACATGGCCATCCCCGCTGCAGACCTCGACGAGGCGCAGGAGTTCTACGTCACCGGCCTCGGCTGCAAGCTGGCCCGCCGCTACGACGACCGCATCACGCTGGACTTCTTCGGCGATCAGGTCGTGTGCCATCTGTCCGACCGGGTGGACGAGGCCCCCGAGCTCTACCCGCGGCACTTCGGGGTGACCTTCCGGCACCGTGAGGACTGGGAGCGGCTGCTGCGCCTGGCCCGCACCCGCGGACTGACGTTCTTCGCCGAGCCCTTCCACCGCTTCGCCGGCCGCGCCGAGGAGCACGAGACCTTCGTGCTCTCCGACCCCTCGAACAATCTGCTCGAATTCAAGTACTACGACGATCCGCGGATGATGTACTGACCCCCGGTTCCGGGTGGCCGCCGGTCAACGACCGGCGGCCGTTCGGCATCTCTCACCGAATGCGCATCGGGGTCGGCACCAGCTGCGCAACCGGAAAGGCGTGGAAATCGTCCAGACTCGCTTCGGCGGACAGGTACTGGGCCGTCCGGATCCATCCGTTGTGCGAGACCACGAGCACCCGCGAGGTCCGCGCCAGCGGCGCGATGTCGGCGAGGAAACTCCCGACCCGGGCGAGCAGACTGTCCAACTCCTCGCCGCCGGGTGGGGTGTAGCACACGTCCAGGTGCGCGTTCGGGAACGCCCACGGCTGCTCGCGCCGGACGTCGGCCTTCGGTAGACCCTCCCAAACTCCCAGGCCACGCTCCCGCAGACGATCATCGTGGGTGATCCGTACACCGGGGAACAGCGCCGCAGCCGTCGCGGCCGCTCTGGCCAGCGGAGACGAGAACACGTGGTCGAACTGCCCCCGCAGGCTCCCGCCGAGCGCGGCGGCCTGCCTCAGCCCGGCCGCCGTCGCGGGGACGTCGAGGCCGCCCATGAACACGTTTTTCCGGTTCGACTCCGTTTCGGCGTGCCTGATCGTCCACAGGTTCGACAGGGACAGATCCGGTGTCATGACAGTGCGTCACCCCAGTTGATCCGACGACTCGAGGAATTCGCGACGGCAATGATGCTACGCCCGGAACCTGCGTTTCTCGACAGAAAGTGGATCGGCATCCGCAGCGGTCACGGAGCCGTCGTACACCGACATCGCCGGGGCGCTGCTCTCCCGGGCCCGTCCGTTACCAGGATGCCCGGCCCGGCCGGCGGTACCAAGCAGCGCCTCGGGCGCCCAGCCGGGCAACTCGGTGGGGATGCCGGCTGCGCAGATGGTGGCAGCGGACGTCGATCAACGGCTCGGCCGCGTCCCACGTCGGCGATGGCAAAGCTGAACAGCTCCCGCCCCGGGGGTAGGTCCGGGCAGTGGCCTGCCGGGGAGAACAAGGCAAAGGTCCCGAACTCGGATGAATTGCGCAGCGGCCACGCGCCCGAAACATAAACGTTTCTTTCTTCGTACCGATCAGGCCTTGACAGCGCGTGTCGCAGATCACGACCATAATGCTTTCTAGTGCACGACCTCCTCCGCTCTCGAGCGGACCAACCACCATACGGAGGAAGACGCCAGTGCATTCAGTCCTGATCTCGTCAGGTTTGTCCGTTACGGACATATTCAAGGACCAGGTGTCCGAAGAGTCCTATCTGCAGGACATCTTCTACGCCGTGGCGACGGTCTGCCTGCTATTCGTCGTCGGGGCGGTCGGCCTCATCGACGCCGGCCTGGTACGGCGCAAGAACATGCTCGACACGTGGCTGCAGAAACTCGTCTGCGCGCTGCTCGCCGGTGGTGCGCTCTCGGTCATCGGCTACGCGATCTGGGAGATCCAGTACTACCAGGCGCTGGCCGTCCCGCATCCGATCACCCAGGCGCTCTCGGACTGGTGGCTGTTCGGCCCCGACGTCACGCACTTCTCCCAGCAGCTGGACCCGAGCGTCTCCCCGCAGGCCGACGTGTTCCAGGTGTTCATGGCCTTCTTCATGGCCTACGGCGCGGTGGCCGGAGCACTGCTGCACTCGGCGGGCCTCGAGCGCGTCAAGGCGGTCCCGATGTACATCGTCGCGGCCGTGGCGGGCGGGCTCGTCGTGCCGATCGCACTGTACCTGACCTGGGGCTCGGCGAGCCCGCTGACCAACCGCGGCGTGCACGACTACATCGGCACCTACTCGCTCTACATCGTGGTCGGTGTGTGGGCGCTCATCCTCGCCTGGCGGGCCGGACCGCGGCTCGGAACCTTCTCGGCACACCCCACGACCACCGGCCCGGTCCCGCAGAACCTGGGCTGGAGCGCTTTCGGAGTCACCGTGCTGATGTTCGCGGCGCCGTTCGCCTTCCTCGGCTGCGGGTACATCGTCCCCGGTACGGGTTACCTCGGGATCTCGATGACCACGAGCGGATTCGGGATCGTCACACTCAACATCTTCATGTCCTACGTCGGCGGCGGACTGGGCGGCGCGATCATCGCCTACCGCACGCGGAACCCGCTCATGGCGCTGATCGGCGTGGCAGCGGGCTACATCGGGGCCGGCGCGTCACTGGACATCGGCAAGCCGTGGCAGATCCTGATCGTCTCGTTCGTCGCGTCGTTCGTGGTCTGGGGCACCTACCGGCTCCTGGTCCGCTTCGGCATCGACGACAAGAAGATCGTTCCGCTGGCGCTCGGCGGCGGCATCTACTCGGCGCTGGTCGCCGGCATCGTCGGGTGGGGCGACAAGACCGGTGGGTACTTCGACCTGACGGGCGCCTACGCACCGCAGCACGCGACGATCAACCTCGGCTGGCAGGCGATCGGCGTCGTGGTCATCGTGGCCGTCGCCGGAGTCAGCGGGCTGCTGGTGATCCTGGGCCTGGAGAAGACCATCGGCCTGCGCGTCACCGAGGCCGACGAGATCCGCGGGCTCGACGAGACCTACTGGAACTCGCCGCCCCCGCCGTACGCCGACAACCCGCTGCACGAATCCGCGCCGGTGGCAGGCGCGGTGAACGGGACCCGCACCGAGGGCCTCGACGTCGCGAACGCCTGACCGACACGCGGCCGGTGACCGCGCCACACCCCCGGCGCGGTCGCCGGCGCGCACCTTTTCGTCCATGCCGCCCGCCCACCCGGCCGTGACGATTCATCGATGTCCTCCCGCCATTCGGCGCCCATGGGAATCGTCGCCGACGAGAACGAATTATAGAAACCTTTCTATAGCTTCGTCCCCCGGGTGGCATTTGGCCGTTCTGCCGTCGCTCTCCGTTAAATCTGGCTCGTTGGCGTTCCACCGGTCGAACAACTTCTTCCCGGAGCCGGGGAAGAGCCTCGGCCGGCGAGCCGAACCGGCCCGGCGTTGGCTCGGGTTCTACGGGGTGACCGTCGGGTTCCGTTCAACTCCTGATCACCGGGCCGGCGGGATGTTCTGGTTGATGTGGAAGAGGTTCTCCGGGTCGTACCGCTCCTTGACCCGGGCGAGGCGGTCGTAGTTGCCGAGGTACGCGGCGCGGACGCGGTCCGGTCCTTCCTCCATCATGAAGTTGACGTAGGCGCCGCCGGCCGACTCGGGATGCAGCTCCTCCCAGTACCGCTTGGTCCACTCGGTGATGAGGCCGGCGTTCGCCGGGTCGGGATCGACACCGACGATCACTCCGGCCCAGCCGCCGTTGCGGTAGGCGAACGGGGTTGCCTCATCGGACACCCGCGCGGCAGCCCCGTCGATGGGGTACAGGTGCATCGTCGAGTGGCCGGTCGGCAACTGCTCGCCGTACTTGCGATGCACCTCGATCGCCCGGTCGGAGATGTCCTGGAAGAAGTCCGCCCGCCAGTACCACTGCAGACCTGGCGGGTAGAGCGCGTCGAAGGCGCTCTGCAGCACCGTGAAGGGCACCTCGTGCAGCCCGTCCAGCAGCGGCGAGCCGAACTCGCGGACGGGAGCCAGCACCTCGGCGGCCTTGTCGTGGGGACCGGTGTAGCACCAGACGATGCCGCAGGACCTGCGGCCCCACAGCTGTTCGGGGAACGGCGGCGCGGGCGGGATGGTGAGCAGCGCGATCCAGCCGTTGAGCTCCTCCGGCAGCGACGGCAGCAGGTCGCGGTACCACCGCATCACCGTCTCGGTATCGGCGAGGTCGTACAGCACCGGTCCGCCGATGACGGCGCCGTGCTCACCGATGTCATGGCAGGCGAAGCGGAACGAGGTGACGACACCGAAGTTCCCGTTCCCGCCGCGCAACGCCCAGAACAGGTCGGGATGCGACTCGCTGCTGGCGGTCACCAGCGTGCCGTCGGCCAGCACCACATCCGCCGAGAGCAGGTTGTCCACGGTGAGCCCGAAGCGCCGGGCCAGGTAACCGATGCCGCCGCCGAGGGTGAGCCCACCGACCCCGGTGGAGCTGATGAAGCCGGACGGGGTGGCCATTCCGAACGCCGCCGTCGCGTGGTCGACGTCGCCCCACGTGCAGCCGCCGTCAACCCGTACGGTGCGCGCCGCCGGGTCGACGGTGGTGCTGCGCATCGGGGACAGATCGATGACCAGGGCGTCGTTCCAGACACCCAGGCCGCCGGCGTTGTGCCCGCCACCGCGCACCGCGAGGTCGACCCCGTGCTGCCGGGCGAACCGTACGCAGGCGATGACATCGGCGGCATCGACACATCGGGCGATCGCCGCCGGGCTCCTGTCGATCATGGCGTTGTAGACGGCGCGGGCCTCGTCGTACGCCGGGTCCCCGGGGCTGATCATCGGCCCGCGCAGGACGGCCGCAAGCTCGGCGTAGGGGGGTGTCGAGCGGTTCTCGGTCGTGGTCGGCGCGGTTGTCGCGGTCATGGCGCTCCGTCTCCTTCCGGTGGCTCCACTGAGGAGCTGCATCCGGGCCACGACGCTAGGGACGGGGCGTTCGCTCAGCGTTCGCCTCGCGAGCCGGGCGGATCGGCATCGCGAACGCCGCTGCCGGCCAGGTCGGCGCGGCATCGTGCTTCCAGGGCCCGGCTGCGCTGCTCGACCGCGAGGTCCGCGGCGCGGCGGAGCATGTCCACCGCCGCACCCGGCTCCAGGCCGGCCCGCAGCCGCAGCACCTCCGGGAGCCACCAGCGGTCGCCGCGCTGCTCCGCGCTCGCCCGCGCCGCGTCGAGTACGGCGCGTGCGGCATCGGGCCGCCCACAACCGATCAGCAGCTGCGCGAGCAAGGACAGCCAGTACGGCATCCGGGCGTACGCCCCCCGCGATCGCAGCCGGCCGATGCCCTCCTCGATGCGGGTGACACCGCGCTCGCCACCGGCCGCCCAGCCCTCCATGATCATGGCCCACTCGCCGTAGTAGGCGAACTCGTACCGTCGGCACAGCCTGCGCAGCTCCTCGGCAACGGCCCGCAGAGCCACCGTGTCGCCACGGACCTGATGCGTGATGGCTGCGTAGGCGAGGCTGATGGCGAGGCTGTAGGGGTGGTCCGCCGCCCGGCCGCGCTCGACGGCATCGGCGCACCGGAGGGCGGCCTGGTCGTCGTTGCCGAGCAACCAGTGGGCGTGCGCGGCCCACGCCTGCGCGTGAACCTCGGGGCGGTTGCCGACGACGAGCGAGATCTCGCCCGTCGACAGCTGGATGGCGAGGTCGAAGTGTTCGACGGCGATCCCCGGCCTGCCGAGGGTCGTCGCCGACCCGGCGAACGCGAAGTGCGCCTGTCCGGCGGCGGCGGGGTCGGCCCCGTCGAGCGCGAGCGCGCGGGTCGCGAGCTGATGCGACTGCGCGACGTGTCCCTGCACGAAGCGCACCGCGAACAACCCGACCAGGTTGCGCAGCAACGCCTGCGGGCGGTCCAGCCGCTGAGCGAGCGTGACCGAGCGCTCCAGGGTGGCCTGCAGGTCGGGCGAGGAGTACCCACGGGCAGCGTTCAGCGGCGCCGACATGGCCTGCAGCACCTCCAGCTCGCGCCGGTCCCGATCGCGCCCGGCCGGCAACCGCCTCACCAGGTCCAGGCAGCGACGGTGGTGCCGGACCGCCTCGGCGTGCGCGAACACCGCGGCGGCCACCTCGGCGGCCCGCGCGAAATAGTGCAGTGCACGATCGGAACGCCCGCCGCGGTCGTACTGCTCGGCGAGCTGCGCGGCCACGTCGTCGAGGTGTCCGGCGTGCAGCAGCTCGAGCCCCTGAGCCAGCCGTCGGTGCAGCAACCAGCGGCGCGCCGGGCTGACCGAGGCGTAGGCCGCGTCGCGAAGCAGGTCGTGGGAGAAGTCGTAGCCACCGCGCTGCTCGCGCAGGATGCGCCGGCGCCACAGCTCGTCCACCGCCCCGACCAGGGCCTCCGGTTCGAGATCGCCGGCCTCGCTGAGCAGGTCGAGACTGAAGTCCCGCCCGAAGGCCGCGGCGAGCCCGGCCACCTCCTGGGCGGCGGGCGAGGCCTGCTCCAGCCGATGGCGGAGAACGGCCTGCAGGTCCGCAGCCGGCAACGGCTGCCCGGAGCCGGCCTGGTCGGGCAGACTGCGGGCGGCCTCCACGACGTACAGCGGATAGCCCCCGGTGGTGGCGTGCAGGAGGGCCTGTTCGGCGGCGTCGACCGTACGGCCCAGCAACGACGCCGCAAGCTGCCCGGTGCCGGCCGGATCAAGGGGCCCGAGCGGGAGGTCGGTGATTCGCCCCGCGGATCGCAACGACCGCAGCGCGGTGGCGACGTCCCGGTTCTGCTCCAACTCCTCGGAGCGCAGTGTCGCGGCCACCAGCAGGCGCGCGTCCCCGGCGAAGCCCAGCAGGAAGGCCAGCCATGCCACCGTCTCCTGGTCGCACCACTGCAGGTCGTCGAGCACCAGGAGAGTGGGCCGGTTCGCGGAGAGCACAGCGCGGGCCAGCCCCTCGAAGAACCTGTGCCGCTGCCAGGCGTCGACCACCGCCCGGGCGCCGGCCACCGGACGGGTCCGGCTCACAGCCGGGGTCTCCCGCCGGATCGGGACCGGATCCGGGACCAGCCGCTCGACCTCGACCCGCCACACCGGCTCCAACGCGGCGACTGCCTCCTGCAGCCGGCTGCCGCGCAACCACTCCGCGATCGGAGCGAGGGCGAGCCGGCCGGACAGCGCGAAGCAGCGCGTCGTCGCGACCACCGCACCGTCGGCCCCGGCCACGGCGGTCAGCTCCGCGACCAGCCGGCTCTTCCCCACGCCGGCCTCCCCCGACACCACGACGAGCCCGCTGCTCCCGCAGCCGGCCTGGTGCCATCGCTGCAGGAGCAACCCCACCTCGCGGTCCCGTCCGATCAGACCTGCGCCGGCGGCACCGATCCGTCGTGACCCGCCGGCCGCCACGGCCCGCGCCGGCGCGGAGCCGCCGCGCCGGCCCAGCAACCGCTCCACCATCGCGGTGGTCTCCGGGTCCGGACCGACGCCGAGTTCCTGCTCCAGCAGGGCAGCGCAACGGTGGTAGGTACTGATCGCCGCCGCCAGGTCCCCGGACGCAGCCTGCAGCTCCATCAGAGCCCGGTAACCGGCCTCCTCCAGCGGCTCGAGCCGGATCCGCCGCCGGGCGATCTCGGCCGCCCTGATGCGCTGGCCGCGGTCGCGCCGGATGCCGACGGCCACGTCGCACAGGTCCACGCACTCCCGGCGCAGCCGCTCGCGCTGGTCGTGCACCCAGTCGTCGTGCATCCCCGGCAAGAGCTCGCCGCGGTACTCCGCGATCGCGGCTTCAGCGTGCAGGAGGCGTCCGTCCCGGTCCTGCGCCGACCGCGCCGCCAGCGCCGCCTCCCGCTCGACGGCGAAGACGCGGACATCGACCCGGCAGGACGGGGTGTCCTGCCAGCGCAGGCTCGCCGACTCGACCACCAACGAGGGGTCGTCGCCGAGCAGCGAGCGGAGGTTGTGCAGTTCCCGTCGCAGGTTCGTGCGTGCCTGTGACTCGCCGGAGTCGGGCCAGAAGAGCCCCGCGAGACGGGACCTGGCCTGCGGAGCCCCGGCATGCAGGACGAGGTAGGCCAGCAACGCGAGCGCACGGGACGACGGTGGGCGTCCCCCCGAAGCCGGCCCGCCGACGACCCGCTGCTCGCTCAGCACGCGGATCTCCAACATCGCCTGTGATCCCCCCTCGGCAAGGTCCCCTGCCGGTCCAGCATCGTCGGGGTCGCCGGCGGCGGCCACCGTCCTCCGGCCTATTCCGCGCCGGCCGACCGGCGTTCAGGACAGATCGACGCTCACGGTGAACCGGAACCGGTCGCCGCGGTAGTAGATCAATGCGGTGTCGACGACGTCGCCGGCGTCGAAGACCAGGCTGGTGGACAGCAGGACCGGATCGGCCGGGTCCGCGCCCAGCAGCCCGGCCGGCTGCGGCGTCGATCCGGCCGGCGTAGCGCAGCGGAGGCGGTCACGGCGTCCGGAACTCCCGGCGCAGTCCGGCCCACACGGCGTCGTAACCGTGCTGCCGGTGCGGCGCGGCGAGGGCGGCCGCGGTGGGCACGATCGTCCAGCGGCTCTCGAACATGAACGCGAGCGTGTCGCCGACCTTCTGCGGGACGAGCTCGGCCGTGCTCGCCCGCGCGTAGGTCTCGGCGTCGGGGCCGTGCGCGGCGAACGTGTTGTGCAGGCTCGCCCCGCCGGGCACGAAGCCCTCGGCCTTGGCGTCGTAGACGCCGTGGACCAGGCCCATGAACTCGCTCATGATGTTGCGGTGGAACCACGGCGGGCGGAACGTGTCCTCGCCGACCAGCCAGCGCGGCGGGAAGATCACGAAATCGGCGTTCGCGAGGCCGGGGGTGTCGGTCGGTGACGTCAGCACCGTGAAGATCGACGGGTCGGGGTGGTCGAAGCTGATCGTGCCGATGGCCATGAACCTGGTCAGGTCGTATGCGTAGGGGGCGTAGCTGCCGTGCCAGGCGACGACGTCGAGCGGTGAGTGGTCGTAGTCGGCGGCCCACAGGTTGCCGCCGAACTTCTGCACGACCTGCACCGGCTCCTCGCGGTCCTCGTAGGCGGCCACCGGGTAGCGGAAGTCGCGCTCGTTCGCCAGCCCGTTGGCGCCGATCGGGCCGCGCTCGGGCAGCGTGAACGGGGCGCCGTAGTTCTCGCAGACGTAGCCGCGCGCGGCGTCGTCGAGCAGCTCCACCCGGAACCGGATGCCCCGCGGGACCACCGCGATCTCGGTCGGCGCCACCGCGAGGCGGCCGAGCTCGGTGTGCAGCAGGATCCGGCCCTGCTGGGGCACGATCAGCAGCTCGCCGTCGGCGTCGACGACGTAGCGGTCGGCCATCGACCGGTTGGCGCGGTACCAGTGCACGCCGATGCCGGCGTGGGTCATGACGTCGCCGTTGCCGGCCACGGTGAACAGGCCGTCGAGGAAGTCGGTCGGCTCAGCCGGGATCGGCACCGCGTTCCAGCGCAGCCGGTTCGGGTCCGGCTCGACCTCGGTGAACGGCGCGGTGCGCAGCAGCCCGTTGTCGATCCGGTGGAACGGCGGGTGCGCCGCGGACGGCCGGATCCGGTAGACCCAGGTACGGGCGTTGGCCGCGCGCGGCCGGGTGAAGGCGGTGCCGCTGATCTGCTCGGCGTAGAGGCCGAGCGGGGCGCGCTGCGGGGAGTTGCGGCCGACCGGGAGGGCGCCGGCGACGGCCTCGGTGACGTGGTGGTTACCGAAGCCGGTGAGGTGATCCGGCACGGCGAGCGGGGCGGTGAGGTCACTGGGGGCCTGCTGCACGGTCTCGGTGTCGCGCATCGGAACTCCATGGGGCCGAGCGAATGATGCGGCGCTTCGTAGCATTCGCGTCACCGCACGTCAACGGGTGTGTCACCCGCTGCCCTATCTACAGGGACCGGAACTCTCAGTGCCTCACAGTCACGGAGGATGCCGTGCTCGGTACAGAGAGCCGCCACCGGATCGTGCTCGCCCTGATCGCCGGGCCGGCGGTGGTCCTGATCGCCTGGTTCGTCGCCCCGGAGCCGGCGGAGGCCGCATCCGCCCAGCCCTCGGTCGGGCAGTCGGCGGTGCAGGCGACGGTCCTGACCACCGTCCAGGGCGACGGGCGACGGGTGGCGCTCACCTTCGACGACGGCCCCGATCCCACCTCTACCCCGATGGTGCTCACCCTGCTGGCCCGCTACGACGCGGTGGGGACGTTCTGCATGATCGGCACGCAGGTGCAGGCGAACCTCGCTCTGGCCCGCCGGGTCGCCGCGGCCGGGATGCGGATCTGCAGCCACAGCCGCACCCACGACCTGCAGCTCGGCACCCGCCCGGTGAGCCGGATGACCGCCGAGATCACCGACGTGGGGCAACGGCTCCCGGGGATCACGGTGCGGTACTTCCGGGCGCCGGGCGGCAACTGGACGCCGACCCTGCAGGCCGCCGCCGCCCGGAACGGACTGCAGCCGCTGGGCTGGTCGGTCGACCCCCAGGACTGGCGGCGCCCGGGCATGTCGGCGATCGTGACGCGCGTCGAGCAGCACGTTCGACCCGGCTCGATCATCCTGATGCATGACGGCGGCGGGCCCCGCGACCAGACGGTCGCGGCGTTGGGACAGCTGCTGCCCTGGCTGACCGCACAGGGCTACGGGTTCGCCTTCCCGACGCCCTGAACGGCGTCAGGAACCGCGAGCGGCCCAGAGCTCGACGTTGTCGATCTCGTCGGCGACCGTGGTCTCGTCACCGTGCCCCGGCAGTACCCGCGTCTGCGGGGGCAGCGCCAGGACGCGTTCGCGCAGCGAGTTGATGATCGTCGGGAAGTGGCTCAGCCGCAGGTCGGTCCGGCCGATGCCGCCCTTGAACAGGGTGTCGCCGGTGAACACGGTCCGCAGCGCGGGCACATAGAGACACACGGAGCCGGGGGAGTGCCCCGGCGTGTGCAGCACCCGCACCTCGACGTGGGCCACCCGCAGGATCTCGTCGTGGGGCAGTTCGCCGTCGGGTCCGTGGTTCGGGTGGATCTCGTCCCAGATCGGCTGGTCGGCGGCGTTGAGCAAGGTCGGGCCGCCCACGGAATCGGCCACCGCCGGCGCCTGGTCGACGTGGTTGCGGTGGCCGTGCGTGCAGGCGATCCCGAACAGGCGACGGTCGCCGATGGCCTCCCGGATCGCCTCCGCGTCGTGGCCCGCGTCGATGACCAGGACGTCGGTGTCGTCGCCGAGCAGCCACACGTTGTTCTCGACGGTCTGCGGTTCGTCGTTGATCGTGACCGTGCCGGAGGTGACGAGCCGGTCGATGCGCGGAAGCATCAGACGTTCCTCCCTTCGGCGGCCCGGGCGGGCCCACGAGCCTCGAGAACTTCTCGCCGGGCACCCCGGCCGCGGGCTCGGGTACCCCGGCGTCCACTGCTCATGCGCAGCACGTGGGTCCGCCGGGCAGCGTCGGGATCGAACGCTCAGGACGCCGGAGGCGTCTCGACCACCGGCACCCCGGTGCAGCCCGTTCGCACACTGGCCACGATCGGCTCGGCGGCCTGCTCGACATCGCTGACCGAGCTGATGAGTGCGCCGAGCTTGGCCGACAGGCTGGGCTGATCGCTGAGCCCGGCGATCGTTGTCTGCAGTGACGCGAGCGATTGCTCGACGCCGGCGACCTGCGGACCGAACTGGTCCTTGGCTGCGGCCACCAGGTTGCGCCCGGCGGTCTGCAGGTTCTGCAGGGCCGCCTTGACGCCGTCGGTCCCCACCTTGGTGGCGTCGAGGGTCACGATGGCATTGGCCGCGGTCTGGAACTGTGCCGCCGCCGAGCACAGCGCCGCGGAGTATGCCGTGGAGGTGGCCGGCGCCGGGACGGCCGCCGTCGGGGTGATCGTCGCCGGCCCCGCCGAGGGCGCCGGTGAGGTCCCGCACCCCGCGATGGCGGCGCACCCGAGCGCCCCCGCCACGATCAGGTGCGCGAGGGCGCGGCGGCCGAGCCCGGGCTCGACATCGCCGCCGGCGTGCGGCATCGCGCCTCCCGTCTCAGGCCTCTTCCTCGGCTGCTGCTTCTGTGGCTGCCACCGCCAGGCCGAACGCCCGCAGGATCTTGCCCGCGGCCGACGCCACCCGCGCGCTGCCGACGACCGGCGCGATGGCGACGAGCGTCCCCTGCGCCTCCTCGATGGTCACCCCGGCGTCGGCGGCGAGCCCGAGGTTGATCAGGTACGACACCGGTGCAGCGTCCATGGCGACGAGCGCAGCCAGCCGGGTCAGGAAGTACGTCCTCGCATCGAGACCCGAGTCCTTCAGCGAGTCGAGGTTCATCGAGATGAGGCGCTCGAGCACGGGCGCGTCACCCTGCGCGACGCTGTTCAACGTGTCCTGAGGGGCGGCTTCAGCGGTCATGGCTTCTCCTCGGAGATCTGCTCCCCCGCCGCGTCGGCGGACGCGTCAACGGTGACACCGCCTGCATCGGCTCGCCGTCACCCGCTCCGGATGAACGGCCCGGCGAACACCGGCGTGGCGCTCGCCGTGGCCCGCCCCGGGCGCGACGATCCATATATTCTATGGAACCACCCGCTCGACAACCGGCGAAGGGGCCATCGTGAGCAGTCTGAGCACCGAGGAGCGGGCCGTCGTCGCGACGGTCCGGGAGTTCGTCGACCGCGAGGTCCGCCCCGTGGTGCGCGAGCTCGAGCACGCGAACGAGTACCCCGAGAAGCTCATCGAGCAGATGAAGGAACTCGGCATCTTCGGGCTGGCCATCCCCGAGCCCTACGGTGAGGCCCCCGTCTCGATGCCCTGCTACGCGATGGTCACCGAGGAGCTCGCTCGCGGCTGGATGAGCCTGGCCGGCGCGATGGGCGGGCACACGGTGGTCTCCAAGCTGCTGCTCGCCTTCGGCACCGAGCAGCAGAAGCAGCACTACCTCCCGCGGATGGCCACCGGTGCGATCCGCGCGACGATGGCGCTGACCGAGCCCGGCGGCGGCTCGGACCTGCAGGCCATGACCACCGTCGCACGCCGCGACGGGGACGAGTTCGTGGTGAACGGGGCCAAGACCTGGATCACCAACTCCCGGCGCTCCCAGCTCATCGCGCTGCTGTGCAAGACCGACCCGAAGGCCGAGCCCAAGCACAAGGGCGTGTCGATCCTGCTCGTCGAGCACGGCCCCGGGCTGACCGTGTCCCGGGACCTGCCCAAGCTCGGCTACAAGGGCGTCGAGAGCTGCGAGCTCACCTTCGACGACTACCGCACGCCCGTCTCCTCGGTCCTGGGCGGCGAGCAGGGGCGCGGCTTCGCGCAGATGATGAAGGGCCTGGAGACCGGCCGCATCCAGGTTGCCTCCCGCGCCCTGGGCGTCGGCCGGGCCGCGTTCGAGGACGCCCTGCGCTACGCCCAGGAGCGGGAGAGCTTCGGCAAGCCCATCTGGCAGCACCAGTCCATCGGCAACTACCTCGCCGACATGGCCACCAAGCTCACCGCCGCCCGCCAGCTCGTGCTCTACGCCGCGGAGAAGTTCGATTCCGGCGAGCGCTGCGACATGGAAGCCGGCATGGCCAAGCTGTTCGCCTCCGAGGTCGGCATGGAGATCGCGCTCACCGCCGTGCGCATCCACGGCGGCTACGGCTACTCGTGCGAGTTCGACGTCGAGCGCTACTTCCGCGACGCCCCGCTGATGATCGTCGGAGAGGGCACCAACGAGATCCAGCGCAATGTCATCGCCGCCCAGCTCGTCAAGCGCGGCGGACTGGACTGATCCCCGGAGATCCCCGGCGGGCGGGCGCTCAGCCCGCCCGCTCGACCGCCCGCCCGCGGTCGAAGACACCCTTGCCCTGCAGGTGCTCGGACAGCAGCCGACCGATGTGCCGGATGTGCTCGGTCATCGCGGCCCGGGCGGCGTCGGGGTCCCGGGCCTCGAGCGCGGCGAAGATCGCCTCGTGGTCGTGCGTCGTCGCGTCCGACCAACCGGGGACCTGGCCGTAGTAGTTGCGCGGCACGTAGTGCACGAACAGGTTCAGCATCGAGGTCAGCCGGTGGGCGCCCGCGGCCCGGTTGATCGTGCGGTGGATCTCGTGGTTGAGCTCGTCGACGCGGGCGGCCTCGCCCCGCGCCGCGGCGGCCTCCAGCTCGGCCTGCACACCGCGGATCCCGGCCGTCTCCTCGGCGGGCAGGATCTGCGCGGCGCGCGCCGCGAGCTCCCCGGCGATGTAGGCCTGCACGGCGAACAGGTCGTCGACGTCCTGGCGATCCAGCGGGACGACCCGGAAACCGCGCCGCGGCTCCCAGCGCACGGCACCCTCGCTGTGCAGGATCATCAGCGCCTCGCGCACCGGGGTCGCGCTCACCCCCAGCCGGCTCGCGACGTGCTCCATCCGGATGAACGACGACGGCTCCAGCTCGCCGACCATGATCGCTTCGCGCAGGTAGGCGGCGACCCGGTCGCTGAGCTGCTGGGTACCGCCCAGGCGTGCCGCGGCGGGGCGGGCAAGGCGACCCAGCCCGTCGTCGCTCATCGTCACGCACGCTCCGTTCGTCGCCGCCCCCACCGCTCAGCGTATCGCCCGCGCCCCGGCCCGGACGCCGTCGCCGACACGGCCGTCGAGAGTCACGGGGTAAGCGCTCCGAATGTGGGCAACCTGCGCACCGGGAGCTCTCACTCGACAACGATTGACGAGGACCAGCCGTGGATGACGAGCAGTTCATGACGATCGTGCAGGAGAAGGCCCGGTTGGACCGGGCGGGCACGGAACGGGCCGTCCGGGCCACGCTCGAGACGTTCTCGGAACGGATCGCGCCGGACCGGGCCGCCGAGCTTCGCGTCCTGCTGCCCGCACAGATGCGACAGTGGATCACCGAGAGCCCCATCCTCCCGATCGACGTGCAGCAGTTCCTCCGGCGTGTCGGGGAACGCGAAGGCACCGATCTGGACCCGGCCGAGCGCCACACCCGCGCCGTGTTCCACGGTCTGGGCGCGCTGCTGACCCCCAACGAACTGGCCCCGGCGGCCCGCGAGCTGCCCCAGGACTTCCGGCCGCTGTTCGACCTGGCGCAGCAGGACTGGGTGGAGTACGTGCCGGGCGGCGCGTTCTTCAGACGGGTGGCCCAGCGCGCCGGCCTCGACGACGGGGGCGCCCACAAGGCCGTCGACGCCGCGCTCGAGACGCTGGCCGAACGCATCTCCGGCGGCGACGTCGACGACCTCATCCACGAGCTGTCGATCCGGTTGCACCCGCCGCTGTGGCGCGGCAAGGAGCATTCCCGCGGGGAGCCGAGGCCGATGTCGCTGGACAAGTTCCTGCGGCTGCTCGCCGAGCGCGAGGCGGTACCGCGCGAGGTGGCCCGCGAGCACGCCCGGGCGGTGATGGCCACGGTGCGGGAGGCGATCTCTGGGACGGAGTTCTCGCACGTCAAAGCGCAGCTGCCGAGCGAGTTCGAGCCGCTGCTGGTGACCGGCTAGCGATCGGGCACCGGGCTGTCACCCCCGGGATGCCGCACGTCCGCCGGCGACCGGTCGATGACCGCCGGCCACTCCGGCCACAGCGATTCGCCCTGTATGGACGGTGACGCCCGTTCCGGGCCAGGAGGCCGTCGTGGCTTCATCCCCGCCGGGTGAGGGCGAAAGCGGGCATCGGGAGGACGGTGGGTCCGGGCATGGAACCCGGTCACCCCCCGTGGAGGTGCCTGATGAACTCACCGACGGGCTCCGCACGCAGCGATCGCGTCGCGGACACCGCCGTCCGGGTCGGCGGCTCACGCGGGTGGGCGATCGCCCTCGGTGTGCTGACCATCGTGGCCGGGCTCCTGGTGCTGCTCTGGCCCGGTCCGACGGCGGCGGTGCTGGCCATCATCATCGGCCTGGAACTGCTGGTGATCGGCGTGTTCCGGATCGTCGCGGCGTTCGCCATCGACGACGCGAGCGGCGGCGCGCGCACGCTCGTGGTGCTGCTGGGCGTGCTGGCGATCCTGGCCGGCATCCTCGTCCTGCGTCACCCGTTCCAGACCATCGTCGTCGTCGGCCTGCTGATCGGGCTGTACTGGGTGATCAGCGGCATCGTCGACATCGTCCGGGCCATCGGGCACAAGGTGCCGTCCCGGGGCTGGACCGCCGTGCTGGGCGCGTTCTCGCTGCTGGCGGGGATCATCGTGCTGGCGTTCCCGCTCGCCAGCGTGGTCGCGCTGACCTGGGTCCTCGGCGTCCTGCTCTTCGCGTCCGGGGTGTTGATCACCGTCGCCGCGATCATGGGCGGCCAGTCCGTGCCGTCCGGGCAGCCGGCACCGCGGGCCGCGCACCCCTGACCGGCCGCGCCCCTGCGTCGAGGTACGTGGGGCCCCGGGCCCTGGCCCATCACCCGCACCGCAGGGGTGCGAGCGCCGGTCAGGACGCGGCGCCGGTCCCGCGCAGCGCGCCCGCCGCGGCCTCGATCGCGTCGACGATGCCGCTGTAGCCGGTGCAGCGGCAGATGTTGCCCGACATCTCCTCGCGGATCTTGTCCCGGCTGGGCTCCGGGTCGGTGTCGAGCAGGTGCATCGCGCTGATCAGCATGCCGGGGGTGCAGAAGCCGCACTGCAGGCCGTGGTGGGCGACGAACGCCTCCTGCAGCGGGTGCAGCTCGCCGTCCTCGCCGGCCAGGCCCTCGACGGTCGTGACCGTCGCGCCGTCGGCCTGCACCGCGAACATCAGGCAGGCCCGCGCGGGCTCGCCGTCGACCAGCACGGTGCAGGCGCCGCAGACCCCGTGCTCGCAGCCGAGGTGGGTGCCGGTCAGCCCGCAGTCCTCGCGCAGCACGTCGGCCAGGGTGTGCCGGGGTTCGACGTCGAGGTGCACCCGTTCGCCGTTGACGCTGAAGGTGATGTCCATCGCCAGGTCCTTCCTGAAGGGTGGTTAGGAGAGCCCGGCCCGGGTCAGCGCGCGCCGGATCATCTCGGCGGCGATGGCCCGCCGGAAGTCGGCCGAGCCGTGCAGGTCGGCTGTGGGCGTGAGCTGCTCCGCGGCGGCGGCCGCGGCCTCGCGGAGGGATCCGCCGTCGGCGAGCACCCGCTCACCGGCCTCGGCGCGGACCGGGACCGCGCCGATGCCGCCGAGCGCGATCCGGATGCCGCCCCCGATCTCCGCGACCACCGCCATGACCAGCGCGAAGTCGCCGTGCCGGCGGGCGAACTCGGCGAAGCCCCAGCGAGTGGGCAACGGGAACCGGACCTCGGTGAGCATCTCGTCCTCGGCCAGGTCGGTCATCAGCGCGCCGACGAACAGGTCCTCGGCGGCGACCTGCCGGGTCCCGGCGGGGCCGGCGACGGTGACGGTCGCGCCGGTGCCGACGGCGACGACGGGCAGCTCGGCCGACGGGTCGGCGTGCGCGATGCTGCCGCCCGCGGTGCCTCGGGCCCGGATGGCGGTGTGACCGATCCAGCGAGCCGCGTCGGCCAGCAGCGGGTGGTGGGTCTGCTGGACCAGGGCGCTGTGCCGGGTCAGCGCGCCGACCCGCACCGTGTCCCCGTCGGGGGTGACACCGGCCAGGCCGGGGATGCGGTTGACGTCGACGAGCACCGACGGCCGGGCCATCCGCAGCGCGAGCACCGGCACCAGGCTCTGCCCGCCGGCGAGGATCTTGCCGTCACCGTCGGCCTGGGCCAGCGTCGTGACGGCCTCGTCCACACTGGCCGCGCGGACGTAGTCGAACGGGGCGCACTTCATCGGGTCATCTCCCCTCGAACCGCGGGGCGCGCTTCTCGGTGCGGGCCCGGCGCCCCTCGGCGAAATCGTCGCTGGCCCAGCAGCCCTCGAACGCCGCGTCCAGCTCCTTCACGTCGAGCTCCGGCTCGAACACCTCGTTGAGCACGCGCTTGGAGTAGGCGACGGTCAGCGGCGCGAGCTCGGCCATCTCCGCCGCCCAGGCCAGCGCGTCGGCGACGTCGCCGGGCCGCTCGACGAGCCCGCAGGCCTGCGCCCGCTGCGCGTCGAGCTGTTCGCAGGCCAGCAGCACGGCGCGGGCGGTGCCGTTGCCGGCGAGCAGGGCGAGCCGGCGGATGGTCCACGGGTCGACCGCGAGCCCGATCGTGGCGGTGGGCACGCCGAACAGCGCGGTCGGCGCGGCGACCCGCAGGTCGGCGGCCAGCGCGAGCTGGGTGCCGGCTCCGATCGCGGGACCGTTCACCGCCGCCACCACCGGGACGGGCGCATCGGTGACGACGTGCAGCATGGCGTAGAGGGCGTCGCGGAAGTCGGCGGTGTAGACCTCGCCGAGGTCGGCGCCGGAGCAGAAGCTGGTGCCGTTCCCGGTGATCACCAGCGCCCGGGCGCCGCCGTCGATCGCCGAGCCCACGGCCTCGCGCAGCCGGTGGCACAGCTCGATGTTGAGCGCGTTGCGCTTCTCGGGCCGATCCAGGGTGATCACCCCGACCCGGTCCTGCAGGGTCACGTCGATCATTGGAGCTCCTTCCACACCGAGGCCGGGGTGATCGGCAGGGTGTCGACGCTGATGCCGAGAGCGTCGCCGAGCGCGCCGGCGAGCACCGCGTTGGGGCCGAGGGTGCCGCCCTCACCGACGCCGCGGACACCGAGCGGGTTGGCCGCGGGATGCGCGACGTGGCCGATGGTCAACTCGGGGATCTCGGCGGTGGTGGGCATCAGGTAGTCCAGCAGGGTGCCGGTGGTGAGGTTGCCGTCGTCGTCGTAGACCAGGTGCTCGTACATCGCGCCGCCGATGCCCTGGGCGATCGAGCCGGCGATCTGCCCGTCGACGATCTGCGGGTGCATCGCCCGGCCGGCGTCCTCCACGCAGACGTACTTGAGGATCCGCAGCTCACCGGTGGTGCGGTCGACCTCGATCGCCGCGGCCTGCGCCCCGGCGGCGAACGCGCCGCGGATCGGGTCGTAGAACTGCGTCGCTTCCAGGCCGGGCTCGATGCCGGCGGGCAGCCGGTTGGACTCCAGGTAGGCCACCCGCGCCACCTCGGCGACCGAGATCCGCGGCTTCGGCTCGCCGACCACGCTGATCTGCCCGTTCTCGATGCGCAGATCATCGACGGCGGCCTCCAGCAGGCCGGCGGCGAGCGCGAGGACCTTGTCCTTGACCGCGACCGCGGTGCGGTGCGCGGCCCCGCCGCCGATCACGGCCTGCCGGGAGGAGAACGCCCCGAACCCCCACAGCGAGGTGTCGGTGTCGCCGATGCGGACCTCGACGTCGTCGTAGTCCACGCCGATGCCGTCGGCGACGATCTGGGCCATCGTCGTCTCCAGGCCCTGGCCCTGGGAGGTCACGCCGGAGAACACGGTGACCCGCCCGTCCGGGTTGACCCGCACGGTGCAGGCGTCGTGCCCGGTGCGGAACGGCATCCGCGGCCCCGCGCTCGCGGCCCGGCCCAGCCCGGTCAGCTCGTTGTAGAGCGCGAACCCGATCCCGATGGGCGCCTCGCCGGTCTCCCGGCGGCGCGCCTGCTCGGCCAGGAACTCCTCGTAGCCCAGTGCCTCGAGGGCCTTGTCCAGGCACTCGCCGTAATGCCCGGAGTCGTCGACCAGGCGCGAGGGCATCTTGTACGGGATGTCCTCGGGCCGGATCGCGTTCTTGCGCCGGATGTCCACCCCGGTCATGCCCAGCTCGCGGGCGGCGGCGTCGAGCACGGTCTCCATCGCGAACACGCTCGCCGGCCGGGCCACCCCGCGGTACGGGCCGGACGGCGCGGTGTTGGTCGCGACGCCGCGCACCGTGCAGCGGTAGTTGTCCAGCCGGTACGGCCCGGACAGCAGCCCGCCGGCCATCAACGGCTCGATCCCGGCGGTCCACGGATACACCGAGTACGCACCGACGTTGCAGGACACGTCGGCCTGCAACCCGAGCAGGGTGCCGTCGGAGGCGAACCCGGCCTTGATCAGATACCGGTGATCGCGGGCGTGCGTGGCGGCGGCCAGGTGCTCCACCCGGTCCTCGACCCACTTCACCGGCACGCCGGGCATGGCCCGGGCGATCAGGCAGAGCGCCACGTCCTCCGGGTAGAGCACTGCCTTGACGCCGAACCCGCCGCCGACGTCGGGGGCGATCACCCGGACGTTGCCCTCGGGCAGATCCAGCAGCTCGGCGATCATGTTGCGGACGATGTGCGGGACCTGCGTGCCGGACCAGAACGTCAGCTTGCGATCCGTGCCGTCCCAGAGCGCGACCCCGGCGCGACACTCCATCGGGTTCCCGGCGTGCCGGTTGGTGACCAGCTCGCGCTCGACCACCACGGCCGCCTCGGCGAACGCCTCCTCCACCGACCCGGCATCGAACGTGCGCTCCAGCAACACGTTGTCCGGCGCGGCGTCGTGCACCGGCACCTCGGGCGAGGCCCAGGCGCACACGGTGGAAGGCAGCGGGTCGTAGTCGACCTCGACCAGCTCGCACGCGTCCTCGGCCCGGTACCGGTCGGCGGCGATCACCGCGGCCACCGGCTCCCCGGCGAAACGCACCTTCCCGTGCGCCAGCACCGGCTGGTCGGTCTCCACGTACGACGGCAACGCCGAGCGCGCCCGCAGCACCACGTCCGCGAAGTCCGCCCCGGTGAACACCCGGTGCCCCGCCGCCTCCGCCTGAGCAACGTCCACCCCGGTGATCCGGGCGTGCCCCATCGGGCTGCGCAGGAACGCCACGTGCTTCATCCGCGGCAACTGCAGATCCGAGACGTACCGGCCGTGGCCGGTGACCAGCCGCTGGTCCTCCTTGCGGCGGACGCTCCGGCCGAGGCTGCCGGAGCCGGCCGTGTCCTCAGCGTCGCTCATCGTCCTTCTCTCCGATCAGGCTCGGTCGCTCACGGCATCGCGTAGCCGCCGTTGACCGAGACCACCTGACCGGTGGTCCAGGACGACAGCGGAGACGCCAACAGCAGCACCATCGGGGTGATGTCATCCGGATGCCCGAGCCGGCGCAGCGGA
>NZ_JAAXLA010000016.1 GCF_012911935.1 Pseudonocardia acidicola | reverse complement strand
GGCCGGTGCAGCGGCTCACCGCGGCCACCGAACGGGTCGCCGCCACCGGCGATCTGCGCCCGATCCACGGCAGCGGATCCGACGAGCTGGGCCGGCTCACCCACAGCTTCAACGAGATGCTCGGCGCCCTCGACCGCATCAGGGTGGCTCTGCCGGCGTTGAGTGCAGGCAGAGCCACCCCGATGCGCATCGGCGAGCGTGCGGGGGGGCTCAGCCGGGGTTGCGGGTCGCCGGGGTGGCGCCCAGGATGTGCCCGAACTCGATGCCCTTCGCCTCCTTGCCGAGCAAGGTCAGGACCGCGACGGCGAGCAGTACCGGCACGACGGTCACGACCAGTGCGAACCGGTAGCCGTGCGTCTCGGCGAGGGCCTGCTGGATCGGCAGGTTGAACGCGGCCAGGCAGTTGCCCAGCTGATAGGTCACCCCGGGGTAGAAGCCCCGGATCGCGTCCGGGGACATCTCGGTGAGGTGGGCCGGGATCACGCCCCACGCCCCCTGCACACACACCTGCATGAGGAACGACCCGAGGCAGAGCATCCCGGCGCTGCGGGACAGCGCGAACAGGGGCACGATCGGCAACGCGAGCAGCGCGCAGAAGGCGATCGTGCAGCGCCGCCCGAATCGCTCGGACAGCGACCCGAATACGACACCCCCGATCATCGCGCCGATGTTGTAGACGACCGCGATCCAGCTCGCGGCGGCAGCCGACAGGCCCGCACCGTCGTGGTCGGCCGCTTTCAGGAACGTCGGATACAGGTCCTGCGTCCCGTGGCTCATCCAGTTGAACGCGGTCATCAACAGAATCAGGTACACGAACCGCCGGACGACCGCCGGGTTCAGCAGAACATCACGGAAAGAGGTATGAGTGGACCGCATCGTTCTCGACGTGGCGCGCCACACCTCGGATTCCTCGACGCGGGTCCGGATGAACAGGCTGATCAGCGCCGGAAGAATGCTCAGCCCGAAAAGCCAGCGCCAGGACAGCCCGAGACCGCTGATGAGCAGCAACGACGCGAGCGAGGCCAGCAGGTAGCCCATCGCATAACCCTGCTGCAGCACGCCGGAGAAGAAACCCCTGCGCCGCCGCGGGATCTTCTCCATCGCCAGCGCAGCGCCCAGTCCCCATTCGCCACCCATTCCGATGCCGTAGAGCAGGCGCAGGACGAGCAACACGGTGAAGTTCGGCGCGAATGCGCACAGGAAACCGACGACGGAATAGAAGCACACGTCGACCAGGAGCGGGAGCCGCCGGCCCGCCCGGTCGGCCCACACACCGAAGATCACGGCGCCCACCGGCCGCATGAGCAGGGTGACCGTGGTGAGGAACGCCATTCGGGTCAGCGACACCCCGAAATCGCGCGCGATGTCCGCATAGACGAGGACGACGATGAAATAGTCGAAGGCATCCATCGTCCACCCCAGGAGGGCAGCGAGGAATGAATTTCGCTGATCAGGCGTGAGCGGTTGCCGAGAATCGTCGGCCAGATTATGTGGATTCTCCGTCACGAGCAACCTCGCTATTCCGGGGGACGGATGCGGTCGGGACGCTACGCCGCCGGGAGACGTCTCGCCGGACAGGCATCGCACCATTCGTCCGAAAACAGCAGGAATACGCCGGAAAGGAGTTTCCTCCGTGGCTCGGCTCCGGGCCGTCGCGGCGGCCCCGGCGCACGGACGGGCTGCGCCGACTCATCCGCCGCTCGACCACCCCGGGCCCGGGCAGGTCTCACCACAGTGTCCGGCCCCCCGTGATTAAGTGGGCATGTGGCTGGGCCAGCGAGGGAGACGACGGCCGGGACCGGCAGGAAGAGGGGACTCCCCGCACCGCCGGAACTGCTGGCCGCGCCCGGGTACGTCGCCCGGCGCCTGCACCAGGCCTACGTGGCGGCGTGGGTGCGGATGGTCGACCCGACGCTCACCGGACCCCAGTTCGCGGTACTGACCGCGGTCGACGCCTACCCCGGCGTCGAGCAGGGGTCGCTGGCGTCGTCGGTGGCGCTGGACCGCTCGACGATGGCCAGCATCGTGCGCCGGCTCGAGGACCGCGGCCTGATCGTCCGGCACACCCCGGCCGACGACGGCCGCAAGCGGCTGCTGCACCTGACCGACTCCGGCGCCGCGGTGCTGCGCGACGCCGACCGCCGCGCCCGCGAGCTCGACGTGCACCTGATGCGCGGTTACCCCGCCGCGGAGCAGGACCGGCTGCTGCGGGAGCTGACGGCCCTGTCCGAGCACTGGGAGAGCCTCGTCGACGACTGAGCCCGGATCGCTCCCGGGTTTCTGACGCGTTACAGCTCTGAGCGGCTCTTGCTTTTTCAGATCGTCAGTGTTCGGATTATCTCCGTCGGACGCCCCACCCGGACGCCCGAGGACCACGGGAGAGCGACATGACGAGCCCAGGACGAGCACGGGATCGGTCGGTGCGGAACATGCACACGACCGGGCCGAGCCGGCCACCGGGCCCGTCGTCGTGATCACCGGATAGCCACCGGGCCGGGGCCGGCGCGACGGTCCCGGCCTCCGATTCCGGACCTCGTCCCAGCGCCGGCGGCATGCGAGGTCCGGCACCCGGCCACGCCCGGGGACCACAGCCGCCACGCAGCGGCTGCACATCCGATCGCACCGTCCCCGGTGCACGTTGCGGTCGGGCCTGCGGGCCCGTCCGCCGTCGAGCGCACCCGGAAAAGCGACCACGTCGTGGAGGAACAGTGTCGTCCAGCCAGTCGTACGCAGTCACGATCGCCGGCGGCGGTCTCGGTGGCCTCGCCGCCGCGCTGTCGCTGCGGCAGAAGGGACTGCGGACCACGGTTCTGGAACAGGCGCCCGAGCTCGGTGAGGTGGGCGCCGGCATCCAGACCGCGCCCAACGCCAGCCGCATCCTCATCGGCCTGGGCCTGCGCACCCGGCTCGAGGAGATCAAGACCGAGCCACTGGACCAGGTGCGCCGCCGCTGGGAGGACGGCAGCATCATCGCCCAGCTCCCGCTCGGCGAGCGCGTCAAACGCGAGTACGACGCGCCGTACTGGCACTACCACCGTGCCGACCTGCACCGGGTCCTCCTCGACGCCTGCCTGGATCCCGACGGTCCCGGCCCGGTCGTCGAGGTGCACACCGACGCGAAGGTCGTCGGCATCGACCGCACCGACCCGATCCGGCCGGTCGCCATCACCGCGGACGGCCGCGGGTTCGCCGGCGACGTCCTGATCGGCGCCGACGGCATCCGGTCCAGCGTGCGTGACGCGATGGGGCTGCCGGACACGCTGGTCTTCTCCGGGGAGATGGCCTACCGCGCGCTGATCCCCGGCGACAAGATCGCGGCCGACCCCGCGACCCGGTTCCTGCTGGACCGGTTCCACTCCACCATCTGGTACGGCCCCGACCGGCACCTGGTGCACTACATGATCCGCGGCGGGGAGTACCTCAACGTGGTCGCGATCGTGCCGTGCACGCTCGACGTCGATCAGTCCTGGACCGCCCCCGCCACCGCCGACGAGCTCGTCGACGCCTTTCCCGGCTGGGACGATCGCGTCGCCGCGATGCTGTCCAAGGCCGAGGGCGACGCCTCGAAGTGGGCGCTGTACCACCGCCGCCGGGACCCGGTGTGGGTCGACGGGCACGTCACGCTGCTCGGCGACGCCTGCCACGCGATGCTGCCCTACCAGGCCCAGGGCGCCTCCCAGGCGATGGAGGACGCCGCGGTGCTGGCCGAGGAGCTCGGTGCGGTCACCGCCGACGGGATCGCCGGGGCGCTGACCCGCTACGTGTCCCGCCGAGCCAAGCACGCCGGGATGGTGCAGGAGGCGTCGCTGCGCAACATGACCTTCTACCACCTGCCGGACGGCCCCGAGCAGCGGGAACGCGACGAGAAGCTGAAGAACTTCAGCGGCGAGTCCGACGTGTCCTACGACTGGCTGTGGCGCGGCACCCCGCTCAACGACCCCGATCTCGAGGCCTTCTCCTACCCGTTCGTGCGCTGACCCCCGTCCCGACCAGACCCACCCGGAGTCGACATGAGAACAGGCGACCAGGTCGTCCAGGACCTCCCGTGGAAGTGGAGCGTCCAAGGCAGGATCTTCATCATCGGCGGCCTCGGCTACATGTTCGACGCGTGGGACGTCGCGCTGAACGGCTTCCTCACCCCGCTGCTGGGGCAGGAGTTCGGCCTGTCGACGAGCGAGAAGGGCCTGGTCGCGACGGCCAACCTGGTCGGCATGGCGGTCGGCGCCGTCGCCTGGGGCACCGTCGCCGACCGGCTGGGCCGCAAGCGCGCGTTCAGCGTGACGCTGCTGATCTTCGCCCTGTTCTCGGTACTGGGCGCGGTGGCGCCGAACTGGGAGATCTTCCTGGCCCTGCGCTTCCTGGCCGGGGTCGGCCTGGGCGGGTGCATCCCGGTGGACTACGCGATCGTCAGCGAGTTCTCCCCGCGCAGGCAGCGCGGCCGGGTGCTCGCCGCGATGGACGGCTGGTGGCCCATCGGCGCGACGCTGTGCGGCGTGGCGTCCACGCTGCTGCTGCCGCTGAACGGCAACTGGCGCTGGATGCTGGCCGTGATGATCCTGCCCGCCCTGCTGCTGTTCTGGATCCGTCGCGGCATCCCCGAGTCGCCGATCTACCTGACCCGGATGGGGCGCGAGGACGAGGCCCGGGCGGTCATCGACGACCTGGTCACCAAGACCGGCGCGGCCCCCGAGCCCTACGAGATCCCGCTGCCCGTCGCCGCCGAGCAGAAACGCACCCGCGGATTGGCCGCCGCTGCGGAGCAGCTGCGGCTGGTGTGGAGCTTCAACCCGAGGATCACCTCGGTGGCCTGGACGCTGTTCGTCACCGTCATGCTCGTCTACTACGCCGCGCTGAGCTGGATGCCGTCGATCCTGCGCGCCCAGGGTTTCGGCGAGTACGCCGCGTTCGCCGGCACCACCGCGATGAACGCGGTCGGCGTCCTCGGTGTGGTGGTCTCGGTGCTGCTGGTCGAGACCGTCGGCCGCAAGTGGGTCATCGGGGTGTCCGCGCCGCTCGCGGCGGCCGCGCTGGTGATCTTCGCGCTGGTGCTGAGGGTGCCGGCGGCCGCGCTGACGATGATCGCGGTCTTCGGGTTCCTCGTGCTCGTCGCGATCCCGGTGATGTACGCCTACGTCTCCGAGCTGTACCCGACCGAGCTGCGGGCCAGCGGCTTCGGCTGGGCGTCCTCGGCGAGCCGCGCGGTCACCGGGTTCACCCCGCTGATCTTCGGCAGCCTGCTGTGGCCGGTGCTCGGCCTGCCGCTGACGTTCACCGTGCTCGCTGTGGCCGTCATCGCCGCGGTGGTGTGGATGGCGGTCGCCGCGCCGGAGACCCGGGGCCGCGAGCTCGACCGGATCACCGGCGACGTGGCCGAGCCCGTCGTCGCGCCGGCCGCGGTCGCAGCACCCGAGACGGGTGTCCGAGGCTAGACGCATGAAGCCCGCGGCATTCACCTACCACCGCGCCCGCACCGTCGCGGGCGCGGTGGGCCTGCTCGCCGAACTGGGCGAGGAGGCCGAGCTCATCGCCGGCGGCCAGAGCCTGGTGGCGATGATGAACTTCCGGCTCGCCCGCCCCGAGCACCTCGTCGACATCGGCGCGGTGCCGGGACTGGACCACATCCGGCTCGACGGCTCCGGGCTGCGGATCGGGGCGCTGGTCACCCACCACGCCGTCGAGACCGCCGACCTGGACCCGGGATTCGCCGTCGTCCGCGACACCATGCGCTGGATCGGGCACCTGCCCATCCGCACCCGCGGCACCGTCGGGGGCAGCCTCGCGCACGCGGACGCGACCGCGGAGTGGTGCCTGCTCGCCGTCCTGCTCGACGCCGGGATCGTGGCCGAGGGCCCGGGCGGGCGCCGCACGATCCCGGCCGCCGGCATGTTCCACGGCCCGTTCACCACGGCGCTGGACGCCGACGAGATGATCGTCGAGGTCGCCTTTCCGCGGCCGGCGCCGCACGCCGCGGTCACCGAATTCGCCGAGCGGCGCGGAGACTTCGCGATCGTCGCCGCCGGTGTGGACATCGCGCTGTCCGCCGACGGATCCCGGGTGCACGGCGGCCGGGTCGTCCTGGGCGGGGTCGCTCCGGTGCCGCTGCGCGTCCCCGCCGCCGAGGCCGTCCTGGCCCGCGGCGACCTGGCCGGACCCGACCTGTTCGCCGAGTGCGCGGCCACGGCCGCGGCGGCGATCGATCCGCGCGGCGACGCCACCGGCAGCGCGCACTACCGGCGTGCGCTCACCCGGACCCTGGTCGCGCGCGCCTGTGAGGAGGCCCTGTCCCGATGAGTCCGCACGAGCCCACGTTCACCCCCGGCGGCACCTGGGTCGGGGCCTCGGTCCCGCGCCGCGAGGACCCGCGGCTGCTGGCCGGGCGTGGCCGGTTCGTCGACGACATCCACCTGCCCGGGATGCTGCACGCCCAGTTCGTCCGCAGCACCGTGGCGCACGGTGTGATCACCGGAATCGACCTGTCCGCGGTGCGCGAGGTGCCCGGCGTCGTCGCCGCGTTCACCGCCGCCGACCTGGACCTGGCCGACATCACCGCGGTGCTGGACCGCCCGGAACCTGAGTTCGTGCCCACCGACATGCCGGTGCTGGCCCGTGACCGGGTGCGCTACGTCGGCGAGCCGATCGCGATCGTGATCGCCCGCGACCCGTACGGGGTGGAGGACGGTCTGGAGGCCGCGGTCGTCGACTACGACGTGCTGCCCCCGATCGTCACCGACACCCGGGCGCTCGAACCCGGCGCGCCGCTGGTGCACGACAACGCCCCTGCCAACACCCTGCTCGACGTCACGATGTTCGCCACCGAGGGCATCGACGACGTGTTCGGGCAGGCGCCGTGCGTGGTGCGGGTGCGCACCAAGACCGGGCGGCAGAACGCGCTGCCGCTGGAGACCCGCGGCGTCGTCGCAGAGTGGGACGACCGCGACGAGCAGCTGCGCGTGCAGACCTGTACCCAGGTCCCGCACCAGGTCCGCACGGTGCTGGCCCGCTGCACCGGCCTCGACGAGCGCTCGGTGCGGGTCCTGGTGCCCGACATGGGCGGCGGCTTCGGGCAGAAGTGCGTGGTCGGCCGCGAGGAGATCGCTACCGCGGCCGCCGCACTGCGGTTGCGCCGTCCGGTGAAGTGGATCGAGGACCGCAAGGACGCGCTGACCGCGGCGTTCCTCGCCCGCGAGCAGCGCTACGACGTGCGCGCCGCGTTCGACGCCGACGGGCGCATCCTCGCCATCGACGCCGACGTGGTCTGCGACATGGGCGCCTACTCCTGCTACCCGTTCACCGCCGGCATCGAGCCGCTGATGGCCTCGGCGGAGATGCCCGGGGTCTACCGGCTGCCCGCCTACCGGGTCCGCGGCCGGGCCGTCACCACGAACAAGGCGCCGACCGCGCCGTACCGGGGCGTGAGCCGTCCGCAGTACGTGATGGTCGTAGAGCGGCTCTTCGAGAAGGCGGCGCGGGCCCTCGACATGGACCCGGTCGAGATCCGCCGCCGCAACCTGATCACCGTGTTCCCCTACACCGGGATCAACAACATCACCTACGACCCGGGCTCCTACCTGGAGTCGCTGAACCTGTGCGAGCAGGTGCTGCACGACGAGGGCTGGTACGAGCGCAAGCGCGAGCTGGCCGGCCGGGACCGGGTGCTCGGCATCGGCTACGCGTGCTTCTCCGAACGCACCGGCTACGGCTCCGGTGCGTTCGCGCAGCGCAGGATGTCGGTCGTCCCCGGGTTCGACATCTCCGAGGTCCGGATGGACACCTCCGGCACGCTGACCGTCACCACCGGCACGCTCAGCCACGGCCAGAGCCACGAGACGACGATGGCGCAGATCGTGGCCGACCGGCTCGGCGTCGACATCGCCCGGGTGAAGATCCAGCAGGGTGACACCGACCGGGTCACCTACGGCTGGGGTTCCTTCGCCAGCCGGTCGATCACCATCGGCGGCAGCGCGGTCGCCGCGGCGTCGGTCAAGCTCGCCGACGTCCTGCGCGAGATCGCCGCGCACCTGCTGGAGACCCACGTCGAGAACACCGAGCTCGACGGCGCGGGCGGGGTCCGGCTGCGCGACGACCACGCGAAGCGGCTGTCGTTCGAGGAGCTGGCCGACGTCGCCTACCTGAGGGCGCACCTGCTGCCCAAGGACGTCGGCCCGGGACTGTGCGCCACCGCGAGCTTCGACGTCGCGGGCGACGGCACGTTCTCCAACGCCACCCACGGCGTCGTCGTCGAACTGCACCCGGGCACCGGGCAGGTGGAGATCCTGCGCTACGTGTGCGTCGAGGACTGCGGGGTGGCGATCCATCCGCAGGTCGTCGAGGGCCAGTGCCGCGGCGGCATCGCCCAGGGCATCGCCGGGGTGCTGTTCGAGCAGGTCGGCTACGACGAGAACGGCGAGCCGTCCTGCGCGAGCTTCATGGACTACAAGGTGCCGACGGCCGCCGAGATGCCCGAGATCGCGATCCACCACCTCGAGACGCCCTGCGCCTTCACAGAGAGCGGCGCGAAGGGCGCCGGTGAGGGCGGCACGATCGGTGCCCCGGCGGCGGTGCTCAACGCGGTCAACGACGCGCTCCGCGTCACCGGCGTCGAACTCGACGACACCCCGATCACCCCGGAGGCCGTCCTCCGCGCCCTGGAGCCGGCCTGACCCCGTGCCGGCGTACCGAGAGGAGGATCTGTGAGCGAGAAGCAGTTGATCGAGTTGATCGTGAACGGGGAGACGCACGAGCTGATCATCGAGCCGCGGCGGACGCTGGTCGACGTGCTGCGCCACGATCTCGAACTGACCGGCACGCACGTCGGGTGCGAGCACGGGATCTGCGGGGCGTGCACGGTGCTGCTCGACGGCGCCCCGGTGCGGGCCTGCCTGATCTTCGCCGCGCAGGTCGAGGGCCACGACGTCCGCACGGTCGAGTCGCTGGCCCACGCCGACGGCACGCTGAACGACCTGCAGCAGGCCTTCTCCGCCCACCACGGGTTGCAGTGCGGCTTCTGCACGCCCGGGTTCCTGATGCTCGCCGAGGGGTTCCTCGCCGAGCGGCCGGAGGCGACGAAGGAGGAGATCCGCGAGGTCGTCGCATCGAACCTGTGCCGGTGCACCGGGTACCAGACGATCGTGGAGGCGATCGACGACTGTGCGGCCCGCCGCCGCGCCGACCTGCAGGCCCGGCTCGACGCCCACGCCGCGCAGAGCGCCTGACGCGTCTCGCCGGCGGTCACCGTGCCGCGCCGCTCGCGGACACGGCCGCCCGACCCACCCGAGCAGCAAGGAGATCGGATGACCAGCCAGTACGGCGAACCGACCGACCGCACGTACGAGCGCGCCGGCTTCGGCGCGACCGTGCGCCGCGGGGTCCGGCCTGCGATCGTCGTCGTCGACCTGACCCGCGGTTTCACCGACCCGGCCCATCCCACCGGCACCGACCTGACCGACGTCGTCGCCGCGACCGGCGAGCTGATCGCGGCGGGGCGGCCCGCGGGTGTGCCCGTGGTGTTCACGACCATCGCCTACACCGATGCCGAGGCCGGCGGCCGCGACGGGACACCGGCCGTCACCTGGCTGCACAAGGCGCCCGGGATGCGCGCGCTGCGCGAGGGCAGCGACGCCGTCGCGATCGACCCGCGGCTGCCCCGCGAGCCGGCCGATCACCTGATCACGAAGAAGGGGGCGTCCGCGTTCTTCGGTACCCCACTGGCCGCGACCCTGGCCGGGCTGCACTGCGACACCGTGCTGGTCTGCGGAGCCACCACCAGCGGCTGCGTACGCGCGACCGCGGTCGACGCCGTCCAGTCCGGGTTCTCCGTGCTCGTTCCCCGGGCCTGCGTCGGCGACCGGGCGCAGGGCCCGCACGAGGCCAACCTGTTCGACATCCAGGCCAAGTACGGCGACGTCATCGAACTCGACGATGCGATCGGCTACCTCGCCGGGCCGGCCGGCCGGGCGGGCGCCCGATGAGCGCCGCGGTCGCCGCCGGCCCGCGCGGCGTGCTGCAGTCCGCGCTGGCCGACCTGGCCGAGGTCCCCGCCACCAGCCGGTGGGTCCGCTCCGGGCCGGTCCGGCTGCACGTGCTCGACTACGGCGGGGACGGGGTGCCGATGGTCGTGCTCCCCGGGATCACCAGCCCGGCGATCACCATGGACTTCGTGGTGCGGGAGCTGACAGATCTGGTCCGCCCGGTCGTCGTCGACGTCCGGGGCCGCGGGTTGTCGGACGGTGCCGGGTCGTACACCCTGGCCGACTACGCCGGCGACACCGAGGCCGTGATCGCCGGGCTCGGGCTGGACCGGCCGCTGCTGCTGGGGCACTCGATGGGTGCCCGGATCGCCGCGCTGACCGCGGCCCGGGGCGCGGACCTGCGCGGGACGGTGCTGGTCGACCCACCGATGAGCGGCCCGGGCCGTGGCCCGTACCCGACGACGCTGGAGGCGTTCCTGGGCCAGCTCGCCGAGGCCCGGCGCGGCACCGACGCCGACGAGGTCGCCCGGGCCTGGCCCCGCTGGCCGCGCCCCGAACAGGAGCTGCGGGCCCGCTGGCTGTCCAGTTGCGACGCCGAGGCGGTCACGGCCACCCACCGGGGTTTCGAGAGCGAGGACTTCTTCGACGCCTGGCCGTCGGTCCCCGCCCCGGCCGTGCTGATCCACGGCGCCGACAGCCCGGTGGTGACCGCGGCCGGCGCCGCCGAGGCGGCGCGGGCGAACCCGCAGGCGCGGCTCGTTGCGGTCCCCGCCGCCGGGCACATGGTGTTCTGGGACAACCCGCCGGTCGCGGTGCAGGCCGTCCGCGACGCGTTGACGCAGCTCCCGGGCTGACTGACACGGGGCGGCGGGGCGCCCGGGCGCCCGCCGCACCGTGGGTGCGCGGTCAGTTCGCGGCCATCGCCGCCCGGCCGACGTCGCCGGGGTCGGCCACCTCGCCGCTGAGCAGCCGGCCGGCGTTCGGGACCGTCGTGGCGAGCCCCAGCTCGGACAGGATGCGGAACGTCGTGGCGGTGGCCGCCGACAGCACCGGCAGGCCGGCCTCGTCCTCCACCGGCTGGATCGAGGGCAGCGACGGCATCTGCACGCACGCCGAGAGCACGAGCGCGTCGGCACGGCTGAGGTCCAGGCGCCGCCAGTGCTCACGCAGGTCGGCCGGGTCGAGGCGGGCGACGGCCAGGTTGTCCGGCACCTCCAGGCTCAGCGCGTCGACGACCTCGATCCCGGCGGCCTCGATGTACTCGGCGACCAGCGCCGTCAGCGGCTTCATGTACGGCGTGATCATCGCAATCCTGCGGGCGCCCAGCGCCGCGATGCCGGACAGCAGCGCGCCCGCACTGGACACCACCGGGGCCTGCGAGCCCTCGCTGCGCAGCGCCGCGGTGATGGTGTCCTCGGCCGTGCAGTGATAGCCGGCGCCCTGCGCCATGATCGCGACGAGGCACGCGGAGGCGACGACGTCCGGGCGGGCGTCGGCGAGCTCCAGGGCGGCGCGCTCCGCCTGCGCGTTCATCGCCTGCAGCTGCTCGGGCGTCACGTGCTGCATGCGCGCCCGGGCGGAGTGGAACAGGAACCGGTCGCCCGGCTCGACGTCCTCCCGGGCCCGCAGCATCCGCGGCAGCTCGGTCTCCATCGTCAGGTTCGAGCTGGGCACGATCATGCCGATGTGGTGGTCGGTCACGGGAACCTCCTGGTCTGCGGGGACGGAGCTCATCGACGGCCGGCAGGACGCATCTGCGGGACGGTCAGCTCCCCGGCGTCGACGATGAGCTCGTCGTCGAGGTACAGGCTGCACCCGCGCATCGGGATGTCGAAATGGCACGGCGTGTCGTTCGGGCCGCCGAGCTCGTTGTTCGGCCCGATCGAGAACATGACGTTGCCGTAGAACGAGCGCAGCTCCATGCCCATTCCGCCGCCGAACTGGGTCAGCCCGTGCCAGTGCGCGCGCTCGTCGAGGCCCCAGCCCACGTGGCTCATGCCGTAGCCGCGCGGGTCGTCGAAGCTCTTGATGTAGGACGCGAGCAGGTCGGCGTCCAGGCCGCCGCGGATGTCACGGATGAAGCCCTGCTCGATCGTGATGGTCACCGGGGTCTGCACGTAGGTGTTGAACGGCAGCAGCACGTCGCCGGGGGCGAGCACGATGGTGCCGTCCACGCCGTCGTCGGCGCCGCCGGTGAACACGAACGCCGCCGGCCAGTGGTCCCAGCGGCCGGGCTGGTCGGTGTAGCCGTACTCGCTGATCGTCGGGTAGACGCCCAGCCGGTAGGTGACGTCGGTGCCGTGCGGGCTGGTGATGCGCATGCTGCCGGCCTTGGCCAGCAGCTCGGCGCCGGTCTCGACGCGCTCCCGCAGCTCGCGGGTCGGCATCAGCCGGGCCAGCAACGGGGCGGGCTCGACGGTGGTCAGGATGCGGGTGCCCGCGTCCTGGATGGCGAACTGCTCCTTGCTGAACAGCAGGAACGTCAGGTCGACGAGCATGTCGCTCTGCTTGAGCGCGTCGACGGCGACGGGGTTGGTGCCCAGACCGGACTCGCCGACCGCCCAGGCGCCCGACGCGCTCGCCGGCGAGGGCAGCCGCATGTGGAACGTGCTCGCCCCCAGCTTCTGCGCAGCCCACATGAAGGCGTTCGCGTAGCCGGCCCGCTCGTCGCCCCTGGTCAGGACGGAGATCGTCTCGCCCTCGTGCACCGCGCTGAGCGTCAGCTGCTGCAGACAGATGTCGTTGAGCAGGTTCTGGTCCATACGAGCCTCCCGGATCCGAGATAGTCCGAACACTGACGATCCCTGGTCGGCCCGGACAGGTCAAGAGCATCGGCGCTGTTCGAGCGCGGTGCCGGCACGGTTACCTGAGAACACCGGCATCCCACGCCGAGAATTCCCGGCGCTGCTCTGTATCGGGCACCCACGCGACACGAAGAATGGGTCGGTGCTGCCTTGAGCTCGCCGATCGAGACACCCAGGAGCCTGCCATGACGAACGCAACGGACCCGACGTTCTACCGCAGCCCCGCCGATGCAGCCGCCGCCCCTGCCGAACGGCTCGCCTACGTGGTCGCCTTCGACCGGGCCGGCGACCGGCCCGACGCACTCGCCGTGGTCGACGTCGACGCGTCGTCGGACCGGTACGGGCAGATCGTGGGCTGGGCCGACATGCCGACCCGTGGGGACGAGCTCCACCACTTCGGCTGGAACGCCTGCTCCAGCGCCCTGCTGCACGCCGGCCACGACCACGGCGACGACGGCCTGCAGCGCCGCTACCTGCTACTGCCCGGCCTGCGCAGCTCCAACGTGCACGTCTACGACACCCGGCCGGACCCGACATCCCCGCAGCTGGTGAAGACGATCACCGCGCAGGAACTGGCCGACAAGGCCGGCTACTCCCGGCCGCACACCCTGCACTGCGGCCCGGACGGCGTCTTCCTGTCCTGCCTGGGCGGAGCGGGCGAGCACGACGGACCCGGCGGCATCGCGCTGCTCGACCACACCACGTTCGACGTGCTGCGCCCGTGGGAGACCGACCGCGGTCCCCAGTACCTGGCCTACGACGCGTGGTGGCACCTCACCCAGAACACGCTGGTCAGCAGCGAGTGGGGGACTCCCTCGATGATCGAGAACGGAATCGACCCGGAGTTGCTGCTGAGCAACTCCTACGGCCACACACTGCATTTCTGGGATCTCGAGAAAGGTGTGCATCAGCAGGCCGTCGACCTCGGCGCCGAACACCAGATGGTGCTCGAGCTGCGGCCCGCCCACGACCCGGACGCAAGCTACGGCTTCGTCGGCGTCGTGGTGTCCACCGCCGACCTGTCGGCCTCGGTCTGGCGCTGGTACCGCGACGACGGCGCCTGGGCCGCCGAGAAGGTGATCACGATTCCGGCCGAGCCCGCGGACCCCGCCGACCTGCCTCCCGCACTGGCCCCCTTCGGGGCGGTGCCGCCGCTGGTGACCGACATCGACCTGTCGGTCGACGACCGGATGCTCTACGTCTCCTGCTGGGGCACCGGCGAGCTCAAGCAGTACGACGTGTCCGACCCCCGCACACCCCGGGAGGTCGGATCGCTGCGCCTCGGCGGCATCGTCGGCCGCGCCGCCCACCCCGCCGCCCCCGGCCTGCCGCTCGCCGGCGGCCCGCAGATGGTCGAGGTCAGCCGCGACGGCCGCCGCGTCTACCTGACCAACTCGCTCTACGGAGTCTGGGACGACCAGTTCTACCCCGACGGCGTCGGCGCCTGGATGGCGAGGATCGACACCGAGCCGACCGGCGGAATGGCGCTCGATCCTGCGTTCTTCCCGCACGGCGACGCGTTCCGCGGCCTGCGCGTGCACCAGGTCCGTCTGCAGGGCGGCGATGCATCCTCGGACTCCTACTGCTTCCGCTGAGCCCCACCTGCAGGGCCGCAACCGCCCAGATTCGGATCGGATGTGGCCAGATCCGGATTGGAACCGACCCCAGGTCGGCCCTTCACTGGCAGGGAACGAGCGTCGGCGAACGGAGAACGAGATGGATGGAGCTGCAGAGCACGCCGGCGGGCCTGCGGTCGAACTGACACTCGTCGACCCCGGCGTGCAGGTCATCCGCGTCACGGACCGGCCGGATGCGGACACGACGTCGCAGTTGGCGGAGGTTCTCGCGCACGTGCTGCTGCAGTCGCCCTGGGCGATCGTCGTGGATCTGTCGGCCCTGGACGGGCTGGACCTCCACGCGGTGCAGGTGCTCACGGGGGCCGCGCGATGGGCGGGCGAACTGGACATCGGGTACGTCTTGGCGGGACCGAGTCAGGCCGCCATGACGACGCTCGCCGCAGCGGGCTGCCGGAGACTCTTCGAGATCCACGGCACACCGGGCGAGGCGCTCGCGGCGCTGCGCGACGGGCCGATTCAGAGCTCGGCCTGACGGGGCTCAGGCGCGACTGCGCAGGGTCTCCGACGGGGTTGTGCCGTAGGCGGCCCGGTAGGCCGCCGCGAAGCGGCCGACATGGAGGAATCCGTTGCGGGCCGCGATCCGGCTGACGGTGTCGGTCGCCGGATCGGCGCGGCGCAGGTCGTCATGGACCCGGCGGAGCCGGACGGCGTGCAGATAGCGCATCGGCGACGTCCCGACGCGGTGCTGAAAGCCGGCGTCGAGGCGCCGGACGCTGACATGCGCGATGCCGGCGAGCTGGGCGAGCGTGAAACGGCGCTCGGGATGGGTGTGGATCGCGTCGATCGCCCGGTCGAGGCTCGTGGCTGCACGGCCGTCCTGCGGGCCCGGTCCGGGCCGGTCGAGCTCCGCGGGATCGCCGTCCGGGTTCCGACTGCTCAGCAGCCGGGGCACGAACAGGCCCTCGCGATTGGCCTGCAGCGCAGCGAGAGCGACGTTGCGGGCACCCAGCTTGGACATGACGTCCGCGATGTGCGCCACGACGGCGTACTCCGTGACGCCCAGCGCGGTGGCGATGCGCCGGCGGGAGTAGTTCTCGACCAGGTACCCGAGGATCTCGAGCTGGCGGGCGCTCAGCCCGTACAGGTTGCCCGGCGAAGAGATGAGCACGGCGGCGGCGAGGTGCTGGAGCGGCTGGTTCGGGCAGGCCAGCGCGGTGATCCGCAGGTATCCGCCGGGCACGTCGGCCGCGGACGAGGGGCACAGGAACGTGCAGTAGGTGGCGCCGTCGGCGAGCTGGCGGGCCACGGCATCGAGGACCGGCGAGCCGGAACACAACAGGGTGTGCGACGGCAGGCCGGGCAGCGGGAGGGCCGCCCCGCTGTCGGTCAGCACCACGCCGGCCTGGGCGCGCTGCACGATCTGCGCGGAGGTGGCGATCAGCCGCAGCGGGTCCAGCGCCACCGCCATCGTCGGAGCCAGCATCCCGATCAGGTCCCGAGCGCTGTCGGTCGGGTGCGCAGGGGTGTCGGTGTGCAGGGCGAGGATGCCCAGATGGCGTCCGTCAGGGGTGAACAGCGAGACGCCGATCCCCGCGCAGAACCCGGCGGGCCGCAGGTAGTCCGCCCACAGCGGCAGCCTGGCCGTCGGCTCGGGCAGGTCACGCAGGCATACCGGGTCCGCCGAGCGGTGCATGCCCAGCGACTCGATGATGTCGAGAATCCGTGAGCCGGCGGCGTACCGGCGGGTGCGGGCGTCGTAGCCGCGGCAGACCAGCGGAACCAGCCGCCGGTGTTCGGGGTCGAGCAGCGCGATGCAGGCGCCCGCGAACGGCACCAGCCGGCGCAGCGGCGCCAGCAGCGCCTGGGCACGGTCGTCGATGCTGCCGGGTAGCGCGGCGGTTCTCGTGACCTCGGCCACGACCGCGAGGGCACGGTCGTCCATCGACCGGACCGGCTCCACCGAAGATCAGCCCCTCCCCACGGCACGGGACGGGACGAACAGACCGGTCGTCAGCGCGCGCATCAGCGTCAGCGCCCGGTCCGGGGCTCCGATCTTGCACCGGATCTGCTCGACCCGGTGCAGGACGGTGGCGCGGGTGACCCGGAACGCGACGGCGACCCGGTCGGTCGACCATCCCTCGACGAGGAGCCCGAGCAAGTCGAGCTCGGCCCCGGTGAGCCCCCTGAGATCACCCGGTTCGGACAGGGCGACCACGGCAGACAGGCGGTGCGGCGGTTCCGCGGCAAGACCGAGCACGGTGACGCGGACATGTCCCGGCCCGTCGTCGGTCGGGTACGGCCACAGGAACATGACCAGGCTGGGGCCGCGGGTGACCTGCTGGACGGCCACAGCCAGCAGCGGCGAATCGCGGCGCAACAGGGGATGGAGGTGCAGGCCGGGCAGCGGTTCGATGTCCCCGTCGCGGGTCACAACGGCGCCGGCATGGGCCCCGGCGAGCAGGCGGGCCGCCGCTGCCACCCCACGCAACGGGTCGAAGGCGCGCGCGAACACCGGCCCCAGCGCCTCCAGCAGGTTCAGTGCCGGGTCGGTGGGATGGGCCGCGGTGTCGGTGTGCACGCTGAGGAGGCCCAGGTAGCGCCCGTCGCTGGTGAACAGCCCGAGGCCCGCGCCCTCGCGGAATCCGGCGGGGCACAGGTACTCGGCCCAGACCGGCAACTCCGACGGCGGCACCGGCAAGCGCCGCACGCACATCGCCCGGGCCGACCGGTTCATCCCGATCAGTTCGATGTCCTGAACCATCGCCGGGCCGGCCATGTACCGGCTGACCTGCTCGTCATAGCCGTGGCTGGTGATCGGGAGAAACTTCCCGGAACCGGGGTCGAGCAGGCCGAACCAGTGCGCGGTGAACGGCACCATCCGGCGCAGCGGCTCCAGCAGGGCTTCGGCGCGATCCTGCATGTTGGCCGGCGAGTCGGCGATTCCGTACACGTCGAAGGCGATGCGATCGGCTCCGGTCAGGACATCCGCCATCTCGCGCACCTGCTCCCTGTGGCCAGGACCCGCGATGGACCACTCTGAACGCGCGTCCACCGGCACGCTTCGGCCCGGCAGAGCGAACCCGCCGCAGGCCGCCATCCCGGCGGGACGAGGCCCCGGTGATCAGTGCGTCGAGCTGATCGTCCGGCCGGCCACGCCGGAGCGGGCGGGCAGCGTGCGCACGGCGTCCTCGCCGTTGAGCCGCATGGCCGACGGCCCGGGGACGCCGGGCCGCTCACGGGCGAGAACGTCGGCGGCTCCGGGCGGATCAGGTTCTCCCGCTCGGCGAACAGCCCGTCGTTGGCCCGGACCACGCGCCACCGAGGCTCCGCGAGGCGAGGTCGGGCAGCTCGGTGAACGCAGCGCCGATGGTCATGTCAGGCTCCTCCCCGGGTGAGCAGCCGACCGCGCTCGGGCCGCCCATGATGCCGAGGCCGATGAAGGCGACCCGGATGCTCAGCGGGGCGCTGGGCGATGTCATGCGCTTCTCCTCTCGCGGGGCAGCCAGTCGAACGCGTCGGCGCCGGCACCGGACGGCTTGTACTCGCATGCGACCAGGCCGCCGTAGCCGGCGCGCTCCAGGCCTGTCAGCCAGCGGTCCAGCGGCAGCTCACCGGTGCCCGGCTCGTTGCGACCGGGCGCGTCGGCGATCTGGACGTGCCCGACCCGGTCGGTGTGCGCGGCGATGGCCGCGTCGACGTCGTCACCGTTGACGGCCAGGTGGTAGAGGTCGCACAGGAACGCGATGTTGGCGGCCCCCGCGGCACGCACCCGGTCGACGACCGCGACGGCGTCGGCGGCCGTGCGCAGCGGGTAGGGCTTCGGGCCGCTCACCGGCTCGATCAGCACGGTCGCACCGAACGGGGCGACGGCCGCGGCGGCGTCGACCAGGTTCTGGGTGGCGAGCTCGTCCTGTTCCTGGGGGGTCGCGTCCTCGACCCGGACCCCGTACAGCGCGTTGAACGCGCCGACGCCGAGGCGTTCCCCGATGTCCGCGGCGACGGCGAGGCTGTCCCGGAACCCGGCGGAGCGCTTCGGCAGGGAGAGCACGCCGAGGTCCGGGCCGGCCAGGTCGCCGGCGAAGAAGTTGAGGCCGACGATCCGCAATCCCTCGTCGCGGACCGCGGTGACGAACGCGTCGACGTCGCGGTCGGCGGGCACCGGCTGCTCGGGCCACGGCCACCAGAACTCGACGGCGCCGAACCCGGCTTCCCGGGCAGCGGCGGGGCGCCGCAGGAGTGGCAGCTCGGTGAACAGGATCGAGCAGTTGACCGCGTACCTCAGCTGGTGCGACATCATCACACTTTCCGTAGTTCGGAAACCTCATTCTGTGATACGAAAAAGGCTAGGTCTGCGTCCGAGGCCCGTCAAGGTCCGGAGCGCCGACGAACGAGTGCTGGTATTTTTCGCTTTGTGGAAGAAAGCATCCGTGAAGCGGAGAGGCCACGCTCGACGAAGATGCGCGACGGCAACAGCGTCCAGTCGGTGGATCGCGCGCTCGACCTGCTCGAGCTGATGGCGGCCGCCGGCGGGACGCTCGGACTGTCCGAGTTGGCCGCCCGCTCCGGGCTGCCGCTGCCGACCATCCACCGCCTCGTCCGCACCATGGTCAACCGCGGCTACCTGCGCCAGGACCCGTCGCGGCGCTACGCACTCGGTCCCCGGCTGATCCCGCTGGGCGACACCGCGGGGCGCATGCTCGGCACCTGGGCCCGCCCGTACCTCGAGGCACTGGTCCAGCAGGTCGGTGAGACCGCCAACCTGGCCATGCTCGAGGGCGACTCGGTCGTCTACGTCGCGCAGGTGCCGTCCCCGCACTCGATGCGGATGTTCACCGAGGTCGGCCGCCGGGTGCTGCCGCACAGCACCGGCGTCGGCAAGGCGCTGCTGTCCACCCTGCCGGCCGCCGAGGTCGGCCAGATCCTGCGGCGCACCGGGATGCCGGCCCAGACCGAGAAGACGATCACCTCGCCCGAGGACATGCTGGCCGAGCTGGGACGGATCCGCGAGCGCGGTTACGCGATCGACGACGGCGAACAGGAGATGGGCGTGCGCTGCGTGGCGGTGCCCCTCGGCGACGCCCCGCTGCCCGTCGCGATCTCGGTGTCCGGGCCGTCCGGGCGGCTCACCTCCGACCGGGTGGGCGACGTCGGCCGGCTGCTGCTGCACTCCGCGAGCGAGCTGGCCGCCGCCCTCCGCGCCGAGTCCCCGACCTGACCCGCTCGGCCGGTCATCGAGAACGGCGTTGCGGTAGCGATCCGGCCGCAGAACTGCGGTAACGCCGTTCTCGGCGCAGGTCGGTGTACGTACGTGTCGGTGAACCGGCCCACATCCGGGCGGCCGGCCGGAATGCACGAATGGACCGGCGGCCGCCCCGGCCCGCATTCCGCGCCGGACGCCGCGTCGCAACCCGGAAAAGCGCCGAAAGGTATATTCTGGATCAAACGGACGGGAACCTCGGGTCGACGGACGCGGAGATCGAATTTCGTCGAACTCGTCGCAATTTGCGTTCTCAACCATGTAGCCGGTTCTCGACGCCGCCACCGCGCATCCTCGCCGAGAACCGCCGATCAGCCCAATACGCTCGGATGCATATTGCACTCGGTGGGCTCTTGCGTTTCCCCTTGACGAACCCATTAATGGAACATCGGGCGGACATGAGAAGCAGTGGCGCGCAGTCGGTCGCCCTCGGGGCGGCGCCACGCGTTCGATGGGGGGTCATGGCCGGTCGCTGACTCGTGGACGAGTACGGCCGCAATCGCGTTGCATGACCCGACCACTCATCCGCTCCGATTGCAGCCACCCCGAGAGACCGCATTCGATCCGCCCCATCATGGAGGCCGTGACGTGAAGACCGTGTGTATCGGCGCAGGGCCCGCCGGCCTGTACTTCTCGATCTTGGCGAAACTGCGCGATCCCGCGAGTGAGGTCACCGTCTTCGAGCGGAATCCGGGCGGCGTCACCTACGGCTTCGGCGTCACCTTCTCCCGCGACGTCCTCGACTTCCTCCATTCCAACGACCCGGAGAGCGCAGCGCGGATCGAGAACAGCCCGGCGTCCTGGAACGACCAACTGGTGCGGGTCTCCGATCGGCCGGCGGCGCACCTCGGCGGCTACGGCTTCGCCATCGGGCGCCAGCGGATGCTCGACATCCTGACCGAACGCGCCCTCGACCTGGGCGCGAAGATCGAGTTCGAGCAGACCGTCACGGACCTGTCGGAGTTCGCCGACGCCGATCTCATCGTGGCCTGCGACGGCGCGAACAGCCGCGTGCGCCAGGCACACGCACGGCGCTTCCGGACCACCGCCCGTGCCGGTCGGAACAAATACGTGTGGCTCGGCACCGACAAGGTCTTCGACGAGTTCGTCTACGGGTTCGAGCAGATCGGCGCCGGCTGGATCTGGTTCTACGCCTACCCGTACGACGCGCACGCCACGACGTTCATCGTCGAGTGCACGCCGGAGACATGGACCGGGCTCGGCTTCGACGAACTCGGGCCCGACGAATGCCGGACCGTCCTCGAAAGCATCTTCGCCCGGCATCTGGACGGCCACTCGCTGATCACCGAGACCCGGACCATGTGCCATTCACCCTGGCTGAACTTCACGTGGATCACCAATGAGTACTGGCATCACGACAACATCGTGCTGATGGGCGACGCCGCGCACACCACGCACTACTCCATCGGTTCGGGCACCAAGCTGGCGATCGAGGACGCGGTCGCGCTGAACCGGAAACTCGATCAGCACCCCGACCTCGCGACGGCGTTGCGCGCCTATGGACGGGAACGGTCGGTGGAAGCCGGCGCGCGCCAGCGCGCGGCCCGTAACAGCGCCGCGTGGTTCGAGAACCTGGAGCGGCACCTGCATCCGGATCCGGTGCGGTTCGCGTATTCGTTGCGGACCCGGCCGCGTCCCACGCCAGGGGCCCCGGAGGGCTTTCCCTGGTTCCTGCACTGTGCGACGCAGCTGTCCGCCGGGCGCCGCGCCCGGCGCTGGGTGAGCACGGCGCGGCGTCGCCAGCGGATGTTCGGGGGCTGAGCGCAGGGCCGCCGGTCAGCCCGCGGTGTTGCCGAAGTCCTCGGGGGACACCTCGTCGATGAACTGCCGGAAGTCGCGCAGCTGTTGGTCCGGCGGTGCGTCCGAGCCGTGCGGGAACAGCTCCGCTGTGGGTTGCCCGACCTCGTCGAGGATCGCCTCGTTCACCCAGATCGGGAGCGCGTCGCGGACGGCCACGGCGAGGGCGTCGCTGGGCCGGGCCGCGATGCGCGTCCCCTGGTCGAACACCAGCTCCGCGGCGAAGACACCGTCGCGCAGCTCGGTGATCTCCGCACCTTCGAGGCGGCGACCCAGACCGCGCACGACCGGCACGAGCAGGTCCTGGGTCAGCAGCGGGTCGTTCTCGCCCCGCGGACCGAACGCGATCACCTGCGCCTGGTCCGCCCGGAGGAAGACCGGCAGGCACCGGTCGCCGTCGATCTCGCCGAGCAGCAGCACCGGCTCCCGGGTCCGGGCATGAACGACCAACCTGACGACGCGCATCGCACGCATGCTCGACCTCGACTCCCCGACGAATCCGGCCCGCCCCAGTGTCGGGCATGCGGGGCCTGCGGCGCAGCACGAAGATCTCAGCAGGTGGCGGCGCGGGCGAGGGACTCCACCAGCTGGATGCCGGCGGCCTCGGAGGCGTTGTGCCGGGTCAGCACTGCGAGGAGCACCTGCTGGCCGTGCACCGTGACGCTTCCGACGCTGGCGACGGCCCACAGCCCGCCGTCGTCGTCGACGTCGAGCCAGCCGTTCTTCAGCGCTGTGGTCGTGCCCGGGTCGGCCGCAGCACTCACACCCCAGTTCTGGTCGCTCTCGACCTGCTGCATGAGGCCCAGCACGAAGGAGCGGGAGGCGCCATCGAGCGGGCCGGGCCGGATCAGGTTGGCCAGCAACGCCAGCTGGTCGGCGGCGTCGGTCGTGCTGAGACCCCACTGCCCGTCCGGGTCGGGGACGGTGTGGGAAAGCCCGAAGCGCTGGTCGGCGTCGGCGACACCGGGTGCGCCGCCGACCTGGTCCCACAGTGCCGAGGCGGCGTCGTTGTCACTGTTCTCGATCATGGTGGTGGCGAGGGCGACCGTGTCGTCGCTGAGCGGGACGCCCGAATCCTGGTGCTGCAGCACGAGCGCCTCGACGACGTCGAGCTTGATCAGGCTGGCGGCGTCCATGGCGTCATCCGCGTCGTAGCCGTAGGTCCGCGCCGTCACCGTGTTGAACGCAGCCACCGAGACGGTGCCCCTGGGCAGGCCCGCGGCGATCTCCGCGATCCCGCCGGCCACGTCGGCCTCGGTGGGTTCCCCGGCCACCGGACCGGCCGTACTGCTGGCCTGCACCGCGCTCGGCGGCGCCGGCCCGGCTTCCTGCTGCGCGGCGGACACGGTGCCGAAACCGAGTGCGGCGAGCACGACCCCCATGGCCGCCCCCGACCACCGGGCCCGCGCGGCGGAAGACCCCGCCGGGGGTCCCCGCCGGCGTGTGCTGTCCCCTCCCACCCGTCCATTCTGACCGCGGGCCGCCCCGCGCGAGCCAGGAAACCGGTGCGGACTCCCGGTAACCGGGGTCCGGGGGAAAGCCCTACCCCGATCCGGCGGGTTGGCTCCTCCGGTCGGGGGGGCTGCTCGATGGTTCCGCTCGCTCCCGGGCAGCAGTCTTTCCCCGGGACGAGAACCCGGGGGACCCGCTCCCGGACCCACCGCAACGAGAAGAGGCCCGAAATGAGCTTCAAGAGCCACCACGACGGCCACCACGAGCACCACCACCACCACCACGACGAGTGGTACAGCCACGACCACTACGACGGGGGCGACTCGGACTGCTACGACGGGGACGACTCGGACTACACCGACAGTGACAGCAGCTACTGCCACGACTCGGACCACGACTCCGACCACGACTCGTACTACGACTCCCACCACGCCCACCACAGCCACGTCGCGCACCACTAGTCGGCACGACGCAGGCGCACCGGCGGCATCCGCGAGGAGATCGGGAATGAACGCGCAGGGCGGGCCGGGGCCGGGCACAGCACGAGCCCGCCGGATCCTGGAGACGACGATCCAGGGCGCGCAGGTCAACGACCGCGTCGAGCTCGTGGAGCGGCTGTCCGCGGCCCGCCGCCTTCTCGACGACCCGACGCTCCCGGGACGGTCCGGGCAGGACCGGACGTCGCTGCCCGGACCGGCCGCAGACGGCCGGGTGAGCGTGCTCCACACCGTGGGGCAGGAGGTTCTCCGGGCGGTCGACACGCTGGAAGCGGACCTGCGCGCACGTCGCGCCATGCTCGCCGACCCGGCCCGGGCGGCGCGGTTGCAGGCCGAACTGCAGCAGGCCCGCGACCGGTCCGAGCGATTCCAGGGCCGGTCGCGGGAATGGTCGCAGGTGCTGCTGGAGGGATTCGCGGCGGTGAACTCCGATGTCGAGTTCGACCTGCGCACCCGGGTGCGGACCGTCGTCGGCGACGCCGAGAAGGCGATCGACGAGGGTGATCCGGCCAAGAACTGGAACGAGTTCGACAACTGGCTGCGCAGTCGCCTGGCCGAGGAGGCCGCCGCCTCCTTCGCGGTCCTGCGCACGGGCACGCGACGGATCGCCGCCCAGGTCGCGGCGCTGCTGCAGCTCTCCGGGCCCGAGGCGATCCACCCGCTGCCGGTCGCCCCACCCGAGGGGCTGCTCGCCGACCTCCCCCGGCAGGACCCCTCGACGGGTACGAGCACCCCGGCCCCCACCCGGGTGATGGCCGTACTGATGCCGGCCTACGGCGGGATCATGATGACGCTGGTGCCCGCCCGGTTCCTCGGTCTGGAACTGCCCGGATGGCTCATCGCCGTCTGCGCGCTGGTGGGCGCGCTCGGTCTCGGCGGAGCCGCGTTGAGCGGGGAGCGCAAGCGCCAACTCGACCGGCGGCGCAGCCAGGCCAAGGCCGTCGTCCGCAGCTACACCGAATGGTTCCTGTCCACCGTCGGCAAGCAGGCGCGCGACACGTCACGCGCCGTGCAACAGGATCTGCGACGGGGTTGCGCCGCGCGGACCACGACGATCGCGGCGTCCTTCTCCGCCGCCGTCGAGCAGGCCCGCCGGGACGCCGACGCCGCGAGCCGGGTGGACGAAGGGCTCGCCGACATCGCCGACGACCTGGGCTCGCTCGAGAAGTTGCGCCGTGAGGCCCGCAGCCTGGTGACCGCGGCCCCCGATGGCGTCGCTGCGTCCAGCGGCGAGTCCGGCCCGTCGCGAAGCCGGGATCTGTACCTCATCGGTTGAATGCCCGGCCCCGGCCGGCGGCCGGCCGACCGCCGGCCGTGCCACCCGGGCCGGCCCCGGGTGGCACGGCCGGAGTGCCGTTACCGCTCGAGGAAGTCCAGTACCAGCGGACAGACGGTCTCGAGCTGTTCCCACTGCGGCACGTGACCGGATCCCTTGACGATCTCGACGCGGGAGTCGGTGATGCCGGCGGCGAAGTCGTCCGCGTAGGCGGCCGAGATCAGCGCATCGTCCTCACCCCAGATGATCAGCGTCGGCGCGGTGATGCGATGCATGCGGCGTTCCAGACCCTTGTCCGGGATCGGCCAGACGAACTTCCCCGTGGCGCCCAGAGCCCAGACCGAGTCGGCCATCGCGACCGCCAACTCCTGCCGATCGGTCGGCAGGGTGAGGAAGTCCTGCACGGGCTTGGCCTCGAGATTGCTGAACAGGGTCGCGACCAGTTTGTCCTGGGACAACATCATGTAGGGGGCGACCGGCCTGTCCTCCCGCCACAGCCCGATCGGATCGATGAGGACCATCCTGCTGACCCGCTCAGGCCGGTGAGCAGCCACCTCGCACGCCATCATGCCGCCGAAGGAACTTCCGACGACGGGAACGGAGTCCAGGCCCAGGCCGTCGAGGATCTCGTCGTAGATCAGAACGAGATCCCAGAGGCTTCGGACGTCGTAGATCGAGTCCCGGGCGGTGTCCCCGGTACCCGGGTGGTCGGGTGCATATACGGTGTGCCGCTCCGACAGGGCGTCCAGGAACGCGTCCCAGCGGGGGCCGCCCGCCGTGTGGAGGTACACGATGGGTGAGCCACTCCCGCCCACCTTGACTTTCGCCTCGAAGTTGCAGTGGCGGATCTGAATGGTCTCAACCGTAGGGGTGTCCACCTCGCTCGAACCTCTCTGTGTGATTCAACGTCGGTCAGCGGACAGGTGCCTTCTGCAAGCGCTTCGGCCACCACGGGTTCTCCCAGCCGTCGTCCTGCCAGATCTGCTGCAGGTGCGGAAGGACGTCCCGGCCGAACATCTCGATGTTGTTCATCGCCTGCTCGTGCGGCATGGAACCGAACTGAAGGACCACCATCAGATGGCCGACGTTCAATCGCCTCACCATCTGTTCGAGCTGCTCACGAACCGTCGCCGGGCTGCCCAGCACGACGAACCCCTCGTCGACCATGTCCTTGGCCTTCAACGGCTTCAGGTCGATGGTGTAATCCATGTATTTCAGCATGCCCGAGCCGAACAGATTGACCATGCTCTTGTAGTCGCTGTACCCCGGAGTGGCCAGGTAGTGCAGCGGCAGATGCAACGCCTTGTGATAGAAGTGCTCGATGTGCGGCCCGTACAGTTCGAGGGCCTGCTCGTCGGTGTCGGCGACTCCCACCAATTGGAGCATCGACGCGCGATACGGGTTCGCATCCTTGCCCTTCGCCGCCGCCCGGTCCCAGAACCTGTCCATGACGTTCTCCGACGACTTCCCGCCGAAGTAGCTGAGATAGGCGTACGGGAGGTCGCGATCGTGGCAGTAATCCCAGGTCGACGAGCTCGCGGCGCCCGGGATCAGCATCGGTGGGTGCGGATCCTGAATGGGGCGCGGCCACAGGTTCACCTTCGGCAGCTGGAAGTACTTTCCGTTCCAGGCGAAGAATTCGTCAGCCGTCCAGGCCTTCACCATCAGGTCGATCGCCTCACGCCACCGCTCCCGCTGTTCAATCGGCGTGACGCCGTAGCTGATATTGGCATCACAGCCCAGGCCGAGCGGCAGGCCCGCTATCAGCCGTCCGCCGCTGATGCAGTCCAGGACGGCGTACTCCTCCGCGATCCGGATGGGCGGGGAGGTGGACGACACGGTCGCACCCAACTGAACGAGGGCGACGTCGTCCATTCCCTGGTCCCGGGTCATCTTGGCGAGCACCGCACCGAACAGATTCGGATTGCACATGAACCCGTAGACATTCTGGTGATGCTCGTTGGTGCCCAGGCCGTCGAACCCCATCTTGGCCGCGTGCATGAGCTCATCGATGGACCAGTTGTAGTAGTCACCGACCTTCGTGGCGTCGCCCAGCTCCCACCACGGCGCATCCACCCAGGCGGAGTCATACCGCTTGTCGAAGTCCTCGGGCAGATCCCGGTACGGCATGAAATGGAATGACGTTACCTTCATTTCCTTCCTTCCTGCCTTCGTGCGGTGCGATGGCCGACCTTCGAGGAAGAAGAGGCCGCAGCGACATCGAGCGGCGGAGCACTCGCCATCCCGGCCTCCTCGCAGCGATCCACTTCCCGCGGCGCCCTTGAATGTGATCCAGATCACTGTCCTGCAACGAGGGACGCAACGTGACAGAACCGCACGACGCCGGGCAAGAGCGGCGTTCCGAACAACGGAACGCTCGGGTCGGCGGGCTGCGGCCGAGCGGCTCGTGGCGTTCCCCGGGCGCACGCCAGTCAGTCGGTGTTCGGCTCGGAATCGCGCCCCGGGTCCTACGCTCGTCTGATGACGTGCCGCATCGAAGTCTTCGTCCGCAGCGGGCACACCATGGACCTGGCGCTGGAGGACGGCGAGGACCGCGCCTTCGCAGACGCCCTGCACGAAGCATGGGCGTCTCCCGGGTCCATCGGGTACACCTCTCTCCCGCTCGGCGAGAGCGCTGCGGTTCTCGCCGCCGAGGTCGTCGGTTACCGGCTCCACGGCCCGGTGCAGCCGGACGAGTCACGGCTGTAACGGCCCCTCGGCGATCGGCGACTCCCTGCCCGGCCGACGTGGACGCGGTTCTGCCACCATCCGTTGCCGAGCCCGCGGGCAGCCCGGCGACGCCGGCCTGCCCGCACATCAGGAAAGGTTGGTGCGACCATGGGCGCTCTGAGCCCCACCCATTGGCTGATCGTCATCGCCGTCATCGTGGTGCTGTTCGGCGCCAAGCGTCTCCCGGACGCCGCTCGTAGCCTGGGACGTTCGGCCCGCATCCTCAAGTCCGAGGTCAGGGAACTGAACGCCGGCGACGAGAACTCCGCCATCGCCGACAAGAGCTGACCCGCCAGACGGCCCACACCGCCCCGCCCAGCGGTATCTCCAGCACGAACGTGAACACGGCGAACAGCAGAACCCCTGCGGCCGTCGCCGCGGGTGCTGCGCCGAGGGCCACGAGCAGCGCGGTCGTACCGGTCTCACTGATGCCGGAGCCCCCAGGTGTGGCCACGATCAGGGTGAGCACCCGGCCGAGCGCGAACCCCGCGAACATCTCGACCAGGGTGACGTCGGCTCCGGTGATGTGGAGGCAGGCCGCGAACAGCAACGCCTGCAGTCCGAGGTAGGCGGCGACACCGAGGCTGAGCCGGCCCCACTCCCGCCGCACCAGGTCGATGCTGGCGAGCCGAAGCCCGACCAGGTGTCGGCCGACCCGGCCAGGGGCTGGTCTCCAGGCCCGCGGCAACATGCGCGCGAGCAGGTCGGCGGCCGCGCCGAGGCGCAGTCCGGCCGCCTCCCTGCACAGTGCTGCCAGCACCGCCAGCAGACCGGCGAGCAGCAGACCTGAGACGGCGATGACGGCCAGCGTCAGCCGCGGCTCGGCGATGTGGCCGGAGAGGACCAGCATCACGAGCCCGAGCGCGGGCAACGCGAGCCTGCCCAGGGTGTTCCAGATCCCGGTGACGAGAGCGGACACCGCCACCGCGGCGGGGCGCAGTCCCCACCGGCCGGCCATCACGAAGGTCGTCGCGACCCCGGCCGCGCCACCGAACGGCAGCAGGTTGCTCACCGCGCTCCCCACGGCGTTGAGGGTGAACGCCTGGGTGTGGGTGAGTCCGGGCAGCGACGCGGTCAGCACGAAGGTGTACGCCCAGAGGCCGACCAGCCACAGTGCCGACAACCCGAGCACGGCCGGGACCGGCAGGGTCGCCAGCCGTTCGCCGATCGCGGTCCATCCGACGCCGGTCACCACCGGCACACCGAGCAGCAGGACGACGGCAGCGACCGGCAGCGACAGCGCGGAGAGGGTCGCCCGTAGCCACCGGCTGCTCATCCGGCCGCCACGGGGGCGGCGGCGGCCGGGTCGCGCCTGACGTACCACTCGGTCCCCAGCACCCACCGGAACAGCGGCACTGGCAACCGCAGCAGGGCCGCGAGCGTGCGCACCCCGTCCCCGCCACCGGTCTGGCTGACGTGTGCGGCCATGCTCGCCCGCTTGGCCGCCGCGAACCGCCGCACGTCGACCCGGTGCGTGATGTGGTGGGCCGGCGTGTAGGCGTGCTCGAAGGCCGCCCGGTCGAAGTCCGGGGGGAACCGGTACACCGTCGAGACCAGCCGCAGGACGCGGAGCAGCAGGTCGCGGTCCACCGTCGCCTCCAGCAGAGCCGGGGTCCCGGCCAGCGACGCGGCCCGGGCCGCGACCCGATGCACCTGCAGATGGTCCGGGTGGCCGTAGCCACCGGCGGCGTCGTAACCGGTCACCAATTGCGCTCTCTCCTCGACGAGCACCTCGCTCAGCCGGACCGCGGCCTGCTCGACGTCGGCCGAGGCGAACGGCTGGGATTCCCCCGGCTGCGCCACCGCGCTCCCGTCCAGCCCCGAGTCGCCGTAGCCCAGGCATACCACCCGGGCGCAGCCGAGCAGACCGGCCGAGCGGTGCAGCTCCGCCATCCGCCGGTCGCCCAGGCCGTTCCCGCCCGGCGCGGGCGCGGCCAGCCCCCGCTCGCCGGCCGTGGCCACCACCAGGACGACGCGCCGGCCCCGGGCCGCCAGCCGCGCCATCGTTCCCGCGGTCAGCAACGCCTCGTCGTCGGGATGCGCATGGAAGAACACGCAGGATCGGCCCACGCCGGGCATTCTGGACCCGTCCGTCGCCCCGGCCAATGGACATCCCGGGGACCTGTGGACCCTTCGGGGCCGGATGAGTAGCGTCCGCTGCGACCGGCGAATGCGAGGGCCCCCGATGTCGATGGCAGGGTCGCCCCGCTTGCGGATCGTGCACATCACCGACTGCTACGCACCCCGCCTCGGCGGTATCGAGGTCCAGGTTGCCGAACTGGCCCGGATGCAGTTGTTCACGGGGCACACGCCGCACGTGGTGACCGCGACGCCCGGGCACGGCGAACCGGACCCGGAGTCCCCGGCCCTGCCTCCGGTGCATCGTGTGGTCGCGCCGCTCCCCTTCGAGCTGCCGGTCCACCCGCGGCCCGGACGCCGTCTGGAACGCCTGTTCGCCGAACTCCAGCCGGACGTCGTGCACGCGCACGTGGGCGCGGTGTCCTCCTTCGCCTGGTCGGCGGCGCGGTGTGCGGCGCGGTCCGGTCTGCCGCTGGTGGTGAGCGTGCACAGCATGTGGGACGCGGTGACGCGCACCACCTACCGGGCGCTCGCCGAGACCTATGCCTGGACCCGCTGGCCGATCGTGCTGGCACCGGTCAGCCGGGCCGCGGCCGCCCGCGTCCTGCAGGTGTGCGGCGACCGGGTGCCCGTCGAGGTCGTACCCAACGGCCTCGACCTCACCGGCTGGCGACAGGCTGCGCCGCGGCCCGAGCCGGCACCCACCGCGACGGGAGCAGGGGTGCATGTGGTCGCCGTGGGACGGCTCGCCCCGCGTAAACGGGCGCTGCCACTGCTCCGGGTGCTGCGCAGGGCGGCACGACAGATCGGCGCGGAGGCCGGACTGCGCGCCACGATCGTCGGCGACGGCCCGGCCGAGCCGTTCATGCGTCAGTACCTCTCCCGGCACCGCATGACGGACTGGGTCGAGCTCCCGGGGCGGGTCGACCGGGAACTGCTGCCCGCGGTGCTCGCCTCGGCCGACCTCTTCCTCGCCCCCGCCGCACGGGAGGCCTTCGGGCTGGCCGCCCTGGAGGCGCGGGCGGCCGGTGTCCCGGTCGTCGCCCGGCGCGACACCGGCGTCGCCGACTTCGTCGTGCACGGGCACAACGGGATCCTGGCCGACGACGACCGGGGCTTGGCCGACGGGATCGTGCGGCTGGCCGTCGACCGGGACCTGCGCCACCGCATCGCCGGCAACAACCGTGCGGAGTCCCCGGACGCCAGCAGCTGGCCGGCCGTGCTCGGCCTGCTGGAGGGGTGCTACGCGCGGGCCTGCTGCGCAGCGGAGTCGCATCGGCCGATGAGGTCTCGCGACGGGCCCGGTCTACCCAGATGACCTGATCCGGCCGGCCGACGCCTCGAAGGCCACCGAGGCGATCCTGGCCCTGGGCGTCGAGAGGCAGGAGCGGGTCGACGGTCTGGTCGACAAGGCCTCGAGGCAGGCGGGCAGCCCGCGAACGACCCGCAGGACCACGGCTTCATGCACACCCGGGGCTTCCAGGACCTCGACGGTCACCTCCGGGAGGTCAGGTACATGATCCGGCCCCGGTGACGGGTCAGGCGTCCCGAAGCTCAGCCGGTTCCTGCTCCGGGATGCGACGCGGCTCGCTCAGCAGGGGCTCGGCCCCGGGCCTGCGGGCGTACAGCAGACGCCGAAGGGCGGCCGCGGCCCTCGCGTACTCGGGTTCGAGCCAGTAGTCGGAGTGCCCGCGCCGGCACGGGTCGCCCAGCGGGGAATGGTCGACGCCGGCGCCCACCGGCCCCCCGATCGGGTCGCTGGTCCGGAACAGGTTGCACCAGCGCGGCGGGCCCCCGCCGTAGGCCAGCCGCTCGGCGAGTGCATCGGTGGCCCGTGGGTTGACGTAGGCGGGGAAGAACTCGCTGTAGAGGTGGCGCCACGGCGAGCCGTAGGTGAGCAGCGCCAGCCGCTCGGACGGGCGGGCGCCGAGCACCGCCGCCCCGGCGATGACGACGCCCTGACTGTGCGGGGCCAGCAGCAGTCGCTGCCCGGGGTCGGCGCGCACCTCGTCGAGTTGCCGGGTCAGCCGGGTCACCGCGACGTCGGAGTAGGTGGGCGGGGCGAGCGGGTGGAACCACCGGGGCCAGAACGTGCCGACGTCCCACAGCACCCCGACCCCGCGCCGCACGGCCCGGTTGCGCAGCCCCGAGACGAGCCGGGTCACCAGGACGGCGGTCGGCAACAGGATGGCGACGTCGAGCGCGAACTCGCCGAACGTGCGCGGCGGCAGCGGGATGCCGAGCACGTCCACCGTCCATCCGTTGACGACGGCGGCGGCCACGAGCGCGACCAGCCCGGCCAGCACGAGCAGTCCCGCGATCCGCCAGACCGCCGCCCGCACCGGCTGCGTACCGTCGGCCGGCACACCCAGCCGGCGCGGCAACGACCACGCCACGGCGACGGCGGCGGCGACGGCGGGCGCGAGCAGCAGCGTGACCACCACGGCCTCCACCGAGCGGGGCAGGTCGGCGACCGATGGCAGCCCGGGCCGCACCAGCACGAGGGCGACCCCCGCGACCGCGACCACGCCCCCGAGCGTCCCGAGCAGCGCACTCAGTCGCGCACCGCGGGAGGTGAGCCGGTGCAGCCCGACCAGTGCCGGGTTGTCCAGGCCCTCCCGGGCCGCCCGGCGGGCGAGCAGCGCCCAGGCCACGGCCAGCAACGGTGTCATGACGGCGAGCACGGTCGTGAACCCGATCGCGAGCCAGTCCACGTGGTCACCGACGAGGAAGCAGGACCCGGGTGGCACACAACCCCCGCCCAGCAGCCGGGTGCTCTGCCGGGCCAGCCCCGCACCGAGCGCGGCACCGCTGGCCGCCGCCAGCAGCAGCACCGCGGGGGCGGTGGCGATCCGCCGGCGCGGCTGCCCGCCGCGGGTGCACACGCCGACCAGCACGAGTGCCAGCGTCAGCACCACGATCGCCAGTGCCACCCACAGGCCGGTGCCGCGCAGCGCGGGCAGGATCGTCCGGTCACGCAGCCCGGCGGGATCGATGCCCAGCGGCCACAGCACGGCCAGGGCGAGCGCGACCGCGGCGAGTGCCCAGCTCAGGTGCCGGACCAGCGCGACCGGCGGCATGGAGCGGCCGGCGCCGGTGCCGGCGCCGAGGCTGATCCACCCGGCGAGCAGCGTCACCGCGGCGAGGGCGGTGATCGCGAACCCGAACCCGGCCCAGCGCACGCTCACCCAGGCTCCGGAGAGGGGCAGACCCGGCCAGGACGCGAGCAGCGCCGTCGTCGCCCAGCCTGCCGCCATGTGCAGCCGGCGCAGCGCGACGTTGATCCCCGGGCTGTCCCACAGCAGGTGCTGGCGCTGGTCGAGGTAGCTGCGCCCGACCGGATCGGCCCGGTTGCGCCAGGGCGTGTCGAAGGGCATGTCGGCGCGCGGGCGGATCCGGGTCAGCCAGACCACGGCCCCGAACACCACGCCGGTGGCGGCGGTGCCCAGCCCGACCGTCCACACCGGCCAGCCGTGCCCGCGCACCAGCCATTGGAATGCGGCGAGATCCGCTACCACCAGCTGCGCGGAGACCACGAAGACCACCGTGATGAGCAGCCCGGTCAGCCGTACCAGCAGGGTCGGGAGCCGCACCGCACGCGGGCGCGACTCGGCGTCGTCGGGCCTGCCGACGGGCAGCAGCATCCAGCCCGCCAGGTTGGCCAGCATGAACGGGAGCAGCAGCACGTAGAACGCCTGGTACCAGCGACCGGATGTCAGCGAGCTCCAGGACCACGCCCGCAGCGACCGCGGGACCCGCGGCGGACGCCACACGGTGATGTCGGGCAGTGGGCGGGCCGGACCGCACCGGCCCTGCGGCGCGGCCGCCACCAGCCTGGCGGAGAGGCCGAGCATCGCCTCCGGCGCGGTACCGGCGACGCCGTGCACCCGCATCTCGTGATAGCGACCTGGTCCGAGTGGGCGCACGGCGGCAGTATCGCGATGAACCGCGGCGCGCGGCCACTCCTGCACGACAGGCGGGCTCATCCGTCCGGTGCCGGCACCGTGATCCGCGCGGGCACCGGTGCCCCGAACAGCAGCGCCACGACGTCGCTCACGGTGTGCACGCCGTCGGCCAGCGTGCCGCGTGGATCCACCTGGTACATCACGGCGACGAGGTAGCGCTCGTCCGGGCCGGCGAACCCGACCGTGTCGGTGACCCAGTGTTTGCCGTAGGAGTCGGTCTCGTAGGACCAGCCGTCCTTGTTCCCGGGCTGCTGGGCGGCCCCGGCCGCCCAGACACCCCACTGCTGGTTGGGTGCGACCCCGCGCAGCGCGGCGACCAGGTAGGCCCGGTCCGCCGGGTCGGTCCGGGTGAGGACGTAGTGCGCGAGCGCGGCCAGGTCGTCGGTCGTGCACTTGACGAAGCCCCAGTACGTCCTGGCCGTGAACCCGGGCACGAAGTGCAGGCCGGTCATGCCGAAGCGGTCACGAAAGCGGGCGAGCATGTCGTCACCGCCGAACTTCGCCCACAACCGGTCCGACGCGGCCTCGTCGGAGAAGTTGAGCATGGTGGCCATGTCGTGGCAATCCGCGGCGGTCAGCGTGATCTGGCCGGCGCGCTGCCGTTCGAGCAGGTCGGTCGCGATCGCGAGCTTGATGGTGGACGCGGTCCAGCCCTCGTGCTGCGTCGGGCCCTGGCGCCAGGTCCGACCGGTCTGCCGGTCGGTGAACACCACGCTGAGGTACCCGTTGCCGCCGACGGTGTGGGTGACGAAGGCGTCGACGGCGCTGAACCGCTGCTGCTGGGTACAGCTCCACACCGGATCCGCCGGGCAACCGGGCGTTGCCGGCCGGGTCGCCGGCGGCTGAGCCGTCGGCGGCTGAGTCGTCGGCGGCTGAGTCGTCGGCGGCGGGGGCGGCCGCAGCGCGATGTCCGGGCCGGGGGAGGGGCCGGCGACCTGGGGAGCCGCCATTCCATGGGCTGCTGTGGACAGACCCACGACGGACGGTCCACAGCCGACGATGGCGAGTGCCGCGGCGGCGAGCACAGGGACCAGGGCGAGACGGGAGCGGCGCGGCATCATCGTGGTGCCGAGACGTTACCCGGCCGGGTGGCGCGCTCGCCGGCCACCCCGCCGGCACTGCGGCCGGGCGCGCGACCCCGGATTCGCGACGCTGGGATTGTTCACCCCCGTCGCCCCCAGCTTCCGAGCCAGGTACTGCGGGTGCGCAGCGAGGCGCTGTCCGGGCTGATCGTCTTCGTTCGTCGATCCACTCCGTCGACTCCCGCGGCGGGTGCCGCTGGGCCACAGCCCGGTGTCCGGGGCCGGTGTGGATCGGGAAGGATCAGGAGCCGGATGCGGCGGGCCGTCTCACCGCGTCGCCTGCCTGCCCCAGGTGCGCGAGGATCTCGCGTTCCACCTCACGGATGTGCCGCACGGCGGCGGATTTGGCGTCGCGGACCCGGTTGCCGACCACGGCCTCGACGATCGCGCAGTGGCCCGCGTGGGCGGTCTCGCGGCGGCCCGGCAAGCCGATGACCCGGTGCGAGTAGACGACGAACAGCGGCTCGATGGTCTCGAACAATCGCAGCAGCAGCGTGTTCTTCGTGATCCGCGCGATGGTGCGGTGCAGCTCGGCGTCGAGCGCGACGAACGCGTCGTCGCTCAGCCCGGGTTCCGCCGCCGCCGCGATGATGCCCTGGAGCTCGCCGGCCTCGGCCGCGGTGATCCGCTGGGCGGCGAAGCCGGCCGCGTCCCGCTCGAGCGAGAGCCGCACCTCGAACAGTTCCTGGACGGAGTACTCGTCGGTCAGCAGCACCTGGGACAGGTCGGCCGGTCGGCGGGTGTTGCTGACGACGAACACGCCGACACCGTGGTCGGTGCGCAGCAGCCCGTTCGCCTCCACGACGCGGATCGCTTCCCGCATCGAGCTGCGCCCGACGCCGAACTCCTCGGCGAGCACCCGCTCGGGCGGAAGCTTGTCACCCGGCGCGTAGTCGCCCCGTGTGATCATCAGCTCGAGCTGCTCCGCCACGGAGTCCGCCACCTTCAGCCGCCGGATGGGCTCGATGCGGCCACGAGACGTGTCGGCCATGTCGTGCCCTCCTCTCCGATCGGCAGCTGCACCCTGCCGGGACCCGGCCGATGGGTGTTGATCACCAGTGGTCCGGTGGTCTGAACACTAGTAAGAGCTGCGGAGAAGTCAAGCCAGGGGTACCGGCTGCGGCCCCAGGTCGGCGAGGTGCGATCACGGCGAGCCCGACAGCACGGGGGCGCGGCGCGGCAGAACGCCCGGCGGCACGACGGCACCGGGATGACCGATCACCGTCGCAGCCAGCCGGTGGGCCGCGCCGGCTGCGGCCGGCGGCGGTCCTCCACGCAGCCGCGCCGCGAGGTAGCCGGCGTTGAAGGAGTCACCGGCGGCGGTCGTGTCGACGACGGGGATGCCGGTGCGGGCCGGCACGGTCACCGCGTCCCCGTCGGCGACCACCAGGCAGCCGCCGGCACCGTCCTTGATCACGATCTCGGTGATGCCGTACGCCGCCAGGCGGGTCGCGCACGCCCGGGCGTCGCGGTCACCGTGCAGCGCCTGCTCGTCGGTGAGAGTGGGCAGGTACAGGTCGGTCAGCGCCAGCGTGCGCTGCACCGCGGCCCGCGCCGCTGCGGCGTCCGGCCAGCCGGCCGGCCGGTAGTTGCTGTCGAAGACGACGCGCCCACCGCGGGCCCGGCAGGCCGCGAGCGCCGCCCACAGCCGCTCCCGGGCCTGCACGGTCAGGATCTGCAGCGTGATGGCCGACAGGTAGATGACGTCGCTGCCCGCAAGGGCCCGGTCGACCCGGTCCGGATACCCGGCGCCGAAGAGCCGGCGCGCCGCAGACTCCGAACGGTAGTAGGTGAAGCTGCGCTCCCCCGCGTCGTCGGTCCGGACCAGGTACAGCCCCGGAGAGGCCCCCGGGATCCGTTCCACCAGTCCGGTCCCGATGCCCTCCGCGGCGGCCGCGGCGAGGAGCTGGCCGCTGTACCAGTCGTCCCCGACCGCGGTGACGTAGTCGATCCGCACGTCGGGCCCGGGGTCCTGCGGGCGGGTGCTGCGCGCCAGATAGAGGGCGGTGTTGAAGGTGTCGCCGGCGAAGCCGAGGGACAGCGAGCGCTCCCCCTGGTGCGTCAGCTCGATCATGCACTCGCCGACGGCGGCCACCCGGATCACGGACGCCCCGCGCCGATCAGCTCCCGCAGCTCGGCCACCTTCGCCTCCAGGTCGTCAGCCGCGTAGACGTCGCTGCCCACCCCCACGGCGAACGCGCCGGCGTCGAGCCACGCGGGGATGTCGCGCACCGCGATGCCCCCCGTCGGGATGATCCGGGCCCCGGGCAGGATCGACAACACCGACTTCAGGTACTGCGGCCCGCCCAGGTGCGCCGGGAACATCTTGGCCAGCCCGCGGTCGGTGGCGGCGCCGATCTCGGCCGGGGTGATGCCGCCCTCGACGAACAGCAGGTCGGCCTCGGCGGCGATCGGCCGCGCCCCCGGGACCGGGTGCGGGCTGACCAGGAAGTCCGCGCCGCGGTCGACCGCGCGCTGCGCGTCGGCACCCGAGCGCACCGTGCCCAGCCCGACCACGGCGTCTGGTGCCTCGGCCTTCACCGCCGCGACGAGATCCGGCCAACCGGGGATCGTGGCGGTGAGTTCGAGGACGTCGAGACCCGCTGCGACCAGGCGCAGCGCGAGGCCGCGACCGGCATCGGCGTCGGGAGCGCGCAGGACCGGGACGATCTGGGCGCTGCGGATCCGCTGCGCGGTGCGCTCCTGAGCCGCAGACAGGGTCATTGCTGGGTCCTCCTTCTACAACGCCCGGATGCCGGGAACCCGGGTCCGGAACCGGTAGAGCGTGGTGCTGGCGCAGATGTAGAGCGAACACATGTCGTCGTCGCCCCAGGTGAAGTTGGCGGTGACCTCGGGGACCCTGATGACGCCGAGATCGCGACCGGCCGGGTCGAACACGTGGATCCCGCCGGGACCGCAGCTGAACAGGTTGCCGGCGCTGTCGACCTTGAGACCGTCGGGTTCGCCGGGGCCGGTGCCGGTGGTCTGCACCCAGACCTCGCCACCGGTGACGCCGCCCGTGGTGAGCTCGAAGCGGCGGATGTGCATCCGCTCGGTGTCGGCGACGAACAGGAAGCGCTCGTCGACCGACAGGCACAACCCGTTGGGCCCCTCCAGGTCGTCGGTCAGCAGCTCCAGGCCGCGCTCGCCGAGCCGGTAGACCCCGCAGAACTGCAGCTCCCGCGGGCGCGGCACCCCGTACGGCGCGGCCCGGCCGTAGCTGGGATCGGTGAAGAAGATCGTCCCGTCCCGGGCCACGACGACGTCGTTGGGGCTGTTCAGCTCCTTGCCGTCGTAGCGGTCCGCCAGGGTCACCAGCGAACCGTCGGCCTCCTGGCGGACCAGCCTGCTCGTCGCGTGCTCGCAGGTGAGCAGCCGGCCCTGGCGGTCGTAGGTGTTGCCGTTGGCCATGTGGCTGGGGTCCCGGAAGACCGACAGCTCGCCCTCTGCCGACAACCGCGACATCCGCGCGGCGGGGATGTCGCTGAACACCAGCGACCGCTCGACCGGATGCCACACCGGGCCCTCGAGGAACCGGAACCCCGTGACCACCCGGTGCAGCGGCTCGTCGGCCACCATGTCGCGCAGCCTGGGGTCCCGGACCTCCAGGGCGGACACGGTCTCGGTCACCGTGCGCGCGGCGGGAGCACCCCGCCGGTGGGGCGCGCGGCCTCGGGGGACACCGCGAACCGCTCGTCGGCGTCCGGGGCGAGCTCGATGCCCAGCCCGGGGGCGTCCAGTGCGGCCAGGTAGCCGTCCTCGACCACGAGCGGGTCGACCAGCATCCCGTCCCAGCCCGGCCCGCCGTAGGCGTCGACCTCGATCAGCGGGGTGTTCTCGCAGGCCAGGATCATGTGCAGGCCGGCGGCCAGCGCGATACCGGTTCCCGAGGAGCACGCGATGTGCGGCACGCAGCTGAGGTTCCACGTGCTGGCCAGGTCGGCCACCCGCTTCGCCTCGGAGATCCCGCCGACGCTCGTTGCGTCGGGCTGCAGGATGTCGAACGTCCGCCGGGTCACCAGGTCGATGAACTCGAAGCGGGTGAGCAGCGACTCCCCACCCGACAATTTGATCGAGACCCGGTCGGCCAGCCAGGTGTGGTCGTCCACGTACTGGGTCAGGCTGCGCGAGAGGATCGGCTCCTCCAGCCAGGCCACGCGCAGCGCCTCCAGCTCGTGGGCGAGCTGCAGCGCGCCGCGCCGGTCGTAGGACATGTTGGCGTCCACAGCCAGGTCGACGTCCGGCCCGACCGCGTCGCGCACCGAGCCGACCAGCTCCACGGCGGCACCGATGTCGCTGCCGACCCGCAGCTTCATCGCGGTGAAGCCGTCGCCGACGGCGCTCCTGGCCTCCTCGACGATCTGATCGACCGGCTTGAGCGAGGGCGCGAAGTAGGCCCGGACCCTCGGCTTCGACGCGCCCAGCAGGCGGTAGACCGGCTGGCCGCTGATCTTGCCCAGCAGGTCCCACAGCGCGATGTCGACGCCGCTGATGGCGTACGTCTCGACCCCGCGGCGACCCCACATGTGGGTCGCCTCCAGCATCTGCTGCCAGATCGCGCCGATGTCGCGGGGATCGCGCCCGACGAGCATCGGACCGAGCTGCTGGTTGATGATCGGCCCGACGGTGGAGAAGTACTCCGAGGAGAACCCCGCCTCGCCGATCCCGACCAGTCCTTCGTCGGTGGTGACCCGGACGACGATGCCGCCCTTCGTGCCGACCACCATGGCGCCCCACCGCAGCGGCTCGTCCAGCGGCGAGCCGAGCGGCGTGGCCTCGACGTGCGTGATCTTCATCAGCCGGCCTTGCCGAGGTGCGGGACGAGCTCGTTCCAGTCGTATTCGCCGACGAAGTACTCGGTCGTGGGGATGCTGCGGGCCGCGGCCGCCTCGATCGTGTTCCACTCGTGCTCGGTGAAGAACAACGGCTCGTCGGAGTCGGGGTAGTTGCGGTTGACGAACGTGAGCTCGTCGCCGGAGTAGTGGTCCTCGGCCGACAGCCACGGGCCGCGGTCGAAGCCGACGACGATCGCGTCGGCCTGGTCGGGCTTCTGGGAGTGACGCACGATGCTCTCCTCTCCACATCGGCAGCGGTGCCGACGCGCGATGACGTGCCCGCCCGAGGGAGAGCGCCCTCGGGCGGGCAGTGCGGATGGGGGGCGAACGCGGTTACAGGCCGGGGGCGTCGGCGTTGCCGGGGGTCTTGGCCTGCGACGTGATGTCGCGGTGGCGGCGCTTGATGTACTCGGCGGCCCGGACCGCGACGGCCTGCAGCGTGCTGGTGGGGTTGACCGCGGCGCCCGTGGTGAGCGAGCTCGCGTCGGTGATGAACAGGTTGGGCACGTCCCAGGTCTGGTTCCACTTGTTGGTGACCGAGTCCTCGGGCGTGTTGCCCATTCGGCAGGTGCCCATGATGTGCCAGCCGGGGGGCGGCCCGTCGATGCCGCCGATGCCGGTGCTGGCGGTGTCGATGACGCCGCCGGCCGCCGCCGCGGCCTCCTGGGCGCGGTCGCGTCCCCACTCGACGAGCCGGCGGTCGTTCTCGTGCAGCTCGTAGTGGACGTGCGGTGCGGGCAGCCCGCTCGAGTCCTTCACCTCGGGGTCGAGGGTGACCCGGTTGGTGCGTACCGGCAGGTCCTCGCCCTGGACGTAGATCAGCGCGTGCCGTCCGAAGTGGTTGTTGAAGAACGCGCGGTGCCCGGCGCCCCAGGGCGCCGTGTTGCCGGTGTTGGTCCCGAGCGCGCTGGTGGCAGCGCCCAGGGAGGTACCGACCTGCAGGGAGAAGCCGTTGACGAAGCCGCGGGACGGGTCGGTGTCGTAGAACTCCTGGCTGTAGAGCACCGCGGGCTCCGGGCCCTTGAAGCCCTCGAGCGGCTCGTCGAACCAGAAGTCCACGAAGGACCAGCTGTGGAACATCAGGTGCGTGCCGACCAGGCCGTTGGAGTTGGCCAGCCCGTCCGGGTGGCCCTTCTGGGCCGACATCAACAGCAGCCGGGGCGTGCCGATGGAGTTCGCGGCGACCACGACGATCCCGGCCCGCACCTCGTGGCGCTGCCCGGTGACCCGGTCGATGTAGGTGGCACCGGTGGCCCGGCCGTTCTTCGCGTTGATCTGCTCGACCCGGGCGTTCACCCGCAGGTCGACGCCGTTGCGCAGGGCCGCAGGCCAGTACGACACGTCGGTCGAGGCGATCGAGTGCCGGGGACAGCCCGCGAGGCAGAAGCCGCAGTCGTTGCACGCGAGCCGGGCGTCCTTGGTGCGGGTGAGGATCGCGTTGTCCGCGGGCCACCAGTGCCAGCCGAGCTTGTCGAAGCCCGAGCCCATCTTGTGGCCGACCTTGCCGCCGCGGCTGGCCGGGCCCCAGCCCTCGGGGCGCGCCGGGTTGCCGGGGTCACCGGTCCGGCGGGCGACGCCGATCTCCGCGTCGTTGATGGCGTAGAACGGCTCGAGCTCCTCGTAGGAGATGGGCCAGTCGATGGTGCCCTCGACGCCGTGTTCGGTGCCCTTGCGGAAGTCGACCGGCTTGAACCGGGGCCAGGCCGCCGCGTAGTGCAGGGTGGAGCCGCCGACCCCGGTGAAGGTGTACGGGGTGGTGTTGCCGGTGACCGGGTAGTCCTCGGGGAACTGCCGGACGTTGGGCTCGAACGACCAGCTGCGCTTGCGCTCGAGCTCCCAGCCGTCGTACATGTGCGGGTGGTCCATCGCGTGGACCCAGTCACCCTGCTCGAGGCAGACGACCTTGATCCCGGCGTCGCTGAGCCGCTTGCTCACCGCTCCGCCGCCCGCGCCGGCCCCGATCACCAGGACGTCGGTCTCCGTGTACGCCGCCATCAGTTCTTCCCTGCTTCCCGGGCTTGCCGTGCCGAACACATCGGAAGGTCGGCGGGGATCTCGACCCGCCGTACGTCCTCGGTCCGGACGTAGGTGCCGCGCACCCGGCTGAGCAGCTCGTCGTCCCAGTCGTCCATGACGTCGGAGTAGCCGTAAGGCTGGGGGCTGTTGCGGTAGTCCCGGCCCGCGGGCAAGCGGTTGATCGCCCGGATGACCTCGGGCCGGGAGTAGTACGCGTGGTAGACGACGTCCCGCAGGCGCGTGAAGAACTCCGGCTCATCGCGTTCCAGTCCTTCCAGGACCGTCACGCGCTGCGCCGAGGTGGCGTCGGCGAACTCCTGTCCCAGCCCGTCGAGCCGGGCTCGGACATCGTCCTCCCCGAGGAACGGGAACCACTTCGGCTCCAGCCCCGACGGCGTCACGTACCGGGCGATGAACGAGATCACGTCGACCTCGTCGGGCGCCGGGAAACCGTCGCCGCCCGGGATGAGCTCGTCCGCCGCGGCGTTCAGCACCGCGGTCTGCACCTCACTCAGCCGGATCCCCGGCAGCCAGCCACCGATCGGTGGCTTGGCATCACGGGGTGTCACGCTCAGATCCGTCACAATCCCTCTCCTTTGTGGGACGCCGTCCACCGGGTGGATCAGGCGCGCTCGAGGTAGTCGACGATCGCCCGGCCGAAATCGGGCAGGTCGACCGGCGTGCGGGAGGTGATGACGTTGCCGTCCTCGACCACCGGCTCGTCGACCCAGGTGCCGCCGGCGTTCTCGACGTCGGTCTTGATCGGCAGGTAGCCGGTGATCTTGCGGCCCTTGGTGGCGCCGGCGGAGGCGAGCATCCAGCCGCCGTGGCAGATCGCGGCGACCAGCTTGCCGGACTCGTAGGCGGCCTTGACCAGGTCGATCATCTCCGGGTGCAGACGCATGTTGTCCGGCGCGAACCCGCCGGGGATGACCACGGCGTCGAAGTCGCTCGCCGACACCTCGGACGCGGCGGCGTCCGCCGCCATCGGGTAGTGCTCCTTGCTGTCGTAGCTGTCCTTGGTGCCGCTGCCGATGACCTTGACGTCGGCACCGGCCTCCTGCAGGCGCAGGTAGGGGTACCAGCCCTCGAGGATCTGGTACTCGTCCTCGATGAGCAGGGCAACGCGCTTACCGGAAAGCGACATCTCACGTCCTTCGTTGTCGGTGCTTGCAGGGGTCGGAGGTGACTGCGCGGTGGCCGCCCCGGGGCCCCGCCCCCGAGCCGGGCCCCGCAGAGCGGCTCAGGCGTCGATCATCTGGAGGAACTCGATGCTGGTGCGTACGTCACCGTGGTTGGCCTGGATGTTGCGCAGGGCCTCCCAGTGCTGGCCGTAGCCCAGCGGGTCGTCCTTGCCGGACGGGATCGCCGCGGTGGTGTCGGCGAGGACGATGATCTTGAAGTCCTGGTTGTTGCCGTCGATGGCGGTGGCGATCTGGCAGTTGCCGGTGGACAGGCCCGCGACGACGAGGGTGTCGCAGCCGGCCCGGCGCATGTACTCGGCGAGCGGGGTGCCGTAGAACGAGCTGAAGCGGTGCTTGCGCATGACCGGCTCGTCGGGCAGCGGCTTGAGCTCGTCGACCAGCTCGTCACCGCCGTTGCCCCAGCTACCGGGGAAGGTCTCCAGCGCGCCCTCCAGGCCCCACTTCTTGTCGGCCCACCCGGCGTCCTTGCCGTCGCCGCGCAGACCCCACAGCGACCACACCACCGGGATGCCCTTCGCCCGGCAGGCCTCCAGCACGTTCACCACGGGCTGAACGACGTCCTTGCCCTCCGGAGCGCCACCGGCGCTCGGGATGTACATCGCGCCGCCCGGCTCCGCACATGCCTTCTGCATGTCCAGGACCAGCAGCATCGTCTTCTCGGGGTCGATCGTCGGCGCGACCCACTTCGAGCGGTCGATGTGGTCGTCGATGTGCTGGTAGGTGTAGTCGAGCGAGGACATCGCTGCTCCTTTGCGTGATGCGGGCGGCCCTTTCCCGGGGCCGTCGTGCATGTCGATGCGCAGTTCTCAGATCCGCCGGAATTCGCAGCCCGATCCGTACCTCGTCCTGCTGAGCGGGTTGCCAGGTGATCTGGTGGTCTGAACACTAACTCTCGTTAGGGTGGTGGTGTCAAGACCCCGGAGCCGGCCGTCCTGTTCGCTGCCGGGCGCTCGGTGGTGGTCACGGATCGTGCGTCGTCAGTACTTGCGGGTCTTTGCCGGCGCCCACTGCAGGTAGGCCTCGGCGTAGTCCGCGTCGGTCTCGTCGGTCTCGTCGACCACACGGGTCGGCACGTCGACGATCTTGCCGACCGTCGAGCCGAGGACGGCGTTGTGGAACACGGTGTCGACGAACGTGATGGCCTGGTCGACGCTACTCACGTCGATGCTCGCGGTCAGCGAGCCCGGAGCGGACGGCCTGCATGCCCGGGACCAGCCCGTCGGCGCCGACCACGACGACCCCGGAACCGCCGTCCCACTGCTCGATGCCACGGGCGCCCAGGGCCTGCGAGGCACCGAGGGCCATGTCCTCGTTCTCCCCCCGGATCGCCTGGATGCCGGCGTCGCGGGTGAGCAGGTCCTGGGTGGCGCTCAGCCCCTGCTCCCGCAGGTATCCGCCGTCGGCGGAGCGGCCACGGTGAGACCGGGATGCTCGCTGCAGGCGATCGTGCGGGCCGCACACGGCACGCCGGTGAGCCTGATGTTCCCCATGGTGAGCACGCTCGACGAGCTTTTCGACGCCCGGCGCCCGCTCGACGAGGCGATCACGGCCGTCGGGCGCGGGCACGGGGCCGCTGCGGCCGGTCTTGCCGCACGGGCACTCGCCGCCGACGGCCCGCACCGCGTGCGGGAGCTGCTCGCGGGGATCACGCGGCCGCGAGCAGCTCCCGACCGGATGCGGTGAGCCGCGCCGGCCCGGGCTGGGACCCGCCGGCGGCGATCAGGCCGGCGCTCGCCAGCCGCGGGCCGACGAACTGATCGCAGCAGCACAGACCGTCGATGGTCAGCGACCCGCCGCACGCCCCGGACATCTCGCACCGGCCGGCGGCGACGGCTCGCAGGACGGCGAGGTCCCGGTGGCTCAGCGAGGTGAGCATCGTCGGGACCGCGGGCGCCACCCCGCCGTCGGCATACCCCGGGCGCGAAGCCGGCGCCGAGATCCCGGGGTCTGCGCTGGTCTCCATCATGTCCTCCTTCCGCACGTCGACGAGTTCTGCCCATCCCGGCACCGCCAGAATTCCCGCGGGCCTCGATTTTCCGACGATTTCGGCGATATGGCCTGTCCTGCCCGGCGAACCGGACGGCCGCCGGATCATCTACCGCCCTCAGGCGGCGGCGTCGCCGATCGCCGAGTGATCCATTTCCAGCCATATCCGACGATCGAGCAGCAGATCGATCTCAGCCCACAGTTCCCGGACGATGTCCGGGAACCACGGCGCGGCATGCTCGATCCGCTTGTACAACCCGGCGATGTGGTGGTCCACCGCGGGGATGTCCGGGCACGGGTACGGTGTGCCGCGGCGCCCGACGACAGTGGTGAGCGGATCAATGTCGGGGTATGGCGTGCTCAATCGGCTCATCTCACCATTCCTTCCAAGCGACGGTGGTTGCGCCGGCGCCGAGGTTCCACCCGCCCTGCAGCGCAATGCCGACCCCCAGGAACCAAATTTTCCCGATCCCTCACCTCGCCAGGTCACCCCGAACTCGCGGCTCGATCGGCCTCCCCGCACCAGGCCCATCCAGCCGCTTTGGCCCGGCAGGTCGAGAAGACCGCCCAACCGGTTCCGAAACGGTCCGCCCAGGTGACGCCGCGGGAGTCGGCGGGTCGTGGGGCCGCCCGGCACGCCGCTCGGCCTGCCGGTGCTGTGCCGCCCGCCGGTGGCCCGCCGGCGGGCGTCCGGCCGTGCGCAACACGTGCGAGCGCACCGGCTTCATCCGGTCCGGGTGACGCCGTCGGCGCACAGCGTTCCTAGCGTCATCGCCGAGGAGTGCGCCGACGGTACTGGAGTGGCCGCATGCCCGAGCCCGTGATTCCGCCTCCGCCTCCGGCGCGGGCCGGCGCTGCGGATGCCACCTGCCGGGTGGTGCAGATTCCCGGGGACGACTTCGTGATGGGCAACGATCGGCGCGACGGGGACCGCCCGGCGCACCGGGTGTGGATCGACCCGTTCCGCCTCGACCCCCACGCGGTCAGCAACGGCCGGTTCGCCGCCTTCGTCACCGCCACCGGCCACGTGACCGACGCCGAGCGGTACGGCTGGTCGTTCGTCTTCGGCGGCCTGCTGCCCGATGACTTCCCGCCGACCCGGGCGGTCGCGGGCGCGCCGTGGTGGCGGCAGGTCCACGGCGCCGCCTGGAACCACCCCGAAGGCCCGCAGTCCGACCTGGCCGGTCGTGCCGACCACCCGGTCGTCCACGTGTCGTGGAACGACGCAATGGCCTTCTGCACCTGGAGCCGAACCCGGCTCCCGACCGAGGCCGAATGGGAGTTCGCCGCCCGTGGCGGCCTGGCCCGGCAACCCTTTCCGTGGGGCAGCGATCTCGAACCGGGCGGACGCCATCGCATGAACGTCTTCCAGGGCCGTTTTCCCGGGCACAACACCTGCGCCGACGGTTTCGCCGGAACCGCCCCGGTGCACGCCTTCCCGCCGAACGGCTACGGCCTGCACAACGTCACCGGGAACGTCTGGGAATGGTGCGCCGACTGGTTCGACCCGGGCTACTACGCCCGCAGCCCGGCGAGGAATCCCACCGGAGGGCCCCATGGCGCGTACCGCGTCATCCGGGGCGGTTCCTACCTGTGCCACGCCTCCTACTGCGACCGCTACCGGGTCGACGCCCGCAACGCCAGCGAACCGGACAGTTCCACCGGCAACACCGGATTTCGTGTCGCCCTCGATGAAAGGGATCACCAATGACCAGGACGACGCTGCAGCGGGCCCGCAAGCGGGTCACGTCGAGCATCGAAGATGCGGTCGAGGCACTGGAAGACGTCGCCAGGACCGTCGGAGAGGAGGCCAGGAGAGTCGGTGCCGAGACCAGCGACGAGTTCGCGCAGCTACCGACGCAACTCGATCAAGCGCGCCGGGCCATCGCAGCGGCGATCGAACCCCGGCGCTCATCGGGCCGGTTCCGCCGATTGCTGCTGCTCGCCACGCTCGCCGGTGGGGCCGTCACCATCGGATGGGTCCTGGGGCAGCGGGCACGGAGCGGATGAGTGTCAACCGGGGCGAATCCTGCCGATGATCATGTTTTGCCTGGCAGAGTTGTCCGCGCGGCAGCCGGCGGCGCCGGTTGCCCGCGATCCGGCACTACGCACGACGGCAGTACCCACCGTTTCAGCTCGCGGCACGGGAGGCGCGATGCTCAACCACGATGATCGGCGCCGGCTCGAAGCAATCGAACGACAGCTCAACTCCGAGGATCCCGACCTCGCCCACCGGCTCAGCCGGTGGCCGCAGTCGCCTGCGGCACGCTGGGCCACCGCGACGGCCATCCTCCTGATCGTCCTCGGCACCCTGGGAGTGCTGATCGGGCTGACGTTGTTCAGCCCGGCGCTCGTCCTCGTGTCGACGCCGGGGCTGGTCGGCGGCTGGGTCTGGCTGCACCGGCGGACCCAGCGCCACTGTTGAACGGCCGACCGCTGCCGGCCCGGATCCGGTGGGGCGCCGCCGGACCCACGGGGCCCGCTCCTGCGAGCCTGATCGGCCCGGCCCCTCTCATCAGGGGTCAGCACCGCCGGTTGTGCGGCTGACTGCGCACGCTGCTCCCACGACTCCCCGTTCCGGCGATCCGCCGCACCACACCTCCGTCGATCCCGGCACCGCCGGGCCGCAGCGTCACCGGACGTGGCGTGGCACGACCGCGCTCGCGGGCCGTCCCGCAGACGCGACGCTTGACGCCCCAGTCGAAGTGAAACTACGTTCACTGTGAATGAACCTATGTTCACGCCCGATGAGCATGGATTCACTGGGGGTTCCGTGACTGGCAGCCCGGGCCGGGCCCAGGACGCCGACCAGGCGGCCCGGGTCGTGCGCGCCGAGTGGCGCACGCGGCAACTGTTGAGCGCGGCGGCCCGGTTGATGGAGCGCGACGGGTTCCACGGGGTGTCGATGCAGGCGCTCGCGGACGAGGCGTCGGTGAGCGTCGGGCTGATCTACCGGTACTTCGGCAGCAAGGAGGACGTCCTCCTCGCGGTGATCGTCGAGGTGCTGAACGCGTTCGACGCGACGGTGCCGGCCGCGGTGGAGGCGGCGGGCGCGGACCCGGTGGAGCGGATCGCGGCCGCGTTCCGCGCCTACTGCGGCGTCATCAACACCCACCGGCACGCCGCGGTCCTGACCTACCGCGAGAGCAAGACGCTCGGCACCCGGCACCGGGACACGATCAAGTCCCTCGAGGTGCAGACGACCGCGCCGCTGCGCGCGGCGATCCGGGACGGCGTCGAGGCAGGCCTGCTCACAGCCGACGTGGACGTCGAACTGTTCGCCCTCGACCTCATCCTGCTGGCGCACGCCTGGGCGCTCAAGCACTGGTACTTCGGCGCCACGCTCTCCTTCGAGACCTACGTGACCAGGCAGACCGCGCTCGCCCTGCGCGCCGTCGTCGACCCCGCGCACCGCGACGACTACCGCCACCTGCTGGCTCCCCGCACCTGACCCGCACTCCCCGCACCGACAGAGAGGTTGGCCCGATGAGCGAGTACGAGGACATCGACTACACGGTCGAGGACTCGACAGCGGTGATCACCATCAATCGGCCGCACCGCTACAACGCGTTCCGCGGCCGCACGGTGGAGGAACTGATCGCCGCCTTCCGCAGGGCCTGGGCCGACCGGGCGGTGCGCGCGGTCATCCTGACCGGAGCGGGAGAGAAGGCGTTCTGCACCGGCGGCGACGTCAAGCAGCGCGCGGAGACCGGCGACTACGGCCCCACCGAGAGCGGCCTGTTCGAGATCGACTACCTGCACCGGCTGATCCGGGACATCCCGAAGCCGGTGATCGCAGCCGTCAACGGCCTGGCCATCGGAGGCGGGCATGTGCTGCACGTGCTGTGCGACGTCACCATCGCCGCCGACACCGCCCGGTTCGGCCAGGCCGGCCCGCGGGTCGCCTCCTTCGACGCCGGGTTCGGCACCACCTACCTGGCCCGGGTGGTCGGCGAGAAGCGGGCCCGCGAGATCTGGTACTGGTGCCGCCAGTACGACGCCGAGACCGCCGAGCGCTGGGGTCTGGTCAACAAGATCGTCCCGCAGGCTGAGCTGCTCGACGAGGCCAAGGCGTGGGCCCGCGAGGTCGCGGAGAAGAGCCCGACGGCGCTGAAGTTCCTCAAGCACTCCTTCAACACCGACACCGAGCACCAGGCGGGGCTGGCCAACATGGCCTCCGCCGGCCTGGAGTTGGTGGTCGCCTCCGCCGAGGGCCACGAGGGCGCGAACGCGTTCGCCGAGAAGCGCTCGCCCGACTTCAGCAAGTTCGCCTGAGCACGCTGCGGCCAGGAGGCATCGCGTGGATTTCCAGCTGACACCCGTCCAGGAGCAGTACCGCGACAGCGCGCGCGGGCTGGCCGTCGACCGGCTCGCGCCGGAGTACCGGGCCCGCGCGCAGCGCGGGTTCATCGAGAAGGACCTGCGGCTCGAGATCGGCGCCCGGGGACTCATCGCAGCGGAGGTGCCCGAGTCCCTCGGCGGCCGTGGCCTGGACCGGGTGGCCAGCGGGATCATCACCGAGGAGATCGCCCGCGGCGACTTCAACGTCGCCTACCTGCAGATCGTCGGCTCCCTGCTCGGCCAGATCATCGCCGGCAACGCGCAGCCCGGCCTCGCCGCGGACTGGGTGCCGAAGATCTGCAGCGGGGAGGAGATCGTCGGCATCGGGTTGTCGGAGCCGCACGCCGGTTCCGACGCCGGCATGCCCCGGCTGCGGGCCCGGCGCGACGGCGAGTCCTACGTGCTGAGCGGGGAGAAGTCGCTGTCGTTCTGCGACCAGGCCGGCGCGGCCGTGGTCTTCGCCCGGACCGGCGAGGAGGAGGTCCGCGGCCGGGGCATCAGCGCGTTCCTCGTCCCGCTGGGGCTGCCCGGAGTGTCGAGCAAGCGGTTCGACGACATGGGCACGGCGGCGGTCGGACGCGGCGCGGTGTACTTCGACGAGGTCCGGGTCCCGGCCGATCACCTGCTCGGCGCGGAGGGCACCGGCTTCTCCCAGGTGATGCAGGGCTTCGACTTCAGCCGCGCCCTCATCGGGCTGCAGTGCATCGGCGCCGCGCAGGTGTCGGTCGACGAGACCTGGGAGTACGTGAGCGGGCGGGAGGCCTTCGACCAGCCGCTCAGCCGGTTCCAGGGAGTGGCGTTCCCGCTCGCCGAGGCCGAGACCCAGCTGACCGCGGCGCGGCTGCTCTGCTACCAGACCCTGTCGCTCAAGGACCGGGGTCTGCCGCACACCGCGCAGGCGGCGATGTGCAAGTGGTGGGCACCGAAGGTCTCCTTCGAGGCCGTCCAGAACTGCCTGCTGCTGCACGGCCAGCTCGGCTACCGCACCGACAAGCCGCTGGAGCAACGCCTGCGTGACGTGCTCGGCCTGCAGATCGGCGACGGCACCGCGCAGATCATGAAGACGGTCATCGCCCGGCAGCGCGTCGGTCGCGCCCTGGCGCCGTGAGACGACTCGGTCGGACGACTAGGAGAGCGACATGACACGACTGGACAAGAAGATCGCGATCGTGACCGGCGCCGGCCGAGGGATCGGGCGCGGGATCGCGGAGAAGCTCGCCGCCGAAGGGGCGACCGTCGTCGTCACCGACGTCAACGAGGACTCGGCGCGCGAGGTCGCCGGGGCGCTCGGCGGGGACAGCGTCGGGCTGCGGGTCGACGTGACGTCCCGGGAGTCGGTCCGGGCGATGGTCGACGAGGTCACCGGCACCCTCGGCCGGGTGGACGTGCTGGTGAACAACGCCGGCTGGGACAAGGTACAGCCGTTCCTGGCCAGCGACGAGGCCGACTGGGACCGGGTCATCGCGATCAACCTCTACGGCACGCTGCACTGCTGCAAGGCCGTGCTCCCCACCATGGTGGAGCAGGGCTACGGCAAGGTCGTCAACATCGCCTCCGACGCCGGCCGCGTCGGGTCGTCGGGTGAGGCCGTCTACTCGGCGGCCAAGGGCGGGATCATCGCCTTCACCAAGACGCTCGCCCGCGAGATGGCCCGCAACCAGATCAACGTCAACTGTGTCTGCCCCGGCCCGGCCGACACCCCGCTGCTCGCCGAGATCGGCGCGGAGAACCCGAACCTGACCAAGGCGCTGGAGCGGGCGATCCCCTTCCGCCGGCTCGCCCGCCCCGACGACCTGGCAGGAGCCGTCGCCTTCCTGGCCTCCGACGAGGCCGGCTACATCACCGGCCAGACCCTGAGCGTCAGCGGCGGACTGACCATGAGCTGAGCCCCTCCCCAGACCAGCCCGGACCAGCCGCGTGTCACGCCGACGGTCCACAAAGGACAGGACAAGAACAGTGCCGTTCGAGACCATCCTGACGCCCGAGACCGCCGAGCGCTTCACCCGCGAGGGCTACTGGCGCAACCGGACCATCACCGACTTCCTCGACGCCGCCGCGGCGAAGGACCCGGACAAGCTCGCCGTCGTCGATCCGCGGGGCCGCTGCACCTACGGCGAGCTCAAGGCGCTCGTCGACCGGTGTGCCCTCGGGCTGCTCGAACTCGGGATCGGGCCGGGTGACATGGTGTCCTTCCAGTTGCCCAACTGGACCGAGTGGATCGTCGTGCACTACGCGGCGAGCCGGATCGGCGCCGTGAGCAACCCGCTGATCCCGATCTACCGGGACCGGGAGGTCGGCTACATGCTGCGGCTGGCCGCCTCGAAGCTCGTCGTGGTGCCGCGGGAGTTCCGGGGCTACGACCACGCCGAGATGGTGCAGCGACTGCGCCCCGGACTGCCCGATCTCGAGCACGTGATGGTCGTCGGCGAGCCACTCGATCAGATGTCCTCGTGGGCGGAGTTCATCGAGACCCCGTGGGAGCGGCGCCGCGACCCGGCCGAGCTGCCGGCGCTGCGCCCACACCCCGACGAGCTGACCCTGCTGATGTTCACCTCGGGGACGACCGGTGACCCCAAGGGCGTCATGCACACGCACAACACGCTGATCGCCGCCAACGACCCCTGGCCGGATCGCCTGGGCCTGGACGGCGACACCGTGTTCCACATGGCCTCCACGTTCGGGCACCTGACCGGGTTCCTCTACGGCGCCCGGCTGCCCACCCAGCTCGCCGCGACGGGCGTCTACCAGGACGTGTGGAACGCGGAACGGTTCGTCGAGCTCGTCGAGGAGCACGGCATCACGATCTCCTCGGGCGCCACGCCGTTCCTCAGCGACACCTTGGGCGCGGCGAACCTCGCCGACCACGACGTGTCCTCGCTGCGCCGCTACTGCTGCATGGGCGCCCCGATCCCGCGGGTCATGCTGCGTGAGGCGCGCGAGAAGCTGCCCGGCGTGGCCGTCCTCGGCGGCTGGGGGCAGAGCGAGAACGGCCTGGTCACCCTGGGCAAGCCCGACGACCCGGAAGCCAAGATCACCAACACCGACGGCTGCCCCTGGCCCGGGATGCAGATCCGGGTCGTCGACTGGGAGGGCGCCGAGCTGCCGGCCGGAACCGAGGGCCGGCTGCAGGTCAAGGGACAGACGCTGTTCGTCGGCTACGCGAACGGCATCGAGATGACCCGGGCGAGCTTCGACGGGGACTGGTTCGACACCGGCGATCTGGCGGTGATCGACGCCGACGGCTACCTCAGCATCTCCGGCCGCACCAAGGACGTGATCATCCGCGGCGGCGAGAACATCCCGGTGTCGTACGTGGAGAACGTGCTGTACGAGCACCCGAGGATCGACACCGTGGCGCTAGTCGCGATGCCCGATCCCCGGCTGCAGGAGCGGGCCTGCGCCGTCGTCGTGCTCACCCCGGGCGAGCTGCTGACGCTGGACGACGTGCGGCGGTTCCTCCAGGAGAAAGGCGTCGCCAAGCCCTACTGGCCGGAACGGCTGGAGGTCGTCGCGGACATGCCGCGCACCGCGAGCGGCAAGATCCAGAAGTTCCGGCTGCGCGAGCAGATCCTCGGAGGGAGCTGAATCGGCCCGGTCAGACCCGGTTCCCGTTGCGCCGCACGCCGACCTCGTCGAGGTGCAGCAGCAGGTCCGCGGGATCGGCGTAGACCCGGTACGCACCGGCGCGCTCGAGTTCCTCCCGCCCGTAGCCGCCGGAGAGCAGCCCGACGCCGAGCGCACGGGCCCGCCGGGCGGCGAGCAGGTCCCAGATGCTGTCGCCGACCACGATCGCGTCGGTGATGTCGACCCCGGCCCGGGCCGCCGCGGCGAGGAACAGGTCGGGGTCGGGCTTGGCGAACCGCACCTGGTCCCGCGTGATCAGCGGGGTGTCCTGCGGCAGCCCGAGCATGTCCAGCGCGGGGCGGGCGGCCCTGGCCAGCCCGCTGGTCGCGATCGCCCAGGTCACGCCGTTCCCGGTGAGTTCGGCGAGCAGCTCACGAGCGCCCGGGAGCGGACGGACGGACTCGCGCCGGCGCGCGTAGGCGTCGGCGTGCGCGAGGTTGAGGGCCCGGATCTGCTCGACGTCCAGGGAACCGCCGGTCTCGCGCAGCAGCGCGGTGACGAACAGACCGCCGCTCATCCCGATCCGGCGGTGGATCCGCCAGATCGACAGGTCGATCCCGAACTCGGTGAGGGCCTCGTGCCAGGCGAGGACGTGCTGATAGACGCTGTCGATGAGGGTGCCGTCGAGGTCGAACAGGAATGCGGGCGGGGCGGGTGCGGCCATGGCACCGACGCTAGCCCCGCTGCGCTCCCGAGCCGCTGCCGACGAGCTCGAACGCCTGCCACATCGAGGCGTACTTCCCGCCGAGTGCGAGCAGTTCGTCGTGCCCGCCGGCCTCCACGACCCGGCCGCTGTCGAGCACGACGATGCGGTCGGCCGTCTTGGCGGTCTGCAGGCGGTGGGCGATGACGATCGTCGTGCGGCCGTGCGAGACCTGCTGCATCGCAGCGGCCACCCGGGCCTCGGTCGCGAGGTCGAGATTCGACGTGGCCTCGTCGAGCAGGAGCACGGCGGGGTCGACGAGTTCGGCGCGGGCCAGCGCGATCAGCTGGCGCTGCCCGGCCGACAGCGACCGTCCCCGTTCCGAGATCTCGTGCAGGTACCCCGACGGCAGCGCGGCGATGAAGTCGTGCGCCCCGACCGCCCGTGCGGCCGCCTCCACCTCCGCGTCGCTCGCCTCGGGCCGGCCGTAGGCGATGTTGTCGCGGACCGTGCCGGTGAACAGGAACGCCTCCTGCGGCACGTAACCGAGCCGGCGGCGGAAGGCGAGCAGGTCGAGCGAACGCAGGTCGTGGCCGTCGATGCGCACGCTGCCCTGGTCGGGGTCGTAGAAGCGTGCGACGAGCTTCATCACCGTCGACTTGCCGGCCCCGGTCTCGCCGACCAGGGCCACGGTCTCCCCTGCGGCGATGTGCAGGCTGATGCCTCGCAGCGCCTCGGGCGGCGGGCCGGGAACCGCGTCGGCGGTCTCGAGCAGGCGCGGATCGCGGGGGCCGCGCCGGGCGCCGTCCGGCCCGGGCCGGACCGGTGCCGCCGCCGGGTAGGAGAACCGGACGTCGTCGAGGGTGATGTCGCCGCGGATCCGGCCCGGGTCCCGGGGATGCTCGGCCGGCGGGGTCCGGGTCTCCAACTGCATGAGCTCGGAGATCCGGGCGACCGAGATCCGGGTCTGCTGCCAGGCGTCGAAGACCTGGGAGAGCTGCTGGATCGGGGAGAAGAACAGGTCGATGTAGAGGATGAACGCGAGCAGGACGCCGGCCGTGAGGTGCCCGGAGGCGATCAGTCCCGCTCCGACGCCGAGCACGATGGCGTCGGCCGCCGCCGACATGAACTGCACGAAGGGGAAGTAGGTGGCGACGAGGCGTTGCGCGGCCACCCGGGATTCGAGGTACTCGCGCCCGAGCCGGTGGAACCGCCGCATCGTCTCGCGCTCGTGGACGAAGGCCTGCGACTCCCGCACCCCGGACAGGCTCTCCTGGAAGTCGGCGTTGACGATGGCGACGCGTTCCCGGGAGAGGTCGTAGAGGAATGCCGCCCGGCGCCGGAACACCACCGTGGCGACGGCCAGCGGCACCACGACGGTGAGCGTCAGCGACCCGAGCTCGGGATCGAACAGCACGAGGGCGACGCCCACCCCGGCGAACGTGACGATCGAGACCAGCGCCGAGAGCAGTCCGTTTTGGATGAGCGACTCGAACTGGTCGACATCGGTCGTCATCCGCGTCATGATCCGGCCGGCCATCTCGCGCTCGTAGTAGTCGAGCGAGAGCCGTTGCAGCTGGGCCCAGATCCGGATGCGCAGCGACAGCATCACCCGCTGGGCAGTGCGGCCGGTCACGAAGGTCTCGCCGATCTCGTCGATCAGGTCGGCGAGGGTGATGACGAGGTAGACCGCGGACGCGGTGAACAGGACCGCCTTCGAGCCCGTGGCCACCCCCTCGTCGATGCCCGTCTTGACCAGGACGGGGCCCGCCAGCGTGACGAGCGCGTCGAGGACGACGAGGACGAGACCGGCGAGCAGCGGCCTGCGGAACTCCGCCAGCAGCCGGGTGAGGGTGAAGCGCCGCTCGTGCCGGGCCTCCGCGTCGAGATCGACGACCGGGACGTCACGGATCGGCCGCAGCGCAGCGACCCGGGCGAGCAGGTCGGGGGTCGGGGCGAGGTTGAGCCGCCAGCTTCCACCACCGCCGCGCCCGAGCCCGGCACCGATGCCGGGCGCGCCGATGGTGCGCGCCGCGGACCGGGTGCCGTTGCCGGCCTGCCGGCGTCCCGCCCACGCCGACGCGGTCGCGCCGTTCGTGGTGGCCGTCGGCGCGAGCGCCTCGATCGTGTCGCCGGCGCCATGGTCCTCCTCGAGCCCGGTCAGCAGGGTCCGGTAGACGGCGCTGCGCTCGATGAGCTCGTCGTGGCTGCCCTGCTCGACGACGCGACCGTGGTCGAGCACGACGATGCGGTCGGCGAGGTGCAGCGTCGAGCGGCGGTGCGCGACGAGCAGCGTCGTCCGGCCGGCCATGACGGAGCGCAGGGCGTCGTGGATGGACTCCTCGGTCGTGGCATCGACCGCGCTGGTCGCGTCGTCCAGGATCAGGATGCGGGGATCGCACAGCAGGGCCCGGGCCAGCGCGACGCGCTGGCGCTGGCCACCGGACAGGGTCAGGCCGCGTTCACCGACGACCGTGTCGTAGCCCCGGGGGAGCCGTTCGACGAACTCGTGCGCCTCGGCGGCGCGGGCGGCCGCCTCGATCTGCTCGTCGGTGGCGTCCGGCCGTCCGTAGGCGATGTTGGAGCGCACCGAGTCGGAGAACAGGAAGCTCTCCTCGAACACGACGCCGACGCAGGCGCGCAGCGAGTGCAGCGTCAGTTCGCGCACGTCCCGGCCGTCGACGCGCACGGTGCCGGAGTCCGGGTCGTAGAACCGCGAGACCAGCATCGTCACCGTCGACTTGCCGCTCCCGCTCGGTCCGACGAGCGCCACCCGCTCGCCCGGGGCGATGTGCAGGTCGAAGCCCTGGAGCACGGGGGCTCCGTCGCCGTAGGCGAAGTGGACCCCGGTGAAGGTGATCTCGCCACCGCCGGCGGGGAGATCGACCGCGTCGGGGCGATCGGCGATGGCGGGTCGCAGGTCGAGGAGCTGGAAGATGCGCTCGATGCCGGCGCGGGCCTGCTGACCGATCGTGAGGACGCCGGCGAGCTGGCGAGCCGGGGCCATCAGCTGGGCGATGTAGGTGGAGAAGGCGAGGAAGGTGCCGATCGTGATCTCGTGCTGCAGCGCCATCCAGCCGCCGAGGGCGAGGACCGCGACCTGGCCGATCGTGGGGATCGCCTGCAGGAGAGGCTGGTAACGCGACTGCAGGCGCACCGCGCGCATCTGCGAGCCGTACACCTTCGCCGAGGCGTCGGCGACGCGCTCGAGTTCCCGGTGCTCCTGGCCGAACGCCTTCACGACGCGGACACCGTTGACGTCCTCGTCCACGATCTGTGCGACGTCACCCTCGCGTTGCTGGCCGTCCCAGGTCGCGGGGAAGATCCGCCACCGCATGCGGTAGGAGACGATGAGCAGCGCCGGGGCCACGACGATGCTGATCAGCGCCAGCGTGGGCGACAGGACGATCATGACGCCGAGCGAGAGGGCCATTAGCAGCACGTTGCCGCTCATGATCGGGAAGAAGCTCAGGAGCCCCTGGACGAGGGCCGAGTCCGAGTTCGCCCGGGACACCAGCTGCCCGGTCGGCATCCGGTCGAGATTGGCGAAGTCCATCGACTGCAGGTGATCGTGCATGTCGTTGCGCAGGTCGTACTGCACCTGCAGCGCCACCTGGCCGCCCCGGTAGCGCCGCAGGTAGGCGAATCCGAAACCCGCCGCAGCGAAGGCGATGAGCAGCACCAGCCACGGCCACAGCGCGGAGGTGTGCGCCACGATGACGTCGTCCACGATCTGCCGCTCGACGAGCGGGACGGCGGTCTGGCAGGCGCTGCCGAGCACCGCCGCGACGAGCGCGAGCACCATGTTGCGCCGGTGCCGGAGCATGTAGCCCCACAGCCGCCGGACCCAGCCCGGTCGTGCCGCCGTGTCCTCCGGTGGCGATGCCGTTGCGCCGGCGGTCGTGGCCGTGATCGATCCGGCCGGCGGCACGTCCCGATCCCGCGGGCCGCTCAACGATCACGTCCTTCGCGAGCGGCCCGGCGCTCCGCGTGCTTCTCGTCGATCGCGGCGCCGAGCCAGCGCAGCGATTCGAGCACCCGCGCGCCGTCGGGCGTTCGGGTACACAGGTCCTCGATCCGGGCGACCATCTCGCTCTCGACCCGGTCGAGCAGCGCTTCGCCCTCCAGGGTGAGGGCCAGGGCCGCCGCCCGCCGGTCGCCCGCGTCGTGGGCGCGGGTCAGCAACCCGCGCTGGCACAGCGAGGCCACCGCGGCGCTGACCGTCGGCCTGCCGAGTGCCAGTCTCGCGGCGATGCGGGACGCACGCTCGTCACCCGAGCCGATCGCCGCCAGCACCCGGTAGTGGGCGAGGTTCAGCTCGCCCGACACACGCTCCAGCACCCGCGACGCACGCGCGAGTGCCCGGACGGCCTGGACGGCGTCCGGATTCATCCTGCTGGGTGATGCCACTGTGCAATGCTAACCAATTAGTTCGTCAGTCGAACCGTCATGGTTGCCGGGCGGCCCGGGACCTCCTTCGGCTCAGCTGGGCGTGACCGGTTCACCTGCGGGTACTCAGCAACGTTCGGCCCGGCTCCCCGCCGGGGTGGTGCGCCGCCGAGATGGCGAGCCGGCACGACCCCGGCAGGGCACCTGCAGGCCGGGCAGCAGCGGATGTGGTCCGGCTGCTGGACGGTCGTCCCGTGGCGGATCCGGTCATGGCCGGTGCGCAGCCGATCCGGTCACAGCCGGCGGGCGTTGTGGAACGGCAGGTCGGCCATCTTCGAGATCATCACCGGCTGCCCGGACTCGGTCGCGTCGAGGACCTTGCCGTCGCCGAGGTAGATGCCGACGTGACTGACCGGCGAGTAGAAGAACACGAGGTCGCCGGGCTGAAGTTGGCCGGGGGGCACCGCCGTACCCATCGTCGACTGCGCAGCGGCCGAGTGCGGCAGGCTGATGCCGACCTGCTTGAACGCCCAGAGGACCAGTCCGGAACAGTCGAAGGCACTGGGGCCCGCGGCGCCCCACTCGTAGGGCATCCCGAGCCTGGTCAGGGCCGCCTTGAGCGCGGCCGCGCCGACACCGAGGCCACTGAGCCCGGCTGCGTCGCCGCCGGGCGCGTGCGCCGCGGCGGCGAGGGCCTGGGCCTTGCGTGCGGCCGCGGCATGCTCCTGCTCGGAGATCAGGGCCTGGGCAGCGATCCGCGCGGCGTCGACGCGATGCTCCAGCTCCGGCACCGTCGCCACGACGGTCTCGGCGACCGCGGCCGTGGCGGGGAGCGGGCGTGGCGCGTCGCCCACGGTGCTGGTCGTCGCGGCGGCCAGCCGCATGTACTGGGTGTCGCTCGGGGCCGGGTGCGGCGCGGCCGCCGTGGGCGCACCGGCCGCGCTGGTCACCGCCGCGGTCGCACCCACGACCGACGCGGCGACGACGGCGAGCACGGACTGGTGCGGCGCCACCGACGACGGCCGGGACGCGGATGGGGTGTCCTCGCCGGCGTGAGCGGCGGGCTCGTCGTCCGAGGCGCCCGATGCGCCGGCCGCCGCCGCGTGCCGATGGGGACCGCCGGCTGCCGGCGCGCCGGCGAACCGCTCGATCAGCTCAGTGGCAAGCCGGACCTCACCACCGCTCTCCCGCTGTGCGGGGGCGCGGTGCTTCGCACCGTCTGCAGTCATGCGCTGTACCTCGGCGTCCGCGGAGCAGGGCGATGTGAGGGCCGCGCTGCTCCGCCCCTGCCCCGTGTGCTGACGGGCGCCCGGGGGAGTGTCGGCGGGCAGGGGCGACGGCCGACCAGGCGCACCGGCCGGCGGGCGCCGACCAGCGGGCAGCACGGTAATCACTCCGTGATCGCCGGGACGAGGCTTCACGCACACTCTGCGACGACCGGCTCTCCACCGACGGTGATCGCTCGATATCGGTGCGATTACGGGTTGCTTACCTCCCGTCGGGACTGCGGTGAGTGACGACGACTGCTCGGCGAGTGGCATGGCCGCCGGGTCGGTCTCACTCACGGCCGGTCGCGCGTGCGCCCCCCTCGACCCTCGGGCCTCCGCTCGCCGGCGCGGACCACCTGACACACCGGGCTGCTACGCAGCGCAACCATCGGCCGTCAGGACGGGACCGTTCATCGCTTCCGCGGTAGCGCGGTAGCTCGGATGAGCCGACGTTCCTTACGTTCGGGTTGCCTCCGGCGCTCCCAACCCGGGCGGCGCACCCTCCAGGCGCCGCCCCAGCCGGGGCCACGGTGGAGCGCCCCGCGCACTCCTGCGTCGGGGCGCTCCACCCGCCCGCGACGCGCGAAACCGGCCCGGTGAGGCGAGAGGACGCGTGCGGTGTGCCGGCGGGAGACGTCAGCGCCGGCGCCGGCGCCCGACACGACGCCACCATCGGCGCCGCTGCGCCGGTGCCGCATCCGTCGGTCCCTGATCGATCGGGGCCGGCCGCTCCGGCGCCGCGGGCCGGTCGGCGCGCCACTGCTGCACCACGGCGTCCGCCTTCACCGGACCGATCGGCACCTGTGGACCCGACGGCGCACGCAGCCAGTCCACGATGCGCAGGTTGAGCTCGGCCACGACATCGCGCACCGCCCGCTCCGAGGGCAGGCCGCGGACCGTCTCGGGCAACCTCTGGATCTCCTTGCGCAGCTGCAGCGATGTGGGCAGCAGCGCCTCGGTCGACAGCCCTTCCCGGCGGAGGAACTCCTTCACCCACCACAGGTCATCGGGCGGGCCGTCCAGGCCGGGGAGCGGCTTACCGTGGCCGGGCAGGTTGTCGAAGTCGCCGCGCTCCTCGGCCATCCGGATCTGCTTCTCCACCGCCGATTCGTAGCGGGACGAGGGATCGTTCACGGCGTCGCCCTCCCGAACGCGCATCGTTCCGGATGACTCGACGCTACCGGGCACGGCCGGCCGAGACGGCTGCGATGATCGCGGTGTGGCTGGCTTCTCGCGACGTGGCCGACGAACACTCCGCCGTGGCCGCACGCCGCGCAGCGGCGACCAGGCCCGGCACCTCCGTTGAGCGGGGCGCAGCGCAGGGTGGCCCGTTGCCCCCGTACACCGGCGATGGCGTTGTTCTCCGCGCTCCTGATGGCGTTCATCGCCGGCACTGCGCCGGCCCAGGCCGCACCGGCTCCGACACTCTACGGCCATGACGTGTCGTGGCCGCAGTGCCCGGCGACGATCGGCGGGCACGATCTGCCGATGCCACCGCCGACGACACAGTTCGTGGTCATCGGGCTCACCAAGGGTCTGCCCTTCACGGAGAACCCCTGCCTCGCCGCCCAGGTCGACTGGGCCAGGACTCACGACAAGTCCGCCCAGGCGTACACGATTCCGGCGTTCCCCACCCCGGCTCAGCTCGGCAGATACGGCGCCTCGGGCCCCTGGGCCACGACGAACCGGGCCGCGCGGCTGAGCAACGTCGGCTACGCGCAGGCCCGGTTCGCCCTGACCTCGCTCGGTCGCGTCCGGTTCGCGACTCCCGTGGTGTGGATCGATGTGGAGCCGCGGCCCGCTCAGCCGTGGCCCACGAGCACTCCGCAACAGCAGCAGGACAATCGCGCCGTCATCGAGGGCCTGATGCGCGGTCTCCGCGACGCCGGCGTCGCGTACGGGCTCTATTCCTACCTCGCCGGCTGGCGGGACATCACCGGGTCGTGGCTGGTTCCCGGCGTGCCGGTCTGGGCCACGGCCGGGCGGCTGGACTACCCCACCGAGGCCCGCGACCGCTGCACCCAGCCGAGCTTCTCCGGCGGTCAGGTCCTTCTCGCCCAGTGGTACGACGACGTCCGCGACTACGACATGACCTGTTCGCCGTACGCCTTCACACCGTTCCCGGCACCCCCGCCGTCCCCGCCCGGCTCCGGGAACCACGCCACGGGCCGTTGACCGGTCACGTGCTGGGCGAGGACGCCTCGCGCTACCTGACCTGGTCGATCGACGAGGCACCGGTCACCTGCCGGCGCACGGTGCGTGGACTGCCCCGGTAGCGCAGCGAGGAGGCGCCGCTGACCTCGCCGGCCAACGTGCCGCTCACGGCGGTGTCGGCGTGGCTGGCCCCGGACAGCGTGGCGTCGAGGTCGGTGACCGCCAGGGCGGAGAGTGTGAGTTCGCTGGCTCCGGAGGCGGCCACCTGCAGGCGCCCGACCTGCCCGGAGAGTGCGAGCCTGCTGGCTCCCGACACACCCGCCTGGGTTCGGGTCATCCGGATCGGCCCGCCGATCTCGCTCTTCCCGGCCGCGGTGAGCAGCAGGTTGTCACCGATCAGGTCGGAGTCGAACCGTACCTGGCTCGCGCCGCCGGCCGTGACCTGGTCGAGGTGCCGCACGGTCACCTCGGCGGACAGCGTGGCTTCACGGACCGCCGCCCCCGGGCGCAGCCCCAGGCGGAGCCGGGCACCGTCCACCCGGGCCTCGACCATGCCGGTCACGTTGTCGTCCATCCGGACGATCGCCTGCTCGGGCTCGCCGATGTGGACGTGCACCGTGAAGCCGGCCTCCACCACCAGGGTGGTGACCCCGGGGACCGGCACGTGCACGGCCACGGGGTGGCCGGAGCCGGTCGGCGGATCGGCCGGCCCGGCGTCGGTTCCCGGGCTGCCGGGGGCACCCGGCGCGCCGCCCGTGCCGTCGGCGCCGTTCCCGCCTGCACCGCCGTTGCCCCCGGTCCAGCTCTGCTGACACCCGGCGAGGAGCAGCAGAACGACGGCGACGGTCACGCCGCCGCGCAGCGCCGAGCCGACCGGGCGATGCGCGAGACTCATGGTGGGCTCCTCCTCGGTGGTCCAGCCTGGCCGGCGAGGTCAGCTCGATGCGCGGTGCTCGGCAGGCGCCTCGGCGCCGCCGGCGGTTCGCGCCTTGCGCCTGCGAGCGAGGGCGAGGCGGCCGAACGTGCGGCTCCAGCCCACGGCGACCATGGCGATCCCCGCCCAGGGCAGCAGCAGCAACACCACCTGGACCATGCCCAACGCGGCTCGTGCGGGCTGGCCCGTGGCCACCGCCGCCGCGATCGCGTCCAGCAGCGCCAGCAACGAGTGCGCCACCACCGGCAGGATCCGTGGCGCGAGGATCAAGAAGTTGACCAGGAAGAACAGCAGGACGGGGATGACGCCTGCGACCCAGAGGCTGATCACCCGGCGGGTCCAGGGCTTGAGCTCGGCGACCCGCGGATGGGCGGCCCGGCCCGGTACCAGGCTCCGCAGCACCGGCCTGAGGTAGCTGAACAGGTCGGGCACGCCGATCACGTCGGCGAGGATGTAGTAGCCGTCCAGCCGGATCGACGGCAGGAACTGCCAGGCGGTCTCCACGTGCAGCACGACGATCGCGACCAGCAGCCACGGCGCCCCGGTGCACAGGTAGGCCAGGCTCATCCCGGCGATGGACACGACGTTGAAGTAGATGCCGCCCAGGTCGGTGCGCAGGCGCCCGCCGCGACTGAGCCGGTAGGCATCGGTGACGGTGCTGTACATCGCCGGCCACACCAGGTAGATGCCCAGCCCCATCACCCCGGGGCGGGCGCCGCCGTAGCGGCAGGCCGTGACGTGGCCGCATTCGTGGAACATGCCGGACGCGAGCACCAGACCGAACACGAGCAGCGTCAATGCCGGCTGCGCGACGAGCGCCTGTGCGCTGGGCAGGATCTGCGCGACGCCGCCTCGTACGACGACGGCCACGTCGAGGCCGACGAACGCCGTCAGCGCCAGGACCAGGACCGGTGGCCAGTAGAACGGCCGGAAGACAGCTGCGATGACCCAACTGACCCGGGCCGGCACCACCGGCAGGCGGTATCGCAGCGCCAGCAGGGCGTCGGGCCGGCGCGGGGCGGCCACCGCGGAGCCGGCGCCGCCGGGAACGACGCCCGCGACGGCGGCGATCCCCGCCGGACGGAGCTTGTTCTCGACCAGGAACGAGACCTGCTCGGCGGTGATGGCCCGCCCGAATTCGACGGTCAGCGCCGCGGCCAGCTGCTCGAGATCGCGCTGCCCGTCCAGCTGCTCCGCGACCAGGTACAACAGCCGCGGAAGCTGGACGACCTGACCGTCGGCCCGGCTGATGATGTACTTCGGCTCCTGGAAGCCCGAGCCCTGATAGGGACCGATGAGCTCGATTCCGTCGGCGAGCCGGGGCGTCGCACCGGTGCCCGTGCTCGGGACCGATGTGGCGTCGAGTAGTCCGCGTTCGATGACGACGACTCCCTCCGGGTAGGCCTCTGGCTGCGGATCGGCCGACGACGACCGCCTGCCGGACGGGGAGGGGCGACCGGTGACCGGCCGCCCCTCCCCTGTTCGGTGGTGCCGCCGAACGATCAGCAGCGGCCCGGTGTCAGGACTTGAAGACGTTGCCGGCCGCGTCGCCGCCGGTGCCGCCGTTGCCGCCGTTGCCCGCGCTGTTGGTCTGGTTGCCGAGCAGGTCGATGTTCAGCAGGTTCACACCGATGCCGCCGTGACCGCCGGCGCCACCGGCGCCACCGGTACCGGTGCCGGTGATGTCGGTCATGACCGTGCGCGCCGGCAGCAGCTCGACGTGCTGGTCGTCGAGCTCGGCGAAGCTCAGAGAATTGGACATGTCAGGTCTCCCTCCCGTCAGTGCGGGGTACTCAGCCGAAAAGGTTGCCGATCCCGGTGCCGCCGGCGCCGCCGTTGCCACCGTTGCCCGCGCTGTTGGTCTGGTTGCCGAGCAGGTCGATGTTCAGCGCGTTGACGCCGATACCACCGGCTCCACCCGCTCCACCGGCGCCGCCGGTACCTGTGCCGGTGACGCCGGTCATGACCGTGCGCGCCGGCAGCAGCTCGACGTGCTGGTCGTCGAGCTCGGCGAAGCTCAGAGCATGCGACATTCCGTTCCCCTCCTCAGACGCCCGGCCCCGAATAGGGCCGGTGTAGAAAGAGTTCAGCAATCGACTGCGGACTTTTCGGGTGTCGCCGCAATTCGCACGACCGTCCGCATCCGAGCGTCCCTCATTGAATTCAGCCTCATCGGATGTCCGTGATGAAGCCTGTTCCATCCTCGTGCGCCGACCGTCGAACTGTCACCACGTAGTTCCGCTGAGTAATACCTAGATTTCCTACCCGGACACTACGGAGATTCGCCCCGGCGACTACGTAGTCGACGCTCCGGTACCTAACCGCAGAGTCGGCCACCTCATGCGGGATCAACGCTCAACAAGTCGACGGGCGTGTATTCGGCCACATGGATCAAGCGAGGCTCGAGTCCGAGCTCAGGGCGTCCCGAAGCTGCGCTCTCGTATTGATCCCGAGTTTTGCGTAGACGTTGGCGAGGTGGGCTTCCACGGTGCGGACCGACAGCACCAGGGAGTCGGCGATGGCCCGGTTGTGCAGGCCCGCGCGGGCGAGGGCGGCCACCTCGGATTCGCGGGAGGTGAGCCGCGAGGGCCCGAGAGCGGCCAATGCGGGGGTTCGGACCGTCCCACAGGCCCGGGCCAGCGCGGTGGCCCGGGCCGTGGCGGCCGCCGCGCGTCTGCGGTCGCCGGCCTGCTGATGGGCCGCTGCCGCCTGCCCGGCCGCCTCCGCGGCGAGCAGCGAGGCCCTCAGCGAGGCGAACCGGGCTGCCACCTCGTCAAGGCCGCCCCCGGCGTGGGCCGCCGCAGCGTGGGCATGCGCCGAGTACACCTGGACCAACTCACCCTCGATGCTCTCGGCCAGCTCCCGCAACCGACCGGCCACCTCGGCTGCCCGGCCCAGCCGGACCACAGCGTGCCGGGCGCGCGCCTCGACGGCCCACTGGCTGCCGTCCGCGGCGACCGCAGCAGCCTGCAACGCCACCTCCACCGCCCTCGCGGGGTGGCCGTCGGCCGCCAGGTGCCACGCCTTCGCGAGCAGGGCATGTGGTTCGAACACCGTGAACCGCCGCTGACAGGTGTCGAGTCCGGCGAGCAGCCGGCCGGTGGCCTCGGTGTCCCCGAGCACGGCGTGCGCCTGCGCCAGCTGCGCGGTGCACAGGTGCTGCATTCCGACCGGGTCTCTGGGCCGGAGGCCGGCGCCGGCCTCGGTGAGCCACCGGACCGCCGCCGGGGCTCGGCCTGCGGCCAGTGCCGCACACCCCATGTGCAGCGCGGCCACCGCGTCGCCGGCCCATGCGGGACCGCGCATGGCGTCGCGATGAAGCTCGGCGGCCCGGTGCTCGAGCTCACCGATCTTCCCGGCCAGCGACAGGGCCAGCAGCTCCGCAGTGGCCAGCACGAGCCTGGTGAACGCGGGCGCGGGACCCGCGGTGGCGTGCATCAACGCGTCCCGGCCCGACCTCGCGGCCCCGAGCGCGGCGGCGCACCGTCCGCCCACCGCCAGACCGGCGGCCAGCGCGGCCCAGGCCTGCGGTGGCCCCGGGGCGTTGTCGCCGATGCCTGCCAGGGCGCGGGTCCCCAGCTCAACGGCCTGCGCGCATCGCCCCTCGAAGAAGGCCAGCAGGCCGCGGATCCCGATCAGCTCGAGGTGGGGGCCCTCGGCGCTGACGGCGGCCTCGGCCTCGGCCACGATCACGTCGGCCGCCGCGACGTCATGCTCGCAGAGCAGGGTGCGGGCTCGCAGCCCGGCGAGCTGGGCTCGCTCATCATCGCGCCGGGCCAGCGGCGCTGCCGCGGCGGCAAGCTGCTCGACCTCGGCGGCCCGGCCCTGCCAGTGCAGCGCATCGAGCAGCGCGGAGTACGCGGGAAAGCCGGCCCCGGCCGCGATCGCGGCCCGTGCCAGCCGATCGGCGAGATCGTGCTCGAACGCCGCGCCGGCCTGCACAGCAGCATCGGTGAGCTGCCGCGCGTCCGCCACGGGTTCGTCGCCGTCCAGCGCCAGCTCGCCGGCGCGCAACAGGCGGGAGTCGGGGGGCCGGCAGCCGGCCACGGACGGGTTGCCGTCCGCGGTCAGCCGGCGGCGCAACCGGCGGGCCGCTGTTTCGGGGGTCAGCGCGCGGATGACCTCGGCGTGCAAGGGATGCGCCAGGCGCACCTCGGTGCACCCCCGCTCCCGGTCCACGCTCACGAGCCGGCGGCGCTCCAGGGCCGCCACGGTCGTGGGCGGGACCAGGCCGAGCAGCCGGTCCATGGCCAGGGGTTCCGCGGCGGCGATGACCTCGAGCACCTCCCGCTGCGCGGGGTCCAGCTCGCCGAGGTGTTCCCGGACGATCGCGCTCAGACGTGAGGTCACACTGATGCCGTCCCAGTGCCACACTCCGTCGCGGCACCGCAGCGACCCGGTGGCCCGCCCGTTCGCGATCAGTTCCCGCAGGTACAGCGGGTTTCCGCGGCTGACCTCCCACAGCCTCTGCGTCGTGCGGGCATCGACGATGCCGCCCAGTACCGCCTGGACCAGCTCGTCGGTGTCGGCCCGTCCCAACGGGGTCAGTTCGATCCTGGTGGCGACCCCGTCCTTCCACAACGCAGCCAGTCCTCCCGGCGTCTGTTCGCCGGTGCGCGCCGTCAGCACCACCGCGACAGTGCCTACGAGCGCGACCTGGTGCACGAGGGCGACCGAGAGGTCGTCGAGCAGGTGCGCATCGTCGATCCCCACCACCATCCGTTCCCCGCACCCGCCGTTGCCCAGCGCCGACAGTGCCCCCTGCAGGAGCGCCAGCGGGCCGGATGCGCCCTCGGCCGCCGGGAGCAGGTGGGCCAGCGCCCCGAGCGGGATCGCGGACGCCGCGACGGTTGCGGCCGCCCAGCGCGTCGGCCGTCCGCGGTCCTGGACCTCGGCCAGCGCCTCCCGTGCCAGCCGGGTCTTGCCGACTCCCGCCCCTCCGGCGATCACCACGCAGCGGGGCTGGTCACCATTCAAGATTTCGGCGATCATTCGCAGCTCGGTATCACGGCCGCGGAAATTCCATGCATCTGTCGTCACGATGATCATCAGCGTCCCGGAGGTGCCCGCCCGGAACGCGCCCCTCTCTCTACTCCTGAGCCACAGACGTCATGTCGATATCGACCCGTAATTGGGCTATCGGCCCGACACACGATAGTGCGGTAGCGAAAGTTCGACCAGCACCGGTTGCCCCATCCTGCCCCTTCGGCTAATCCGACCACCCGGAATTTGTTTCAACTTCAGCTAATTCGGGACCGGTTCGTCCCACTGTGCACGTAACGTGTCCGTCCGCGACGTTCGCCGAGGAACTCACTCGGCGAGTCGAGAGAATGATCAGTCGGAGTCGGCGGAGCGATCTCGCGCCGTGCGGTTCGCGGCGCCGAGCCGACGGTGGAATGGAGCATCCGGTCGTCCGTTGCACGATGCATACGAGTCGGCCCCTCCCTGCCGGGTGCTGCTGTGTTCGGCGCCCGGCGCATGGGTTGGATGGGTGTCGCCGGGGTCTGGGGCGGCGCCTACGTGAGTACCGGCCGCGTGGCCGTGCCGGCACCGCTGTCCGGGCGACTGGGGCCATGCCGCCCTTGGCATGCGCTCGCGCCGCATGCGATCCCCGGAGCCCCGCGCCGATGACCGCGACAACGGCCCGCCGCGATCCCGCACCCCGCCCTCACGACATCGTCGGTGCTTGACGGTGGGCTCGTCCGCCTGCGACGACCAACTCCGACCGGCCCGGCGCGGTGACCTCCTCGAGAGGGTCACCGGCGAGGACGAACAGGTCGGCGGCGAGGCCTGGCGCGAGCCGGTCGGTGGTCTCCGGAGGCCGAGAGCGTCAGCGGTCGTGACGGTGGCCGTCTCGACGACGTGTTCGGCGGTGGAGTCCCACCGGGCGAGAGCCCCGCGCCCGGCTCACAACAAATGATCACGCGTTACGGGAGAAGGCGCTGCGGCGGCGACGTCACCGGCGGTGTCGTCGTCTACATGGCGATATGGGCGTTCACCGGCAACATTCCCGGCGCCGACCGGCCCCGGGCCCTGATCGCGGTCAGGGGTTGCTCGCCGACCGGTTGCTGCTGCGACTCGCTGTCCCTTGCCGGGTCGGGCGTTCGGAGCTCGTCGGCCCGCATCAGCGAGGTGACCCGGCCGAGAGCAGCCCTGGGACCGGGATCGAGCTGGTCGACGAGTACTGCTACGCCCGCGAAGGTCGCGCCGCAGGACTCGACCAGCTCACGCGCCGCGCACGCTTGGCTTCCTCCCTCTGCCCAGTCGTCGACCAGCAGGACCCGGTCGCGCACGCCGAGCACCGATTGCATGCGCAGCAGGTGCCGTAGGCCCGGATAGTCGGCGGCCGTCTCGGCAGTCATCTCCGGCCCCGGTAGCAAGGACGCTTCCCGCACGGCGACGAACCCGGCGCCGAGCGAGATCGCGGCCGCCCCACCGAGCAGGAACCTGGGCGAGTCGATACCGACGACCTTGCTGATCCGCTCGGACCGCCAGGGCTGCACGAGTCCTGCGACCACCGCCGCCAGAGCGTCGGCGTCAGCCCCGTCGCGCCACACGTCGGCACGGCCGCCGCCGCACCGGAACGTCTCCAGGAGTGCCCCTCGACCGGCCTGGTGCATGACCCGACCATATGGCCCGTTTCTTAGCTCAAGCTGAAGAATTGCTGTCGCTGGCCTTCGAGTGTCGCGACGGGACCGGCCGGGAAGGGCCGTCATCACCCGTCGTGGACCACCTGGGGGTGATCGCGGACGTCGATGGTGGCGGGGCTGAGTGGTGAGCCGGCTGCGGTCCGGCCCCTGCCGCCCATGCCGGCCGGTGCGGCGGTGGTTCAGATGCTCGGCCGGGCGGGCCGACCTACCGCCGCGACGGCCGCAATGCCGTGACGACCTTCCTCATCAGCTTCAGCGCCTGGTACCCCACGACGGTCGCGATGATCAGGGCCATCGCGGGGTCGAGCCAGTACAGCCCACCCGTGGACAGGATGACCGCACCGCTGAGAGCGATCCCGCCGGCAGCGGCCGCATCGGCCGCCGTGTCGAGCAGCACCGCCTTCACGTTCAGGTCATCACCATGGTCGTCGTCGATGCCCGGGTCGCCCCTGAGGATCAGGGCACCGATCAGCATCACAGCTGCCGCGACAGCGCTCACGATCAGCATCGGAAGCCCCTCCACCGACGGGGCACCCGACATCAGCCGCTGGATCGCCGCCACGATCACCAATGCGCTCAACACCAGCAGCCACCCGCCGTTGACCATTGCCGCGATGATGGTCGCGTTCGGGTAGCCGCCGGGACGTCGGCCGCTCGGGGGCTTGTGGGCCAGCCAGATCGCCAACAACGACACACCGATGGCCGCGGCATCGGCGAGGTAGTCAGCTCCGGCAGCCACCACCCCCAGCGAGTGCGCGCGCAGACCCACGATCACCAAACCTGCGATGAGCAGCAGGTTCAGCAGCAGCACCACCCACAACCGCCTCTCCCGAGACACCCGCCGATCCTAGGACGGCGCAGAGTCGCGACCGGTCTCGAGCACTGCGTGGCCGAGGCGCAGGCCGGCGGGCCGGCCGACAGGGCGCAGGCGGAGAAGCGTCCCTCAGCCTCACCGTTCAGGAGCGGAGCCATTCGCGGATCGCCTCGTTGTGCTGCCCGAGCGTCGGAGGGGCGAGGTGAGTGGAGCGCCCGCCGGAGTAGCCGTTGTCATCGAACCGGACGGGCGAGCCGGGCAGGTTCAGCGTGCCCTGAGTGGGGTGGTCGACACTGAGCAGCAGCCCCTGTGAACGGGTCTGCTCCCAGCTGTAGACATCGTCCAAGGAGCGCACCTTGCCCGACGGCACGCCGGCGTCGGCCAGCAGCTTCAGCCAGTGCTCGGCCGGCTCAGCGGTGAACAGGTCCTCCAGCCGGGCGATGAGGGCGTCGCGGTTGGCGACGCGCAGCGGGTTGGTCGCGAACCCGGGTTCGGTGGGGTCCCAGCCGAGCGCATCGCAGAGGGACCGCCACAGGCTCTCGGAGCCGCAGGCGATCTGGACCGGCGCTGTGGCAGTGGCGAACATGCCGTACGGTGCGATCGACGGGTGGTGATCCCCGGCCAGGCCGGGTACCTCGCCGGCAACCGTCCAGCGGGTGCCCTGGAAGGCATGCACGCCGATCATCCCGGCGAGCAGGGAGGTCCGGACCACGCGCCCGTGACCGGTACGAGCGCGTTCGTGCAACGCTGCGAGCACGCCGAAGGCTCCGTTCATCCCGGCGAGCAGGTCCGCGATCGGAACGCCGACCTTGGTGGGCTGCCGGCCACCGGTGATCGACATCAGCCCACCCTCGCCCTGCGCGATCTGGTCGTAGCCGGCGCGGCCGGCCTCCGGGCCGTCGTGGCCGAAGCCGGTGATGGACAGGACGATGAGACCAGGGTTGAGTTCGTGCAGGCGCGACACCGGGAAGCCGAGGCGTTCCAGCACTCCGACGCGGTAGTTCTCCATCAGCACATCGGCGCGCTCCACCAAACCGGCGAGTACGCGCTTGTCCCCGTCGCACTTCAGGTCGAGGACCAGCGACTCCTTGTTCCGGTTCGCGGAGAGGAAGTAGGTGGACTCCCGCTCGTCCTCGTCGCCGATGAACGGTGGCCCCCAGGACCGTGTGTCATCGCCGGCCGGAGGCTCGACCTTGATCACACGAGCGCCCATGTCACCGAACATCATCGCGGCGTGCGGACCCGCCAGTGCACGGGTCAGATCGAGCACGACCAGATCTGCGAGCGGACCTTCACTCATGTTCTGGGACATATGCGCGACACTAATGACGTGCTCTCGGAACGAGATATGGTCAGAGATGACAAGCGAGGGCGAGAAATGCTGGCCACTAGCGCCACACTCTTCGGCAGCAATCGAGTCCGCCGACGCGTGCGACAGCCGCTCCAGCCCTGTGAGCAGCGAAGACTCTCAAAGGTTCACGGCGTGATGATGCAGATCGCGAGGGCGAAACCCGCCTTTCGTCACAGCGCGCGATCGCGCCCGGACTGCGACGGGCAGGAGCAATTCTCGAGGACGAGGAAGGACTCGGAGGGGCGAAGGAAAAGCGGAGAACAATGCGGCAGGCGTGAGGGTCGGCGGTTTACCGGCGACGACACGCGGCCGCGGCTCACCGTCGGATGACGGAGAGCCGCGGCGAGTCTCGTGACGGGTGGCCCGAAGGGTCACCCCGCGCCCAGCGGCGACCGAGCGGACTCCGGCTCCACCCGCGCCTCAGCCCAGGTCGACGATGGCGGCCACCGGGCCGCCGCCGTCGGGCCCCTGGTGGGCCGCCGAGACCGAGACGAAGACCGCCGGGTCGCCGGTGACGGCTGCAGTGACACCACCGACACATGACTTGATCTGGCGGTGCCAGTGGACGTCGGAGTCGTCGAGCATCGCGTTGCGCCGGCCGCGGACCTGGCCGTCCTGCGACGCCTCACACTTGAGGAAGACGTTGACGAGCCGGTCGCCGAGGTCGGACGGGTGCGGCCGCTCGGGCAGGTCCAGCCCAGCGTCCTTGATCGCATCCCAGATGCCGTCCTGGTCGAGCGCGTCCTTCATCACCGAGTGACCGATCCGGTAGCGACCGCCGACGTCGGGGGCGTTGCCGATCACGACCACCTGTGCCCGGTCGAGCTCGACACCGGAGGAGCACGACGCCACCGAGGAGTACAGCGAGCGGTTGTGCATGACGTCCTCATCGCCCGGCTTGTCGATCTCCCCGAGGGCCACGGCGACGCCCAGCGCGGTGCAACCGTTGGAGAGGTCCATCGACTCGTGGGTGTGCTCGGTCCACACCGACTCTCCCCGTGCTTTCGCATCGCGGATGGTGTGGATGGTCAGTAGCGGGGTCTTGGTCTGGACGTAGTGGACGTCCTCGGGGTCGGTGATACCGGCCCGCTGCATGGCGACGCGGACGGCTTCGGCGACCTTGTCGATCATCGCTGTGCGGCCGATGTCCTCGGGCAGCAGCGGCTCGCTCATCGCGAAGCCCACGGTCAGCCGGGGCTCGGCCGTCGGGGTCACGTCCTCCGGTGGGACGGTCGCGAAGATGGTGGCGTGCGGGCTGATGACGCCGTCGGTACCACCCGACCACACGATGGGGACCTGCTTGACCTGTTCCGGCGGCACGCCCTTGTCGATCAGCACCTCCCGGAAGGCGCGGTCGGCGATGATCCGCGTGTAGTCGTTCACACCCCCGTTGCCCTCGGTCTTGCCGATGATCGCGATCACCCGATCTGCCTGCATGACCCCGTCGTCGATCAGCTTCGCCAGCTCGCTGGCGTCGGCGACGGAGTGGATCGGAACCTTGCGGACTTCGATGGCCTCGGGCATCGGGACTCTCCTCTTTCGGTCGGCTCTAGCTCGCGACGACGACGGTTCCCGCGTCGCCGCAGACGGCTGTGGCGATGTGGTCGAGATCGGTGATGACTGCTCTGGTGCCGCCCCGCTCGACGAACCGGCAGGCGGCCTCCACCTTCGGGCCCATCGACCCGCTGGCGAAGTGCCCCTCGGCGGCGAAGGCCCTGAGTTGCCCGGCGGTGACCGTGCCGACGTCCTTCGCGTCGGGGGTGCCGTAGTTCAGGACGGCGTGCGGGACGTCGGTGCCGATGACGAGCACATCGGCACCGACCGTGTCGGCCAGCAGTGCGGCGCCGAGGTCCTTGTCGATGACCGCCTCGATCCCCCGCAGGCTGCCGTCCGGCTCGCGGACGACCGGGATGCCACCGCCGCCGTTCGCGACGACGACGAATCCGGCCTCCACCAGCGACCGCACCACCGGCCCGTCGATGATGTCGAGTGGCTCGGGCGAGGCGACCACACGGCGCCAGCCCTTCCCGCGGTCCTCCCACGTCTGCCCGTGTCCGATCAGCACCTCGGCTTCCTCGGCCGGCAGGTGGCGGCCGATGGGCTTGGTCGGCCGGATGAACCCGGAGTCGTCGGAAGCCACCAGCGTGCGCGTCACGACCGCAGCGGTGCGGCGCCGGATCCCACGCCGCACGAGGGCGGCGTCCAGGGCGTTCATCAGCACGAACCCGACCGTGGCCTGCGTCTGAGCGCCGCACCAGTCCAGCGGAACCGGGGGCACGACGGAGGCGGCGAGCTCGTTCTTGGTCAGCAGGTTGCCGACCTGCGGGCCGTTGCCGTGAGTGATCAGGACCTCGACGTCGCGCTCCAGCAGGCCGGCGACCGCCTCCATCGCGACTGCCGCCGCGGCGATCTGGTCCTGCGGCGCCGCTCGGCCGGCGGCGTTCGTCATCGCGTTGCCGCCCAGGGCGAGCAGAACTCTCATGTGTCGAAACCTAGGCAGCGCTGCCGGTGCGGTTCACCGTCGGCGCCGACGAGGCCGGACCGGGAGCGCTGGCAACTATTGCCAGCACCGGAGGCCGCAGCCTGGTGCAACCGGACTCGGGTGGGCACCGGGACCCCCGTCCCGGGCGCGGTGCGCCACATCGATTGCGTGCTCCTCTCGACATGGTCCGGAGAACGAGTCGTATTCATCGCCGCTTCATCGCCGCGGGCCGGGCTACCGTCTCAGCAGGGCACGCAGCGTGTACGTGCCGACGGGCAGGCCGTGCCGGTCGTAGTAGGCGAACATCGCCCCCAGCCAGGAGCGTGCCGGCTCGTCGAGGCCCTCGCCGGTCCACTCGGCCCGGTCCGCGGTGACTCCGGCCTCGGCCGCCAGCTCGGCGACCGTCGCGGTCCGGGACGCCAACTCGTAGGTCGCGCCGTCGTGCCCGTCCTCGAGGAGCACGACGGCGGCGGCCTCGGCCACGTCGTCGAGGTCGGCGAAGCCGAAGGTCGCGTGCACGTCGTAGGGCACCCGGACGGGCTTGGTCAGGTCGAGGTTCTGGAGGTAGGCGCCGGGCTGGAGGATCGTCCACGCCAGCCCGGAGCGACGCACCAGGTCCTCGGCCCGGGCCTTGCCGAGGTGGTGGGGCATGTCCGGCGCATACGGCGACGCCACCGAGTGGTAGACCACCCGCCCGGCCCCGGCCGCGGTCAGGGCTTCCAGCGCGTCGGCCACGTACGCCGGTTCGTCATGGTGCATGTTCGGAGCGATGACGTAGGCCGCAGAGCAGCCCGCCACCGCTGCCGGGAGATCGGCCCAGTCCGACCGGCCGAGCGGCATCGGCTCCGCCTTGCGGGCGGACAGAGCTGCCGATACGGCCCGGCCGGTCTTGCCGTGGCCGCCGAGCACCGCGACCCGCATCAGAGCACGTCGACGTCGGCGTACGTGGCGCCCGCCGCCAGCCGGGCGTATCCGGGTCCGCGGTCGAAGAACACCTCGCCCGGACCGGGCCGCCCGGCGCGCTCGGTGGCCGTCGCGGTCTCGTCGAACGACAGCGTGTCGTCGTCGAGGGAGCCGGTGAGCACGACGCCGTAGTCGGCGAGCGCCGCGGCCGGGGACACTTTGCGCCAGACCACGTCCCGGACGACGAGCGCGGGATCGCGCTCGAGCGGGTTGCCCCACCCGCCGCCGCCGGTCGTGCGGATCCGGATCACCTCGCCCGCCTTGACCGGCTCGGCGTCGGCCAGGGCGTCAACCTCGCGCTCGTTCGGACCGCCGGGGTCGACGGTGACCTGGAACGGCCGGCCGGCCTTGCCGCCCCTGACACCCCAGCACGCCAGGATCGACCGGTCGGCGATCGACATGAAGTGGGCGTCCTTGAGCATCCGAATGTGCTTCTCGTACCCGAGCCCGCCGCGGAACTGCCCCGCTCCCCCGCTGTCCACGGCGAGGGTCAGGGACTCGACGCGGAACGGGAAACGGGCCTCGGTGAACTCCGTCGGGAGGTTCCGCGAGTCCGGGACGACATGGATGGTGTCCTCGCCGTCGGCGTAGTACCGGCCTCCGGAGCCCCCGCCGAGCACCTCCCTCATGAGGTAGGGGCGGCCGTCGAGGTCCTCTCCGTACACCCCGGTGTAGCGGATCGTCTCCTGGTCGGCGGGCATCCGGCCGTCGACCGCCTTGGCGACCACTCCGGCGAGTACGCCGAGCAGCCGCAGGATCACGAACGTGCGGGCGTTGGTCGGCGCCGGGAAGACCGGGGTGAGCAGCGTCCCCGGCGGGGGGAAGCGCATCTCGATCAGCGGCACGATGCCCTCGTTGACGTCGAGCTCGGCCATCCGCTCCGGGGTGTCGGCGAGGTTGCGCAGGATCGGCGCGAGCCACTTCTTCAGGAAGACGCCGTCGCTGTAGTCGCCGCAGTGGTTGATCGGGCCCTTCGCCTGGGGCGAGGTGCCGGCGAAGTCCAGGATCAGCCGCTCGCCGTCCGGGTCGTCGGCCGCGGTGCGGGTGAGCGTGATCCGCTGGGTGTGCAGCCGGGGCTCGTCGACGCCGTCGTGCTCGGCGTAGTCCTCCCACACCCAGGTGCCGACCGGGATCTTGCCGAGGATCTCGCGCCGGTAGGTCTCGGTGGTGCGGGAGATGATCGCATCGAAGCAGGACTCGACGACGTCGACGCCGTAGCGGTCGAAGAGCTCGCCGAGGCGGCGGGCGCCCATCAGACAGGCCGAGCACTCCGCATCCAGGTCGGCCGCGAGCGATTCGGGCATGCGGGAGTTCCGCGTCATGATCGCCAGCGCCGAGCGGTTGGGCACCCCTGCGTCCCACAGCTTGATCGGCGGGACCATGAGCCCTTCTTCGAAGACGCTGGTCGCGTGGGAGGGCATGGAACCCGGGACCGCGCCGCCGATGTCGTCGTGATGGCCGAAGGCCTGAATGAACGCGACCACCCTGCGTTCCCCGGCAGGCCCGGAGAAGACGGGCACGGTGACGCAGAGGTCGGGAAGATGCCCGATGCCGCCCTCGGACCGGTAGACGTCGTTGTGGAAGAAGACGTCCCCCTCGCGCATCTCCTCCATCGGGAAATCGCGGGCGACGGGGTGGACGAGCGCGGAGTAGGAGCGGCCGGTGAGCTTGCGCAGCAGCCGGTCGTGGATGCCCGCGCGGAAGTCGTGCGCGTCGCGGATCATCGGGCTGCGGCTGGTGCGGGCGATGGCGGTCTCGACCTCCATCTCGACGCTGGCCAGCGACCCCTGGACGATCTCGACGAGCACCGGGTCGGCACTCGCGCCGGCGTCGGCGGTGAGGGTGCCGAAGGGGAACTGTGTGGTGGCACGCCGCGATTCGGTGGTCGAACTCGTCGAGGTGGTCACTTGTTCGCCTTCCGGGTCACGATGATGTTGAGGTACTCGTCGATGCGGGCGGTGAAGCCCGGGTGCAGCGGCACGGTCGAGCCGAACTCCTCGATGATCGCGGGGCCGTCGACGACGGTGCCGGGTGCGAGGTCGGGGCGCCAGAGCACAGCCGTGTCGACGTAACCGTCGGCGGCGTCGAAGCAGACCTGGCGGCGCCCCTTCTCGGTCACCGTCGGGTTGGCGACCAGGTCGTGCCGCTGGATGTCGGGCCGCCGGATCGGGCCGACGCCCGACACGCGCAGGTTGACCCACTCCACCTGCTGGCTCGGGTCGCCGGCGAAGTCGTAGCCGTAGAGCGCCCTGTGCTCGGCGTGGAAGCGGCGGGCCACCTCGTCGAGCGCGTCCTGGGTGATCTCGCCGTCGGGGACCGGGACGCGCACCTCGAAGGCCTGGCCGAAGTAGCGCAGGTCGGCGGTCCGGACGAACTGGTGCTGCTCCGGGGCGAAGGCTTCCTTGATCAGGGCCTCGGCGGCCTGGGCGGTCAGGGTGTCGAAGATGCCGGCGACGTCGGTGGGTTCGAGCGAGTCGGCCAGCGAGACGTGCGTCTGGACGTAGTCGTTCTTCACGTCGACGGTCAGCAGCCCGAACGCCGAGACATTGCCGGGATTCGGCGGTACGAGCACAGCGGGCAGGCCGAGCACGTCGACCAGGCGGCACAGCAGCAGCGATCCCGACCCCCCGAAGGTGGTGAGGGTGAAGTCGCGGACGTCGAGCCCGCGCTTGACGGTGACCTGCCGCAGCGCGTTGGCCTGGTTCCAGGCCGAGATCTCCAGGATTCCGGTGGCGCACGCCTCGGCGCTGAGCCCGAGCTCCTTGGCCAACGCCTCGATGCCGTCGCGCGCCGCGCCGACGTCGAGCGGGATCTCACCGCCGAGCAGGTGCGGCGGGATCCGGCCGAGGACGACGTGGGCGTCGGTGATGGTCACATCCGTGCCCCCCTTGCCATAGCAGAGCGGGCCCGGATCGGCGCCGGCGGAGTGCGGGCCGACCTTGAGCGTGCCCTCCGGCGAGGTCCAGGCGATGGAACCGCCACCGGCGCCGACCGTGACCACGTCGATCATCGGGATCTTCGAGGGGAAAGCCCCCACCGATCCCTCCGTGGTGAGCGTCGGCTCGCCGTCGGTCACCACCGAGACGTCGGTCGAGGTACCGCCTCCGTCGGAGGTGAGCACCTTGTCGAAGCCCGCGACGCTCGCGATCAGCGCCGCGCCGAGGGCGCCTGCAGCCGGACCCGAGAGCACGGTGGTGATCGGCTGGTGCACGACCTCGTCGGCCGACAGCACCCCACCGTTGGACTTCATCACGTAGAACGGGATGGTTCGGTCGTCGTATGCGGTGAGCCGAGCCTTGATGTTGGTGACGTACGCGGAGAGTCGCGGCTTCACCGCCGCGTCGACCAGCGTGGTCATCGACCGCTCGAACTCGCGGTACTCGCGCAACACCTCGCTCGACAGCGAGACCACCGCCCCCGGGTGCTCCTCGGCGAGCACGGCGCGCATCCGCTGCTCATGCGCCGGGTTGGCGTAGGCGTGCAGGAAGCACACTCCCAGCGTGTTGATGCCCTGGGCCTTGAACCAGCGCGCTACCGCGCGGGCGCCGTCCTCGTCGAACGGCCGCACCTCGGCGCCGGTGAAGTCCAGCCGGCCGCCGACGCCCTTGACCAGGTCGCGAGGGACGATCCGGTTCGGCTTGACCCAGAAGTAGGAGTTGCCGTAGCCGTCGGGCACCGACTGGCGGGCGATCTCCAGCATCGACTCGTACCCGTCGTTGGTGATGTAGCCGAGCCGGTCCACCTTGCCCTCGAGGAGCTGGTTGGTGGCCACCGTCGTGCCGTGGCTGACGGCGTCGATCGCCGAACCGTCGGCGCCGAGCATGCCGAGCACCTTGTCGATGCCGGCGAGGAACCCGTCGGCGGGGTTGCTGGGCGTGGACGGCGTCTTGGTGGTGACGAGTGAGCCTGAGTCCTCGTCGAAGGCGACGACGTCGGTGAACGTGCCCCCGGTGTCGATGCCGATCCGGATGCGCCGGGTCATGCGTGCTCCTCCTGGAACTCTGAGCGGGAACGTCGGTGGTCGATCGACGTCGAGCTGGCCACCAGCCGGCCGGGGACGAGGACCCAGCTGCTGGGCGCGCTCCGATTCAACCGGCCGCACACCTCCGCGGCCATGGCAGAAACTGCCTACGAAACCCGTATTGATGAGCAAACTCTGCCAGGGAAATCAGCGGCGTCGCGAGACAGCGGGCCCGCGTCGGTGGGCTCTCTTCAGCTGTGCAGGACGTCTTCGACGGCGGCGGCGACCTCGAGCAGGAAGAGATCGGCTCCGTGCCGGGCGACGATCTGCAGCCCGACGGGCAGCCCGTCAGCAGTGCGCCCGAACGGCAGCGAGATCGCCGGGCAGCCGGTGACGGTGATGAAGTACGCCGCCTGCATCCAGTCGAGGTAGGTCTTCATCGGCCGGCCGTTGATCTCCTGCGGGAACTCCCGGTCGGCCGGAAAGGGCGGCACCTGAGACGCCGGGAGCACGAGCACGTCGTACGGCGCCCCCTCGACGCCGGCGAAGAACTCGCGCATCCGCTCGGAGAGGGTGGTGCGCTGGGCGTAGGCGCGTGCGATGTCACCGCCGGTCAGCGACGCTCCTGCACGGATGTTGTCGGCCAAGGACTGTTTGAACGCGGCGGGATTCGCGTCGAGCATCCGACCGAACTTCGCCTGGAAGTGCCAGGCACGCAGGGTGCGGAAGGTGTCGTCGGCGCCGGCGAGATCCGGATGGGCGGATGCCACCAGCGCCCCGGCCGAGGAGAACACCGACGCCGAGGACGCCACGATCGCGGCGACCTCGCCATCGACCTCGAACGCGCCTCCGAGGTCCACCGAGAGGGCCACCCGCAGCCCGGACAGAGACCCCCGGATCGGAGGGGAGAACGCCGAACCCGGATCCCCCAAGGCCTGCGGCGCGCGAGGGTCGGGTCCCGCGATCACGGAGAGCAGCAGTGCGAGGTCACCGACGTCGCGCGCCATCGGGCCGCCGACCGAGGTGGTCTCCCACTGGTTGTACAGCGGCCATTCCGGAACGCGGCCCAGCGAGGGCCGCAGCCCGACCACGCCGCAGAACGAGGCAGGGTTGCGCAGCGAGCCGCCCATGTCGGAACCCTCCGCGAGCGGCACCATCCCGGCCGCGAGCGCGCACGCCGCGCCCCCGGACGAACCGCCCGCGGACCGCGACGGGTCGACCGGGTTGAGCGTGGTGCCGAAGACGGTGTTGAACGTGTGCGACCCGGCGGCGAACTCGGGCACGTTGGTCTTGCCGATGGTCACCACGCCGGCCCGGCGGATCCGTTCGACGATCAACTCGTCACGGCCCGGAACGTGCTCGGCGAACAACGGTGAGCCGTACGTGGTGCGCCAACCCGCGACGGCGTGGGTGTCCTTGAACGCGAAGGGCAGCCCGTGCAGCGGCCCGACCTCGGCGCCCGACGCCAGCAGCTCGTCGGCCGCGGCGGCCCCGGCTCGCGCGCGCTCCTCGTCCAGGGCGACGATCGCGTTGAGTTCGGGATTGCGTTCGGCGATGCGCTTCAGGTGCAGGTCGAGCAGCTCACGGGCGGAGATCTCGCGGGCGCGGACCGCCGCCGCCTGGTCACGCGCGGTGGACTCGACCGACAGCTCCATCGTCGAGCTCACCGGCGGCGGGTCAGTGCCGACCCCACGATGGCCCCGAGCAGGACCAGCCCGGCTCCGATGCCGACGCCCTTCAGGAGGTCGTCCTGGGAGCCGGCTCCGCCGGTCCTGCCGGCGGGTGCGGTGAAGACGACCGGATTCGCGGGTCGGGTCGAGGCTGCCGGGCCCGCGACGGGCTCGGCGCCCTGCTCCGCAACCGTGGCGGGCGCGGCAGGCTGGGCGATGGCGTTGCCGATGTTGCCGAAGAACTCTGCGGCCATCCGCTTCGACACACTGCTCAGCATCCGTTGGCCGACACCGCCGACCATCCCGCCGACGACGGCGTCGGCCTCGTAGGAGATCCGGGTTCCCTCGGCGCCGAGGTCGTCGAAGGCGACGTCCACCGTGGCGTCGATCGTGCCCGGGGCGCCGGAGACGGTGAGCTTCATCACGAGGGAATCGTGGTCTTTGAGGTCCGACAGCGTGCAGGTCCCGGCGTAGGTGCCCTTGATGGCCGCCACGCCGGCCGTGACCGTCATGGCGTATTCGTTCTCGACGGTGCTCTCGAGCTTCTCGCAGCCCGGGATGGTCGCGACGAGAACCCGCGGGTCGAGCAGGGCGTCCCACACCTTGGCCACCGGGAAGGGCACGACGTTGGATCCACTGATCTTCATGGGGTTGCTCCGCGGGTCTCTCGAAGGGCGAACAGGTCGGACGGGGAGAGCGGCATCGCGGTGATCGGGAAGCCTTCGGCGTCCTCGATGGCGGCGGCGAAGACCGCGGCCGCGGGGATCACCCCCGCCTCGCCCGCGCCCTTGATGCCGAGCGGGTTGAGCGGGGACGGCGTCTCCAGGTGGTCGATGTCGATGTCGTCGGGGATCTCGGTGACGTAGGGCATCAGGAAGTCCATGAACGACGCATTGAGCAGCTGCCCGGACTCGTCGTAGGCCATGCGCTCGTAGAGGGCGCCTCCGATGCCCTGGGCGACGCCGCCGTGGATCTGGCCCTCGACGATCATCGGGTTGATCATGTGGCCGCAGTCGTGGACGACGGCGTACTTCACGATCGTGATCTCGGCCGTGTCCGGGTCGGTCTCGACGATCGCCGCGTGCATGCCGGCGGCGAACGTGGCATGCGGAGGGCTGTAGAAGTCCTTGCCCTCCAGGCCGGGCTCCTCGTCCTCGGCGACCGGGGGTTTCCGGGCGTCGCCGACCGAGAACTGTGTCGCGGCCTTCGACGCCTCGTCGAAGGCATAGCGCAGCGGATTGGACAGCACCGACACCGTGGCCAGGTCGATCGAGCTGCCGGGCGAGCCCTTCACCGACACCACACCGTCGACGATCTCGAGATCCCTGACGTCCACCTCGAGGGCTTCGGCGGCGATCCTCAGCGCCTTCTCCTTGGCCCGCTTGGCCGCGAGGTGGATCGCCGACCCGCTCATCACCGCCGCCCGGGACGCGTATGTGCCGACCGCGTACGGCATTCGCCGGGTGTCACCGGTGACCACCTCGACGTCGTCGAACTTCACACCGAGTTCGTCGGCCACCAGCTGCGCGAAGACTGTCGCATGCCCCTGCCCCTGCGTGGTCAGACCGGTCGCGACCTTGACCTTCCCGGTGGTCTCGATGTGGACGTGCGCGCCTTCGTAGGGGCCGACACCGGTGCCCTCCACGTAGCAGGCCAGACCGAGCCCCACGCGCCGGCCCTGCGCCGCCATCTCCTTCTGGAAGGCCGGGAACTGCTCCCAGCCGATCAGCTTCTTGAGCTTCTCCAGCAATGCGGGGTAGTCGCCGGAGTCGTACTCCAGCGCGCGACCGTCCTGGAAGATCAGCCCGTGGTCGTAGGGGAACTCGTCGGGCTGGATGAAGTTGGCCGCCCGCACCTCGGTGCGGTCCTTGCCGAGGTACTTCGCGATCGCATCCATGGTGCGCTCCATCGCGTAGCAACCCTGCGGGCGGCCGGCGCCGCGGTACGGCGTGACGATCACGGTGTTCGTGTAGAGCGATTCGAAGACCACGCGATAGTTCTGCGGCTTGTAGGGGCCGAGCAGCTGGGTCGAGGTGATGATCGGCACGATCAGGCCGTACGGGGTGTATGCGCCGTGGTCGTGCCAGAACTCGACGTTCAGGCCGAGCAGACGGCCGTCGTCGTCGAAGCCGACCTCGATGTGCTGCACCTGGCCGCGCTCGTGCGCCGAGGAGATGAAGTGCTCGCGGCGGTCCTCGGTGAACTTGACCGGTCGGCCGAGCGCTCGGGCTGCGAACGGGACCAGGAGCTCCTCGGGCCACGGGTGGTTGATCTTGACGCCGAACCCGCCGCCGACATCGGGCGTGATCACGTCGACCTGTCCGAGATCGAGGCCGAGCTTGAGCGCGACCGCGGCGCGGACCCCGGTGGACGTCTGCGTCGACGTCCACATCTGGAGGCGGTTCAGGTCGGGCTCCCAACGTGCGACGGTGCCCCGGCCCTCCAAGGGCATGCAGGCGCTGCGCTCGATGGTGAGATCGAGCTCGAGCCGGTGGGGCGCGGTCGCGATCGCCGTCGGAGCGTCGCCGATGTTCTGCTCCATGCGCGCGCCGACGTTGCCGGGTACATCGTCGTGGACCAGGTGCTCGGCCGCGCGTGCGGCGTCCACGCCGACGACCGCGGGCAGGAGCTCGTACTCGACGCGAATCCTGCCGACGGCGTCCTCGGCCAGGTAGCGGTCCTCGGCCACGACGAACGCGATCGCCTCACCGACGTAGTTGACCTCGTCCTTCGCCAGTGTGTACTGGGTGCGGCCGTGGGTGAGTGCGGGGTGGGGGATCAGCAGCGGCAGAGGCTCGGCCATCGCCGTCGAGAAGGCGGCGAGGTCGTCGTAGGTGTAGACCGCGTGGACGCCGTCGACGTCGAGGACGTCGGAGACATCGATGTCGAGAATTCGGGCGTGCGCGTGCGGCGAGCGGAGTACCGCCGCGTGCAGGACATCGCGCCCGACGGCGATGTCGTCGACGTATCGCCCCTGGCCGCGCAGGAACCGCTGGTCCTCGACGCGCTGGACCTTCTGCCCCATCAGCTTGGTGGTCATGAGGCGCCGGCCTGGAGCTCCGCGGCCCGCTCGACGGCCTTGACGATGTTCAGGTAGCCGGTACAGCGACACAGGTTCCCGGCGATCATGTCGCGGGCCTGCTCGTGCGTGGGCCGGGGCTGCTGACGAAGTCCGGCGGTGATGGTGGTGAGGAAGCCGGGCGTGCAGAAGCCGCACTGCAGGCCGTGGCACTCGGCGAAGGCCTGCTGCACGGGCCCGAGGGAGCCGTCGGGGTTGGTGAGACCCTCCACCGTGGTGATCTCGTAGTCCTGCGCAGAGACGGCGAGCATCAGGCACGACCGCATCGGCTGCCCGTCGACCAGGACGGTGCAGGCCCCGCACACGCCGTGTTCGCAGCCGACGTGGGTGCCGGTCAGACCCAGGTCGTGACGCAGTGCGTCGGACAACAGCCGCCGTGCGGGTACCCGGATCTCGTGCACGGCACCGTTGACCATCAGGCGCACGTCGTGCAGCCGATCGCTCATCGGGCTCCCTTCGCGTTCTCCATGGCCGCTCGTACCACCCGGGTGGTCAGCACCCGGGCCAGCTGCGAGCGGTACTTCGCGGTCGCGTGGATGTCGTCGGCCGGTTCGAGCCGCTGCAGTGCGGCCTCCCCCATCTCCTCCAGCGGTGTGCCGCTGAGGTCGACGACGGTGGGCACCTCACTGACCGACAGGTAGCCCACCCTGATCGAGTCCGCCTCGACCAGGGCTGCCGCCCCGACCAGGGCGTAGTCGCCGTGCCGGCGGGCGATCTCGGCGAAGGCCACGCCGGCGCCCGTGGGCAGGGCGGGGAAGAAGGCCGACACCGCGATCTCGTCGTGGTGGACCGAGGATTCCAGCGGCCCGACGAACAGGTCGGCGGCGGCGATCGTGCGCCGCCCGTCCGGGCCCTCGACCTCCAGCGAGCCCCCGAGCAGCGTGAGCACCAGCGGCATCTCCGCCGCGGCGTCGGCGTGCACCAGCGACCCGACCGTGGTGCCGCGGTTGCGGATGGTCGGGTGGGCCACGTGGGACAACGCCAGGGGAACGAGCGGTTGGACACGCTGCACCTCGGGCGAGGCCAGCACGGCGCTGTGCCGGGCGAGGGCGCCCACGCGAACGCCCGGGCTGTCCCCCTCGACAACGGAGATGGTGTCCAGGCCGGGGAGGCCGTTGATGTCGACGATGACCGCGGGGGAGGCGAGTCGCATCGACAGCAGCGGGATCAGGCTCTGGCCGCCGGCGAGCACCTTGGCGTTCGGCTCTGCGGCCAGGACGGCGACCGCCTCGGCGAGTGTGCCCGGCCGGACGTAGTCGAAGGAAGCAGGTTTCACAGGGCCTCCGTGGCCTTTTCGGACGTCCGTTCGGTTCGGCGGCCGCTCCTGTTGACGAGGTGGAAATAGACGATCACCAGGATGGTCCCGAGGGCAATGCCGCCGAGTGAGAAGCCGTCGGTGAACTTCAGGGTCACACCGCCGATGCCGGCGATGAGGCCGCCCGCGAGGCCGACGACGTTGACCGGGTCGCCGAAGTCAATCCGGTTCTCGACCCAGATCTTCGCGCCGACCAGGCCGATCATCCCGTAGAGCACGACCGTGATCCCGCCGAGGACACCGCCCGGGGTCGCGCCGACGATCGCGCCGAACTTCGGGCACAAGCCCAGCAGGATGGCAACGATCGCTGCTACGTAGTACGTGGCGGTCGAGTACACCCGGGTGGCGCCCATGACACCGATGTTCTCGGCGTAGGTCGTGGTCGGCGAGCCACCGAACAGGCTGGCCAGCGCGGTCGCGGCCCCGTCGGCGCCGAGGGCGCGCCCCATGTAGGGGTCGAGGTTCTCGCCGGTCATCTCGGCGACGGCTTTCACGTGGCCGGTGTTCTCCGCGATCAATGCGATGACGCCGGGGAGGACGAGCAGGATGAAGGTCAGCGAGAAGCTCGGTGCGTGGATCACGCTGACGCCGTCGCGCAGGGTCCCGCTCGGCAGCCCGATCCAGTCGGCCGCCTTGACCCCCGCCCAGGAGACGCGCTCGTGCACGGTGGCTGTGCAGCCCTCGCCACCGCAGGAGTTGATCGGCCCGAACAGCCCGTCGAAGATCAACGAGATCACGAAGCCGAACACCAGGGCCAGGACCACCGCGATGCGCGACCAGAACCCGGGGAGCAGCACGGCTGCGCACACCATGAACGTGGCGGTCAGCAGGGCGACCCACTGGTCCTGCGGCCAGTACTGGGCGGCCACGACCGGCGCCAGGTTGAAGCCGATGAGCATGACGACGGCGCCGGTGACAGCCGGCGGCAGCACGGCGTGAATGACCCGTGCGCCGACGAAATGGACCAGCACGCCGACCAGCAGGAGCACGACGCCGGCGACGAGGATCGCGCCGGTCACGTCGGCGGAGTCGCCTCCCTGCGCTCGGATGGCGGCCACGCCCGCGACGAACGCGGCGCTCGTACCGAGGTAGCTGGGGACCCGGTTGCTGCACACGAGCAAGAACAGCAGCGTGCAGATGCCCGAGAACATGATCGCGAGATTGGCGTCCAGCCCCATCACGAGCGGGAACACAAAGGTCGCGCCGAACATCGCGACCACGTGCTGGGCACCCAGTCCGATGGTTTTTCCCCAGCTCAGCCGCTGGCGGGGCGCAACCGCCTCACCCGGCCGGGGATCGACCACTTCCCACTTGAAGATCGACACGGACGACCCCTTCGGCATCAGCGACAGGCCCGAGCTATCGCCACAAGCTAATAAGCCGAACTTCACACCCACGACGGCGACTCATGCCGAAGGACCGGCGGGATGGATGGCATATGTTGTCAACGGATCGGTGAGTTCAGGCGAATTGCGTGAATGTGTCACACGCAGGCGAGCACGGTGGTCAACCGGCGATTTTCAGCACCTGCAGCGCCACCGCGACATCAAGTCGCAGATGCGGATCGGTGGACAGCGGGCCCAGCAGGCGCTCCAGCTTGGAGACCCGGTAGCGCATCGTGTTGTAGTGGAAGAACTGCAGCCGCGCGGCCTCCGCGATGTTGAAGTTCGTGTCCAGCAGGATCTGGAGGGTTTCGCGCAGGTCGGCAGCCTCCGAGGTCGGCTCGGCGAGGACGCCGAGGGCGTCGCTGACGAACGAACGCAGCTCGCCCGAGTCCGGGATCAGGGCGATCAACCGATGAAGGCCGAGCTGGTCGAAGAACGTGGTCGATCCGCCTCCGCTGACCCGCCGGCCGACCTCGACGGCGCGGCGCGCCTGGGCGTATGCCCCGGGGAGATCGTCGAGGCTCGTCGCGGCGCGGCTGACGCCGACCGAGAAGGGGCGACGGCCACCTCCCTTGTCGCCGGTGACCGCGGTGACGGCGCGGCGGACGACGGCCTGGCCGGCCGGTGGTTCGTCGTCTGCGATCGGCAGAAGGGTCACGACCTCGGAGGAGAAGTCGACCGTCGGTATGCCCTCGCCGAGCCCGGCGCTGACCTGCCGCCACGCCGCGGAGAACCGCTTCTGCCACAGTCGGCGTTCGCTGCCCGAGACCGGCTGGTCGGGGGCGGGGGGATCCAGCTCGGCCGACACCACGACGACCGTGCGGCGCAGGTCCCATCCGAAGGTGTCGGCGTGCTCGGCGACGTAGGCCGGGTCGGGGGAGCGCCGCAGGAGCAGGTCGCGCAGGAAGTCGCCCTGGTATTTGGTCTCGACGGCGGTGACCGCCTCCTCGCGGGTGATCAGGAGCGCAGCGACTGCGGCTGCACGCTCGAGCGCGTGGACATCGTCCGAGGACAGTGGTTCCTCCGGGCGCAGGCACACCAGCTTGGCCAGGTTCGCGCCGCCCGCCGCGACCCTGAGCGCTCGGGCCTCACCGCTGCCCACCGCGGCCCCCTCCGGGCCCATCCGCTCCACACGCAGCCGCCCCGTGGGGTCGATCAGCTCGTGCTCGGTCAGCACCTGACGAAGTTCGTCCGGCAGAGCTGACGCACGCTCCCGTCCGTCGGCCGAGGTGAAGGCCACGCCCACGCCGAGGACCCGGCCGACCTCCGCTGCGATTCCGGCCAGGTCGCCGCCCTCGAGCACGATCTGGGTCAGCGCGGTGTGCAGCGCGTCGACGCGTGCCAGGGCAGCGCTCGCAAGCTCCTCACGATCCCCTGTTATCAACACTTGCGCTCCTTCGCTGCACGAGTTGGCAGATCCTTACATCGGCAAACCGTAATCCTCGCGTCTAGCGTCGAGCGTGTGATCCCGGTCAGCGCGCCGTTGCGGGTGCATGCGCACCTTCGCCGCAGCTCCGACGGGCCGGTACGTGTGGTGCATCGTGGACGCGACGCCGTGTACGTCGACGTCGGCGGCCGGTGCGTCGGTGTGATCGGCCGGCGGGCCACAGCAGTGCCGTGTGCGCTGCGCTCGCTCGCGGAATCCTTCGATGTCGGGAGCGCGCACCTGCGCGATGGCGTCCTGCACCTCGACGGTGTGCCCGTCACGGTCGGCCGGCTCCTCGACGTCGGCGTCCCGCCGCTGGCGGGCGCCGCGTCAACGCTCACCGGTGTCGAGACCGTCGCCGAGCAACTCGGCATCGTCCTGCCCGTCATCACGCCGGCTGTCGTCGCACGGCTCATCGGCCGCGGCGACGGGCTCACTCCGCTCGGCGACGATGTTCTGTGCGGTTGGATCGCGGTCCACCGTGCGGCCGGCGTCGGAACCCCGGCCGTCGACGCGGCTGTCCGGGCCCGGCTCTCCCGCACCACCCTGCTCTCCGCGTCGCTGCTCGACTGTGCCCTCAACGGCGAGGTCGTCCCGGAGTTCGCGGTCTACGTGTCGGCGCTCGGTGCGCCGGCGGAGACCGACGCTGCAGCAGCTCTGGCTGCGATCGGTCATACCTCCGGCAGCGGGCTGCTGCACGGCGCCCGCCTCGCCCTGTCCGCCCTCCACACCCCAGGAGTTGCCGCATGACGACCCACGTCGAGCTTCGGCCCGGCGCCTATGCCGACTCGGTCACCCTGCTCCAGGTCAGCCGGACCGTGCAGGGCCTCGACGGCGTCGTGGCCGCCCAGGTCGCGATGGCGACCGCGCTCAATGTCGAGGTGCTGGCCGAGATGGGTTTCGACGTGCCGGCTGCGGCCGGCCCGAACGACATGATCGTCGCCCTGAGGCTCGACGCACCCCAGGCGTTGACGGCGGCGCTGGCGGGTGTCGACCAGGCGCTGCGTGACGCCAACCGCCAGGCGGCCTCGGACTCCACGGTGGTCGCGCCGCCGCGCACCACCGCTGCCGCGCTCCGGCGTAGCCCCCGAGGGCTGGCGCTGGTGTCGGTACCGGGTGCGCACGCGATGGTGGAGGCCATGGACGCCATCGACGCGGGCCGCGACGTCATGGTCTTCAGCGACAACGTCCCCGTCGAGCAGGAGATCGCACTCAAGCGTGCCGCGGCCGAGCGCGGGGTCCTGGTGATGGGCCCCGACTGCGGGACGGCGGTCATCGGAGGTCTCGGTCTGGGCTTCGCCAACACCGTGTCCCCCGGCCCGGTGGGCATCGTCGCCGCATCCGGCACCGGCTGCCAGCAACTGCTCGCGCTCCTCGACCGTGCCGGCGTCGGTGTCGCCTCCGCCCTCGGCGTGGGCGGTCGCGACCTGTCCGCCGACGTCGGTGGGTCGGCCACCCGTGAGGCGATGAGACGGCTCGACGCCGACCCGTCCGTCGAGCTCATCGTGATCGTTTCCAAGCCGCCGGCCGCGGAGGTCGCCGCCGAGATCCAGGCGTTCGCCGACGAGTTGACCACCCCGGTCGAGTTCGCACTTCTCGGCCCCGGGCAGCCGGACCTCACCGCGTCGACCGAGGCCGTGCTGCGACGCCTCGGGCGTCCCGTGCCGAGCTGGCCGGTCGAGGGCACGGCGAAGCACCCGACCGGTGGTCGGTACCTCCGTGGTCTCTTCGTCGGCGGCACCCTCGCCGGCGAAGCGAAGCTGATCGCCGGCGAGGCATTCGGTGCCGATGCCGGCCACACCTTCATCGATTTCGGAGACGACGCCTACACCACCGGCCGGGCACACCCGATGATCGACCCGACCCTTCGGCTGGAGCACCTCGTGAAGGCCGCCGCCGACCCCGAGACCGCGGTCCTCCTGCTCGACGTGGTACTCGGACACGGCGCCGACGCCGACCCCGCTGCTCTGCTCGCCCCGGCCATCGCTGACCTCGCGAAGCCGGTCGTGGTCACGGTCGTCGGAACCGAGGCCGACCCGCAGCGGCGCGACCGGCAAGTCCGCGCGCTCGCGGATGCCGGCGCCGAGGTTCACCTGTCCAACGCGCATGCCACGCGCCGCGCGATCGAGATGATGCAGCAGATCGGAGAGCGATCGTGACCACCCCGAACGGCGTCGTCGAGAGCGTTGTGAACGTCGGCACCGACCTGCTCGCCGACGCCGTGGCCGAGCAGGCCGTCCCGGTCACCCGGGTGGACTGGCGCCCGCCCATGGAGCACACCGAGGCCGACCTCGCGATCGTCGCGGCTGATCCGCTGAGGCGCTCCGCGAACGAACGCGCACTCGATGCGATGCTCAAGGTCACCGCGACACTGGTCGATGTCGTGCCCGCGTCCGAGGCCCTCGATCTGCAACCCGGCCAGTTCCTGCACGCCGGTCCGCCGATCACCTGGGACCGTGCCTCAGGTCCGCTGCGTGGAGCCCTCATGGGCGGTGCCGCGCTCGAGGGTCTGGTCGATGACCCCGAGAAGGCCGCGGCGCTGTTCGAGGCCGGCACGTCGGTGTCGCTGGAACCGTGCCACCACCGCTCCGCGGTCGGCCCGATGGCCGGCGTGGTCACCCCGAGCATGTGGATGTTCGTGCTCGAGGACCCGGCGACGGGGCGCCGCACGTACTGCTCGCTCAACGAGGGCCTCGGCAAGGTCCTTCGCTACGGCGCGTACGCGCCGGACGTCCTGCACCGACTGCGCTGGCTCGGGAACGTCCTCGGTCCCCTCCTGCAGACCGCGGTCCGGCGCGTCCGCGACGAGAGCGGCCCGGTGGACGTGACGGGCATCCTCACCCAGATGCTGCAGATGGGCGACGAGGCGCACAACCGCAACCGCGCCGGCACGCTGATGCTGCTCCGCGACCTCTCCCCGGCGATGGTCACCGCCGGAATCGACGCCGGGTTCAGCCGCAGCGATGTCGCCGAGTCCCTGCGATTCATCGGCGGAAACGACCACTTCTTCCTCAACCTGGCCATGCCGGCCTGCAAGCTCGCTCTCGACGCGGCGCGCGGTGTCGAGGGCTCGACGATGGTGGTTGCGATGGCTCGCAACGGAACCGACTTCGGGATCCAGGTCGCCGGCACCGGCGATGAGTGGTTCACCGGACCGGCGCAGCTCGCCGACGGACTTTTCCTCGGTGAGTACGGACCGGACGACGCCAACCCCGACATCGGTGACTCGGCCATCACCGAGACCGCCGGGATCGGCGGATTCGCCATGGCCACCGCGCCCGCCATCGTCCGCTTCGTCGGCGGCTCGGTGCCCGACGCACTGGCAACCACCCGCCGCATGCATGAGATCACCCTCGGCGAGAACCCGCGCTGGTCGGTGCCGGTACTGGAGTTCCAGGGCGTCCCGTCCGGCATCGACGTCACGAAAGTCTGCCGTACAGGCATACTCCCGCAGATCAACACCGGTATGGCCGGGAGGATCGCAGGAGTCGGCCAGGTCGGAGCCGGCCTGGTCACCCCGCCGGCCGAGATCTTCCCCGAGGCACTGGCCCGACTCGCCCAGCTGACCCGGTCGCGAGCCTGAGAACCGTTCCCGTCGGGGTCGCGGAACAGCACGTTCCGGACCCCGTTCGGGTAGGTCTCCCGCTGCACGGGTCCTATCCCCCGTTCCATGACCGTGGTGACGAGGCCGTCGGGATCGTCGACGAAGATCGTGTGCACCGAGTGGCCTGCACGCCCGACGTTCTGCTCGTTGAACAGCGAGCGGTGTTCGACCGGCTCCCACACGGTTTCGGTGGCGGATGCGGGACGCAACACTCCCCGGCGCCGCCACCTGTCCAGACCTTGGCCGTCCTCGACGATCGTCGCAGACACGCCTTGACGGCTCATGGAAGGAGGGCTCTGACCTTTTCGGGATCCGGACCTCCTGGTTCGATCAGCACGACGGCGTCGTCGAAGCCGGCCTCCGCGTAGCGCTGGAGCTGCTCGCCGGTGGGTCCGAGGTCGTCCGTTCCGGACAGCCGGACAGCGCACACGATGGCCCGTCGGCCACCGGCGGCCCGGTACCGTTCGTGGGCAGCGATGATCTGGTCGGCCGTGCGGCGGTATCCGGAGGCCAGCCAGCCGTCGAACTCCCGGGCGGCCCGCTCGACGTTGGCACCCCACGAGCCGAGGAGGAGCGGCGGCCCGCCGGTGGCACCGGCTGGGGGGGCGAGGTCGGCGCGCTCGTCCCGCCCGTGGGCGAGCAGGACCCGCAGCCGCGCCACGTTCTGGTCGAAGGTTCGGAAGCGCGCGGTGTAGTCCCGGTCGAAGGTGGCGTAGTCGGCGTCGGTCGACCCGGGGCTGATGCCGAGGGTCAGGCGGTCACCGCACACGGACTTCAGCGACAGGATCCGGTGCGCGAGGTCGGCGGGATGATGGAGCGGCACCTGCACAGTGGCCGTTCCCACTTCCACCCCCTCGGTGGCCGTGGCCGCCACCGCGACCGTCACGAACGGGTCCGGGACCAGGGAGCCGCGCCCGATGATCTGGGGAGTCCACAGGCTCTCGAAACCGGCGCCCACCAGGCGTCTCGCCCACTCGGCGACCGCGAACGGCGGCGCATCGGACAGGTGGGCGAGCGTCGCACCCAGGCGCACGGGCTACTCCAGCCGGTCCGCCGCGAACCGCGCGTACCAGCGCAGCGCGTCGGGGTCGTCGACGGAAGCGATGTTCGCGGCCTTCTCCAGTGGCCTGCCGGTCAGCAGCTTCTTGATCGGGACCTCGAGCCGCTTGCCGCTCAGGGTGTGCGGCACGGCGGGCGCCTCGACGATCTCGTCCGGGACATGACGGGGCGTCAGACGGGTTCGCAACGTGGTGACGATCCGCTGCTTCAGGTTCTCGTCGAGCGCGTGCCCGGGGGCCGGGACGACGAACAGGCCCAACCAGTAGCCGTCGTCGGGCTGGTCGACCCCGACCACCAGGGCCTCGCTGATCTCCGGCATGGTCTCGAGCACGTCGTAGAAGTCGCTGCTGCCCAGCCGCACGCCCTGCCGGTTGAGCGTCGAGTCCGAACGGCCGTGGATGGCGAGGCTGCCGTCGGAGTACAGCGTCACCCAGTCCCCGTGCCGCCAGACGCCGGGCCAGGTCTCGAAGTACGACTCCGCGTACCGCTGCGCGTCCGGGTCGTTCCACAGGTGCACCGGCATCGACGGCATCGGCTGGGTGACGACGAGGTCGCCCACCGAGTCGACGACCGGATGGCCGTTCTCGTCCCAGGCCGCGCAGTCGACACCGGCGAGCCGGCCGCCGATGCGACCCACCCGGACCGGGGCGTACTCGTTGGCGCCGACGAACGAGCCGGAGATGTCGGTGCCGCCGCTGGTCGAGTCGATCCGCAGGTCCGGGCTGACGTGCTCCATCACCCAGTGGTATCCGGCCGAGGGCAGCGCCGAGCCACTGACCATCACGTGGCGCAGCCGGCTCAGGTCGTGCTCCTGCCGGGGCGACACCCCGGTATTCGCCGTAGCGGTGACCACGGCGGCGCCCAGCAGCATGACGTCCGCCCGGGTACGTGCCGCGACCTCCCAGACCGCGCCCGCCGGGTGGCCGGGGCTGCCCTCGTACAGCACGATGCTCGCGCCCTGGGTGAGCGCGCCCAGCTGCATGTTCCACAGCGCCCAGCCGGTCGAGGTGTAGGTGAACATCCGCTCGGCGGGGCCCAACTCTCGCGAAGCGGGGCGCAGCCCGCAGTACAGCCCGGACCACTTCAGGCCCTCCAGCGTGATTCCGCCGTGGCCATGTACCAGGCCCTTGGGCAGCCCGGTGGTGCCGGAGGTGAACAGCACCCACAGCGGGTGGGAGAACTCGACCTGTTCGAACACCAGCGGCTCGTCCTGGGTCAGCAGCTCGTCCCACGGTGTCGAGCCGTCGGGGTGCGGCCGGTCGAACACGTACGGGACGTGGACGAAGTGACGCAGCGTCGGAAGCTTTTCGCGCAGCTGCGCGACGACGTCGCTGCGGTCGATCTCCTTGCCGTTCCAGTGGTAGCCGTCCGTCGCGATGAGCACACGGGGCTCGAGCTGCGCGAGGCGACCGATGGTGCCCTCGGCGCCGAAGTCCGGGGAGCAGCACGACCACACCGCGCCGACCGCGGCGGCGGCGAGGACGCCGATCACCGCGTGCTCGGTGTTCGGCAGGTAGGCGCAGACCCGGTCGCCGGGACGCACGCCTACCCGACGCAGCCAGCCGGCCGCCGCCGCCACCGATCGGCGCAGGGCACCGAAGGTGATCTCGCGCGCGGGCAGGCCACCCTCCTGGATGCACAGCAGCGCGGTGGCGTGGTCGGCCCCGCGGCGCAGCGCATGCTGCGCCCAGTTCAGCCGCGCCCCGGTGAACCAGCGGGTGTGCGGCATCGGGTCGGCGGTGCGCACCTGCGTCCATGGCGCGGAGAAGTCGACCTCGTAGTAGTCGACCAGTGAGAGCCAGAACCGGTCCAGATCCTCGACCGACCACGCCCAGAACGCGTCGTGGTCTCCGAAAGGCCGCCCCTCGCGCCTCTCCAACCAGTTCAGGAACTCGCGCAGCGCGGACCCCTCGATGCGGGCCGCCGTCGGGCTCCAGAGCGTGTCGGCCATCTGCACCGCCTCCCTGTCGACGTCACACCAGCGACGCGGTCAGCCCGCCGTCCAGGACATAGTGGCTGCCGGTGACCCACGACGCCCGGTCGGACGCGAGGAAGGCCGCCACCTCGGCGATGTCCTCCGGGGTGCCGAGCCTGCCCTGCTTCATGGCGACGAGGTCGCCGAAGGGGACCTGGGTCGCCGCCTCGAAGTCCGGGACGAGCCGGTCGACCATGGCGGTGTCGGCGAAGCCCGGGCAGACCGCATTGACCCGCACGCCCGTCGGGCGCATCTCCACCGCGGCGACCCGGGTCATCTGGATCAGCGCTGCCTTGGTCGCGCAGTAGGAGCCGAGCAGCGGGCTGCCACCGATGCCGGCGATCGAGGAGATGTTGACGACGTTGCCCTTCGACTCGATCAAGTGCCCGATCGCCGCCTTCATGGCGACGAACGGACCGCGCACGTTGACCGCGTAGATCTTGTCGAAGCTCTCCGTGGACTGCTGCAGCAGCGGCGAGGAGACCTCGATCCCGGCGTTGTTGACCAGCACGTCGAGGCCGCCGAGGAGATCGACCGCCTGCTGCACCGCGGCCTGTACCTGGGCCTCGTCCGTGACGTCGCAGTTGGCGACGCCCGCGGCGCCGATCTCGTCGGCCGTCTGCTTGGCCGCATCGGCGTTGATGTCGCTGACCACGACCCGGGCGCCTCGTTGCGTGAACAGCGTCGCGATCGCCTTGCCGATCCCGGCACCGGACCCGGTGACGAAGACCCGCTTACCCTCGAGCTCGGACATCTCTTCCTCTCATACTTCTCATACTTCGTTGCAGGGGGTGCCGGCGGAGATCCGTCGGGAGCCGGTCAGGAGGCCTCGACCTTCGGCATGATGTCGTTCTTGAGCCGCTTGAGGTCGTCGAGCGTCTTGGCCACGGGGACGTCGGCGAACGGCGGCCAGATGAGCGGCATGGTCATCCCGGCCTCCTTGTACGCCTTCAGCCGGTCGGTGATCTGCCGCTCGGAGCCCACCATGAGGTTGGTGGCCTTGCCTGCCGGGGTCTGGTCGACGTCCTCGTCCAGGATCACCGTCCAGAGCATGCTGCTGATCTCGAGGTCGTCGACCTTGCGGGGGCTGTCGAGCTTCTCGAGCTCGCGCTGGATCCCGCCGCGCCACGTCGCGATGTCCTCCGGGGAGTCCTGGATGCCGATCCAGCCTGCGAGGTCGTACTTGCTGACGCGCTTCGCGGCGCGCTCCGGGTCCTTGAGCCCGCTGAAGAAGATCGGCGGGCCCGGCTTCTGCAGCGGCTTCACCCCGAACCCGCACCTCTCGAAGTCCGCGAACTCGCCGTGGTACTCGAAGAGGTCGTTGCTCCAGATGCCCTGCATGATCTCGATCGTCTCGCGCACGTGCTTGTGCCGCTTCGGGAAGATGTGCGAGGCGCTCGAGGCGGCGAACTCCTCGGGCATCCACCCGGACCCGACGCCGACGTTGAGCCGACCGTTCGAGAGATGGTCGATGGTGGCCATCTCGGCGGCCAGGACGCCGGGGGCGCGGTAGGGCGTGTCGATGATGCTCATCCCGATCCGGACCTTCGACGTCTTCGCCGCGAGCCACGGAATCAGCGGCATGCCCTGGAACCACTCGCCGCGCGAGGACACCGGCAGGGCCTTGGGCAGGTCGTCCATCATGCCGAACGAGTACTGCATCTCCTGCCGGTCCGACGCCTCCGGGACGACGATCCGGTCGAGCGTCCACACCGAGTCGAAGTCGAGCTCCTCGGCGAGCGCGGTGAGGTCCTCCAGTTCCTTGACGGTCACCTTGTCGCGGAAGTTCGGCAGGTAGAGAGCGAGTTTCATGATGCGGCCTCCTTACGGCCTTCGTCGGTTACGTCAGTGACCCGTGAGCGTGCCGCGGATCTCCGTCTTGAGGACCTTGCCGATGGTGGAGCGGGGAAGGTCGGGCCAGATCTCGATCTGCTTGGGCGCCTTGACGCTGCCGATGCGCTGCTTGACGAACGCGATCAGGTCGTCGACATCGACCTCGGCGTCGGGCTGGAGCTGGATCACGGCGGTGACCCGTTCACCCCACTTCTCGTCGGGCAGGCCGATCACCGCGCAGTCGCGGACGGCGTCGTGGGCCATCAGCGCCTGCTCGACCTCGGCGGAGTAGACGTTGAACCCGCCGGTGATCACCATGTCCTTGGCGCGGTCGACGATGTACAGGTAGCCGTCCTCGTCGAGGAAACCGATGTCGCCGGTGTGGTGCCAGCCGTGGGCGGACGCCTCGGCCGTGGCCTCGGGGTTGCGGTAGTAGCCGGCCATCACCAGGGAGCCCCGGACGCAGATCTCCCCCCGCTCCCCGCGCGGTACGGGCCGGCCCTGCTGGTCGAGGATCGCCACGGTGACCAGCGGCGAGGGCCGGCCTGCCGACGACAGCCGTGCGGTGTTGATCGTCCCGTCGGGCAGGCGGTGCTCGGCCGGTGACATCGTCGAGATCATCATCGGGGCCTCGGACTGCCCGAAGAGCTGCGCCATCGGCCCGATGCGGTCGAGTGCCTCGGCCAGCCTGGCCGCCGACATCGGCGCCGCGCCGTACCAGAAGCACTGCAGCGACGACAGGTCCGTGCTGTCGAGTGCCGCGTGGCCGAGGACCATGTAGATCAGCGTCGGCGGCAGGAAGGTGTGGGTGACCCGGTGCCGCTCGATCAGCTCCAGGAACCGGCCGACGTCGGGCTTCGCCATGATCACGACCTCCCCGCCGCGGGCGAGGATCGGGAAGCACAGCACGCCGGCCGCGTGGGTCAGTGGAGCCTGGGCCAGGTACACCGGCCGCCCTTCGAAGGGATAGCTCATCAGCGTGATCGCCGACATCGCCTCGAGGTTGCGGTCGGTGAGCATGACCCCCTTGGGGCGCCCCGTGGTGCCGCCGGTGCCGACCAGTGCCACCACGTCCTCGGGCTGCCCGGCCTCGGCGGAGGGATCGGCCCGGGCGGCGTCGAGCCAGGGGTGGAAGGCCTGCACCAGGTCCCCGCCGTCATCCCCGCCGTCGCCGAGCCGGACGAGCGTGGTCAGCTTCGGAAGCTTCGGGACGATCTCGGCGACCAGCTCGTCGAAGGCCGGCTGGAAGATCAACGCGGAGCAGTCGAACAGGTCGAGCAGCTCCGCGTTCTCACCTGCCGCGTTGCGCGGGTTGATGGGGCACCACACCGCACCCGCCCGGGCGATGCCGAAGACGCACGAGAACGCGGTCGGGTCGTTGGCCGAGAGGATGCCGACCTTGTCCCCGGGCTCGACGCCCGAGCGCCGCAGCGCCCTGGCGACTGCGTGGGAGAGCTCGACGACCTCGCCGTACGACAGCGACCTCCCGTCGAGGGTCAGGCAGGACGCCTCGGGGTCCAGGGAGGCCCCCTTGTCCAGATAGAAGGTCAGCGACATCGTCGTCTCTCGATCTTCGTCAGCACCAGTGATGGCAGGCACGACCGTGGCCTGATCTTGGACGGATGTCAAGATTTTCTTGGACGACTGGTCAGGAAATCCGCCCGTTGGGTATCGTCAGCCTCATGCCCAGCTCAGCCGCCGTGCGGTTGCGGTCCCGTGCCGACAAGTTCGAGGACCGCCGCCGCGAGCTCGCCGACGCGGCGTTGTTGACGTTGGCAGACCTCGGCTACGCGCGCACCAGCCTGCGCACGATCGCAGACAACACGTCGTTCTCCCACGGGCTTCTGCACTACTACTTCGCCGACAAGATTGACCTGATCACCTACTGCGTGCGGCGCTACAAGGACGCCTGCGTGCAGCGCTACGAGGGCCTCGTGGCCGAGGCGTCCACACCCGACGAGCTCGCCGCAGCCTGCGGGAACGGGCTGGCCACCACGCTCGCCGACGCCCCGCTCATGCACCGGCTCTGGTACGACCTGCGCTCGCAGTCCCTGTTCGAGGAGGCCTTCCGCGACGACGTCGCCGAGATCGACGGCAGGCTGCAGGACATGATCTGGCGCCTCGTCCGCGCCTACGCCGACCTCACCGGCACCCAGCCGACCTGCTCGCCCTCCGCGGCCTACGCGATGTTCGACGGGCTGTTCCAGCAGGCGCTGCAGCGCCACCTCGCCGGCTCGGAGACAGCGCTCGACGACCTCCGTGACGGCAGCCGAGACCTGCTGCCCCGGCTGTTCGTCTGACCTACACACGAGACCCTGGCTCAGTCGCCTGCCTCGAACCTGCGAGCAACGCACCCGCCGTGGCATGACTTCGCCATGCCACAACACTTCCGCACAGGATCGTTCACCGAAGCGGGCTGACCAGCACGGTTCCAGGCGCCCTGACATCTGAAACGCTGTTGCACGAATGCCTGGCAGTGGCGCACTCACATCACACAGCGCACAGCTGCACGCCTCTGACCTGCAGAAATGGAGCCGCCTTGGGGAGTCGAACCCCAGACCTACGCATTGCGCGAATTCTCGTCCACGCGTTCGCGACAGGCACTAGTGGCATCGGCGCAGGTCAGCGGCGCACGAGGAGGCACCAGCTGGTATCGCAGGAACCAGTTGGAGGCCACGAAGGAGGCCACGCCACCAAGCGCGCCATCGTCGCAGCGTCGACGGCGGCCACCTCGAAGCCCTCGTTCTCCGGATCCAGCACGGTCGCGTGCAGGGACTCGAAAGCACCCGGTGTCAACGCCCGCTTGCCGATCTTGTGCGACGAGTACCAGAGATCACCCAGCGTCGCGGCCGAGACGACGAGCCCGTCGCTGTTCTCGGCGTTACCCAGAGCGTCGAACGCCGGCTCCGAGAGCCGGTCCGGCGTGAACAGGTAGTAGTGCAGCGAATGTGAGTCCGCGACGACTCTCACCCGGCGACAGGCCCGAGCGCGGAACGACGCTCGGGCCGGTCGTCATCGAGCGCCTGTGACCACGCCTCGATCACCTCGTCCGGCACCAGACCAGCGAGCTTGCCCGCCGACCGACCACCTCGACGACTGGCTACCTCGGGCTTCACCAGCCGCAGGTGGGTTCCGGGACGCACGCCGTGGCGCGCCAGCTCGGCGGCCGGAACCGTCAGGCTCCCGTCGCTGCTGACGACGACCTCGAACGAGTCCGCGGTCTCAGGCGTGGTGCTCATGGTGCCTGCATACTACCGGTGGACCGTCGCGATCGAGGCGGCTCGACGGCTGCATGGCAGAACGCCGACCAGGATGCGGCGCTCGCCCCACAACGTCACCAGCCCCGCGCGGCGAGCAGGGCCATGAGGTTGCGTTTGGCCCGGTGCGTGTGACGCAGCTCGGCGAGGTGGTCGGCGAACCCGTCCGCCTCGAACAGGGGCTCCACCTCGATGAGCAACTCGACGGCCTCGGCATAGGCGGAGTTGTTCTTGCGTCCGATCGCGGCCTCGATCTCACGCTCGTACAGCGGGATCACCTCCTGCGGCCGCAGCTCCCGGCAGGCCCGGGCCAGCCGCATGACCGTCGGGCCCGAGCAGCCACCCTGCTGCGCCTCCGCCCATGCGGCGTCGGGATCGCCCTCCCAGAGCAGCACCTCGACGAGCAGCGAGGCGTCGGCCGCCGGCTGCCACCGGTACCGCGGAGGTTCGCGACGATCGACCTCGGCGCGCAGGCGCGCGAGAGCCCCGTCACGCTCGTCGGCCCACATCCCGGCCCGTCGGGCGTGCTCCGCAAGCCGCTGGTAGTTCCCCAGGGTCGGCGCGCGGTCGAGCACCCTCCGGAGCAGGTCGACCGCCGCCGCCCCGCGTCCTACTCGGTGGTACTCCGCAGCCGCGAGCTCGACCAACCGCGCGTCGGCGAGGCCGTGACTCTCCAGGCCGCGTTCCGCCCACTGCAGCGCGTCGCCGTGGCGGTCCTCGCGCAGGAGGCGCTCCGCGATCCGGAGGAACTGGTGGGCCGACGACAGGTCGCGGGCCATCGCCTCGACCTCGGCGTCGACGTCGCCGGTGAGGGCGGCGAGCGCCTCCAGCGTGCTCCGGACCCGCAGGCGTGCCGGGTCATGGGCGGCGGTTCGCTCGGGGAGCGCGGCCCAGTCCCGTTCGGCCAGGTCGCGGTAGAGGGCGAGCCCGGGCTCGCCGAGGAGGTCGGCATAGCGGGACACCGCGTCGTCGAACATGCCGAGGTCACCGCCGGCCGACTCGCGGGCGTGGAGCCGCCGGGCGAGCTCGCGAGGATCGGGACGGATCGTCTCGCAGGCCGCCAGATGGAGATCGGCGAGACGGTCGGTGATCCCGCCGAGCAGGCCGTCCGAGTCGTCGACGTACTCGACGGCCCGCTCGGCACAGTCCCCCGCGTACTCGGTGAGCTCGAGGACCAGGTCGGCACGGCCCGCGTCCAGCAACGCCTCCACCCGGTCGACGACGGCGTCGACGGTCTGCAGGTAGCCGTACGCCTCGTCGTAGCGCACGTATCCGCGCGGGACGATCGCGTCGAACAGGATGCGCCGCAGGGATCCCGGTGCGTCGGGGTCCGCCGCGGCCGCGGCGAGCCGAGTGTGGAGCACCTCGTCGCGGCCCGCGGCATCCAGAATCATGTCGATCAGCTCGTCGTGGCTCAGGGTCTCCAGGTAGGCCCGCGGATCAGGAGCGGTGTCCGGCGATCCCGCCGCCACGAGCGCGAGCGCCACGCAGTGCTTGCAGAAGGCCCCGGACAGGCCGACGGGGCAGGAACAGTGGAACCCGAAGCCGTCCGGCCCGGAGTCCAGCTCGACGGCGTAGGGCTCCGAGCCGGTCACGGTGGCCCGCACCCCGCCGGCGACATGCCTGACCCGCCCGACCGCACCTCCCTCCGCGTACTCCCGGCCGCGCCCGAACGTGACCGGATCGGTCAGCCGCTCGACGTCGGTGATGTCGAGGTTCATCAGCGGCTCGCCACCCGGCACCCGACGTCGACGAGCCAGGCCCGGGCCCGGCCGCGCTTGCGTTCGTTGCTCCACTCGAACCAGCGGCCCAGCTCGACCTCGGAGCTCCGACGGAGGATGTCGGCGAACCGACGGAAGGCGCCGCGACCATGGATGGCGTCGTGAAGGCGCTCGCCGAGCCGCGCGTCGGCGACGGTGTCGATGAAGCCGACCATGTCGCGGTAGCCGTCGCGGGAGTCGCCGTCCGCCCAGCGGAAGCGGTCCGTGTCCTCGAAGTCCGGCGCCTCCACATCCGAGCCGTCCTCCTCGGCGTACTCGATCGCCGACCGAGGCCACACCTCACCGGTCCGCAGGTCCAGCGCGCCCCCGGTCGTCAGCGGATCGCCCTCGAGGATCTCGGTCAGGACATCCAGGTCCACGGCGAGTGGCCGGAGCAGCTGCATCGGACCGGTGCCCGCGAGCCCGTCCAACTGCTCGGCAAGCTCGACGTCGCCGACCCAGCCCCGCCCGCGCAGAGCGGCGGCACAGTCGGCGGCGAGCCCGGCCGCTCCCTCGACGCGGTGGGCAAGGGCCGACGCCACCCCGTCCCCGATGAGCTGCCAGACCGGGAGCGGTTCGCCCGCGGCGAGGAGGCCGACGACCGCGGCCCCGTCCCCGCGGTACACGGCGCCGCGCAGCCGCTGCAGCCAGTCCCGACGGGCCTCCCAGGTCACCATGGCTTCTCGTCGGCGGACAGCGCGGCCAGCGCCGTCGCGCGCGGCAGCAACGTGCGCGCCGAGGGCCCCGCCTCCCACGTGCGCCAGTCCCCGCTGAGGAGGTCGAGCGCGCGAAGCTCTGCGGACATCCAGCCCAACGACGACTCGTGATCGTCGGCCGTAGCGGCCCGCCCGCCGACACCCCACCCGACGCCCATCAGCGGCACGACCCGACGGACCAGATCCTCACGTGCGAGCGGGCCGGATGCGGCGAGGACCGCCACCGCCGTCGTCGCCAGCATCTCCTCGTACCCGCCCGGCTCGAACCAGCGGCGCAACCGCCGGACGACCTGGAGGTCGTCGCCCGCCGCCCGGGTGGGGCTCAGCACCCCGCGGGCGAGCCGGGCCAGCCCGACCTTGCGAAGAATGTCGTGCAGCACCGCCAGTGGAGGCAGGTCCTCCTCGATCGACGCCGGCCGGTCCAGCGGGTACCAGCCCGGCCGCTGCTCTTGCACCGCCCGCACCACCGCACGCGGCAGCCGCCCACCCTGCGTCAGGTTCACCCCGCCCGCGAGCAGATCGAGGACGATCCGCACGCTCTCCGGCACCTCACCCACCGTCTGCCGGATCAGCAGGCTCGTCGCCTCCCGGTCGAAGACCGGAAGCTCACCTGCCCACTCCCGCAGGTGCTCATACTCCTCGTGACTCGGGTCGGCGAGCACCTCGAGCAGGTGCTCGTACCCCGGCACGCCGCCGCAGTCCTCCGGCGGGCAGGCACCCTCGCCCTCCACACAGCCCGGATCCTCGCCGCCCGCGCCGACAACCTCGACCACATGCTCCCAGCTGTCGCCGAAGTCGTAGAGGTACGCGAACCGCCCCGGCATCTCCCGGAGCAGGGCCATCGCCTCGTCACGAGGTCGGAGCTCATCGTCCCAGTCCGGATCCGGCACGCCATACCGGATCCCGTCGGCCTCGAACATGTGCAGGTGGCTATCGGTCCAGCCGAGCGCCACCTGCAGCAGATCGTGCAACTCCGCCAACGTGACAGCGGCGGGCACGTCGATCACCCGGACGACCTCTGGTTCGACGCCTCGCATGGTGATCCGCAGCCGGGTCGTCTGCATGGCTAGCACGGTACCGACGCTCCGCGGCACCCGAACCCCGCTGGCCGGCCGTGACGTGGCCGGGTGCTCACCTGCGACATCGGCATCACCGGCACAAGCGCAGATCACTGGTTCGCTACGACCCATCCCCGCCATCCATGCCCGCTCCTGCCTCTGATGCGCACGATGACGAACGCACACCGAGGGAGGCCACGCCATGACGCCCTGACCAGCGACGATGCAGACGAAGGAGGCCACGCCGATCACGCCACAAAGGAATGAATCCTCATGTAAGCGTCTGACCTGCGAAAATGGAGCCGCCTTGGGGAGTCGAACCCCAGACCTACGCATTACGAGTGCGTCGCTCTAACCGACTGAGCTAAGGCGGCGGGTGGTGCGGGGATCAGTGTAGCGGCCCGCCTCCGCGGCCCTCCGGGCCCCCGCGCCGTGATCCCCGGCGCCACATCGAGGCCACGCACATCGTGCAGCCGGCCGCGATCCCGCGTGTCCGGGTCAGTGGGCGACGACCGGCATCTTCACGAACACGGCCGTGTCGTAATAGGAGCGCAGGCCGGTGATGAGGTCGCCGTCGAGCGCGAGGAACGTGGAGCCGTAGTAGTCCAGCGGGCGGCCGTCGGCCAGCCTCCCCTCGCTGTGCCACTCCAGGCCGGCCTCCTCGTACCCCTCGACGGTGTCCGCCCCCTCGACGGCGTTGAGGAACCGGGTCCGCACCTCCGCGAACTGCGCCCGGTACTCCTGCCAGAACCGCCGGACGTCGCCACGCCGTTCACCTCGGCCATCCAGTCGGAAGAGCACGGCATCCTCGGTGAACAGGGCGACCAGCGGCCCGATGTCGCCCTGCTGCTCGAAGTGCCGCAGCGCCCCGACGAACCGTCGGGTCGTGGAGTTGCGGATGTGGTTGTCCTCGAACATGCCTCTCGGCTACCCGCGGCCGGCGGGTTCAACCCGCGCGCCGGTCAGCCGCGGTGCAGCGCGGCCATCATCGCCTCGACGGCGATCCGCGGTTTCACGTTGAGTTCGAGCGCCTCCCGGCACGCCAGGACCGCCTCGAGCCGGCGCAGCAACGACTCCGCCGACCACTCCGTGGCGACGCGGCGGGCGTCGGCGTCACGATCGGGGTTGGACAACGGCACCCGGGCGCCGCTCTCGGCGATCAGCGCGTCGCGGAAGAACCCGGCGAGGTCGACGAGGGCGAGGTCGAGCGCGTCGCGCTGGGTCCGGGTGGCGCGGGACTTCTGCTTGCGTTCCAGCTCCCGCTCGGCGGCCTTCGCCCCGCGGGCTGCAGTGGCGGCGCCCTTGCCGGTGCCCCCGGCACCCATCGCGACCGCGAGCTCCTCGCGCTCGGCGGCATCGCGGGTGCCACTGACCTCGGCCGCCTCGGCCTCCGCCGAGCGGACCAGGTCGTCGGCGAAGGCGAACGCGTCACCGAGGCCTCGCAGCCGCAGCGGGACGCTCAGGATGCGCTCGCGGCGGCCGCGCGCCTCGGCGTCACGGGCCAGCCGGCGCGCCCGTCCGACGTGCCCGCCCGACACCGATGCCGCCCACTGCGCGGTCTCGGCGTCGATCCCGTCGCGCTCCACCAGCACACCCGCCACCGCCTCGGCCGACGGTGTGCGCAGCGGCACCAGCCGGCAGCGCGACCGGATGGTGATGGGCACGTCCTCGGGATGGTCCGACGGGGCGCACAGCAGGAAGACCGTCTGGCTCGCCGGTTCCTCGACCGCCTTGAGCAGCGCGTTCGCTGCGCCCTCGGTGAGCCGGTCGGCATCGGTGATGATCAGGATCTGCCAGCGTCCGGTGGCGGGGCGGCGGGCGGCCAGCTGCACCAGCGACCGCATCTCGGCCACCGAGATCGACAGGCCCTCCGGGACCACCTCGCGGACGTCGGCGTGCGTTCCTGCCATCGCCGTCCGGCACGCGCTGCACTCCCCGCATCCGTGCTGCGGGCACTGCAGCGCCGCGGCGAACGCCCGCGCCGCGACCGAGCGGCCCGACCCGGGCGGGCCGGTGAACAGCCACGCGTGCGTCATCGCGGTCGGGTCCTGTGCGGCCGTGCTCAGCTCGGCGACCGCGGCAGGTTGCCCGACGACCTCGGTCCAGACACTCATGGCGACGCCCGGTCCGGTTCAACGGCCGACCCGACGGGCTGTTCGTCCCCGCCGGCCGGCTGCGTGATCTGCTCGGGCTCGACGGGGGTGCGCAACACCGGTGCCAGCCCGGCGGCGACGCGGGCGGCCACCTCCTCGGCCGTCCCGTCGGCGTCGACGACGACGTAGCGGTGTGGCTCGGCGGCCGCCATCCGGGTCAGCAGCCGTTGCACGCGGACGTGCTCCTCACCGGCCAGCTCACGCGGCGCCTCGGCCGACGGCAGCGGCTCGGCCGACGGCGGGGCCGGGGTGGGCGCCCGGTCCAGGAGCACCGAGATGTCCGGGCGCAGCCGGCCGGTCGCCCAGCCGGCGAGGTTCTCCAGCTCTCCAGGGTCGAGCTCGGCGTCCATCCGGTGTGCGGCCACCCCGAACTGGGCGAGCGGGCTGGCCAGGAATCGGTCCACGACGACGACCGCACCCTGGTTCAGGGCCGGACGGATCACCCGCTCGACGAGATCGGCACGCACGGCCGCGGCCGCCAGCGCCTTGGCCCGCGCACTCGACAGGTGCGCCTCCCGGGTGGCCGCAGCCCAGCGGGCCTGATCCCGCTCACCGTCCTCGGGTTCGACGACGGTGTGTCCCTGGGCGCGCAGCGTCGCGGCCAGCCGCCCAGCCTGCTCGGCGGTCTCCTCGGGCGTCGCACCCTCGACCGCGATCAGCACCCCGGACCCGCTTCGCCGATCGCCCCGGCGCAGCGCCGCGAGCAGATCGGGCAGCAGCGGCTCGAGCCGGCGGTCGTCCATCTGCCGATACGCCAGCATCCCGACCACCGCGGCCACCAGACCGCCGGCGAACATCACCGTGCGGGTGCCGTCGACGATAAAGGGGTAGCCGAGCACCTCGATCGTGCGCGCGCTGACCAGACCGACGAGCACCGGCACCAGCGACATCGAGCCGAGCAGGACCAGCCGCACCAGCGACTGGACGAACGCGACCGTGCGGCCTCGCACCTCGTCGGCGACCTGCGATCCGATGATGGTCAGCCCGGTGAGGAACGCGATCCCGGCGAACCAGCCGACCAGCCCCACCGCGGCGATGGCCACGAACAGGTGGGGGGCCAGCGACACCAGGGTCAACGCCAACCCGGCCGCGACGATCGCGGCGCCGAAGAGCCGGTTGTGCGGCAGCCGCCGGGCCAGCCGCGGGGCCGCGCCCATACCGAGGGCGAGACCCACGAACACCGCGATGAACAGCACGCTGTAGGCGGCGTCGCCACCGCCCAGACTGGCCGAGTACAGCTTGGCCGACGCGATGACCGCGCCGCCGGCGGCGAACGCGCCGATGATACCGATGGCCAGCCCGCGCACCAGCGGTGTGCTGCCGATGAACGTGAAGCCGTCCCGGAGCAGACCGATCAGTCCCGGCGCCATCTCCCGGCGGCTCTCCGGCCGTCCCGAGATCTCCTTGATGCGAAACCACACGGTCGCCGCGGTCAGCAGGTAGGCCGACCCGTTGATGATCAACGCGATGTAGACCGTCGTGACCGGAGTGGTGCCGCCGAACAGCGAACCGACCGTGGAGACCACCGTGAACAGACCGGACGCGGTGATCACCGCCACGCCGTAGGTCATCACCAGCGCGAGCTGGTTGGCCGTCTCCACCTGGTCCGGGCGGCGCAGCAGGTTCGGGACCGACGCGTCCTTGGCCGGGATCCAGAACAACGAACAGATCTCGATGACGAACGTGGCGAGGAACAGCCACCACAGCGACCCGACCAGCGGGATCGAGATGAACAGCCCGAACCGCAGCAGGTCGCACACGACCATCACGCGCCGGCGGTCGAAGCGATCGGCCAGCGCACCGGCCAACGGCCCGAAGACCAGGGCCGGCAACAGCTTGGTGGCGACGACACCGCCCAGGGCGAAGCTCTGCGCCTGGTAACCGGTCGTCAGCTGGGTGGCCAGCGACGACAGCGCGAGCAGCGACAGCCAGTCGCCCGTCGACGAGACAGCCGTGACCAGCCACAACCGGCGGAACGCCGGGATCGCCAGCACGCTGCGGACACGGTGCGACGTCGGCGGGGAGAGCCCGGGCGCACCGGGCGGAGCGGCCTCGGAACCGATCGCTCCTCACCTCCTCGGCGGGCCCGGCGCTGCGCCGGACCTGGGGGGCAGGCACCTGGAGCGGGTGCCGACCTTCGGCGGTCAGGGTAGTCGGCGCCCCGCCGAAACCGGCGCCACGGGCATCCGACGGGGCTCAGGGGGCTCTCAGGGGTTCAGTAACGCGACGATCAACTGGATCAGGATCAGCGCGAACACGCCGATGAAGAAGAGGTTGAACGCGCGGGCGCCGAACCGGCCCCGGGTGTGCCGCGACAGGCCCAGGATGCTCGGCTCCGCTTCGATGCGCGGGCGGTACTGCACCCCGCCGACGGTGGCCGGCGCAGCCGGGGTACCGGGCGAGTGCTGGCGGTCGGCCGGACGACGGGCAGGGCGGGCGGGAGCCGCTGCCGGCGC
>NZ_JAAXLA010000166.1 GCF_012911935.1 Pseudonocardia acidicola | reverse complement strand
TGTAGTGACCCGGCACCTTGTTGACGGTCATGCGGCGAGTCGGGTGGCCGGGGGCCGGCCGCCGAGGGCGGAGTGGGCGCGTCGAGTGTTGTAGTCGTGCACCCAGCTGTCCAGGGCGGTGAGTCGTTCGGTGTTGGAGTGCCAGGGGCGGGCGTAGGCGAACTCGGTGAGCAGGGTCCGGTTGAACCGTTCGGCCTTGCCGTTGGTCCACGGGCAGCCGGGCTTGGTGAACCGCCGCCGCAGTCCCAGGGCCACGCATACGGCCCGCCAGCTGTGCCCGACCCGGTAGACCTTGGCGTTGTCGGTGAGCACCCGCAGCACGTGCACCCCGTGGGCGCGGAACCAGGCCACCGCCCGGTGCAGGAACCCGGCGCAGGTGGCGTCGCGCTCGTCGGGGTGGGCTTCGACGTAGGCCAGGCGGGTGTGGTCGTCGATGGCGACGTGCAGGTAGTCGTAGCCGATTCCGTGGCCATGGATCTTGCGGCCGCGGACGGCTTCGCGGCGCCCGTGCAGCCGCCATCCGCCGCCGTCGGGCACCCGCCCGAGCTTCTTCACATCGACGTGGAGTAGGTCGCCTGGGTTGCGGCGTTCGTAGCGGATCCCGGAGTGGCGCCGCCGCACCGGCTCGCCGGTGATCGGGTCGATCGCCGCCAACGCGGGCACGCCGTGGCGGCGCAACACCCGCCCGACGGTGGAAGCGACCAGCCCGAGCTGCCCGGCCAGGAACACCGGCCCGCGCCGGGCCGACGCCCGCAGCTTGAGGATCTGCTCCTCCACTGCCGGCGGGGTACGGGTCGGGCTGGTGTGCGGACGCGAGGGGCGATCTTCTAGCCCGGCCCAGCCCTCGGCCCGGAACCGGTTGATCCACTTGTGCACGGTGGCCCGGGAAATGCCGAGTTGTTCGGCGATCCGGGCGGCCGGCCACCCGCCCTGCCAGCGCTCGATGATGAGTCGGCGGCCGTGCACGGTGGTGCGCGCGTTACGGTGCCCCACGGAGGGCCTCCTGGGTTTCGAGTAGGTGCGTCAGACACACCCACTCCGCCCGGAGGCCCTCCCCTCGATCAAGCCGCCACGCCGGATCGACCTGTCAACAACGTGGTGAGTCGCTACA
>NZ_JAAXLA010000165.1 GCF_012911935.1 Pseudonocardia acidicola | reverse complement strand
CGTTCCCGCGCACGAGCGTGCCGGCGCCGTTCAGGCGGGCTTGATGTTCGCGTTGTGGTGCAGGACGTTGCCGGGGTCGTACTCGGCCTTGATCCGGGCAAGCCGGTCGTACTTCGGGCCGTACGACTCCCGCACCACGTTCTCCTCGTACTCCGCCATGGCGTTGACGTAGCCGCCGGCGTTCACCGCCAGTGGCCGCAGTGCCTGCCACAGCCCACGGGTCCACATCCGCTCGGCGGCCAGCGTCTGCGCATCCGGGGCCAGGCCGTCGATGACGAACCAGCAGCACGCCGATCGGCTACCCCCGAACGCCGTGTCCGCATCGTCGACGTCGCGGAACGCGCCGCCGAGCATGAATATCGGCACGGTGGTCATCGGAGACCGCTTCGCGGGCAGGTGCTCGGCGATCACCGCGATCGCGTCATCGGTCAGGTCCTCGAGGTAGAGCGACTTCGTATAGGCACGGATACCCCACGCGAAGCCCGCGTCGAAGACCTGCTGCAGCGCCACGTACGGCATGGGGGTCACGAGCTCGAACAACGGCGGCAGCGCCTCACGGACCGGCGCGACCAGCGCGGCGTGTTCCTCGGCCGAGCCGAAGCCCACGATGATGAGCACGGTGCCGGGCAGGAGGTGGTACTCCTCGGGGACGAACGATTCGGGAGGCGCGTTGAGCGGTGCGATGAAGCCCGTCGCGTCCCGGTTCAATCCGTGGATGGTGTCCCGGCTCAAGCGCAGGGCCTCGGCGGTCTGGTCCAGCGGCCAGAAGAACAGCCCGAACTGGATCTCCGGGCCGATCGGGTGCAGCCGGTACTCGAACTCGGTGACGACGCCGAAGTTCCCGCCTCCACCGCGAAGGGCCCAGAACAGGTCCGGGTGTTCCTCGGCGGAGGCCCGGACGATCGCCCCGTCGGCGAGGACGACCTCCGCGGCGAGGAGATTGTCGATGACCAGGCCGTGGCGCCGCGTCAGCCAACCGATCCCGCCGCCCAGGGTGAGCCCGCCGATACCGGTGTGGCTGATCATGCCGCCGGGGACGGCCAGGCCGAACTGCTGCGTGGCCCCGTCGACGTCGGCCCAGGACGCCCCGCCGCCGCATCGCGCGATGCGAGCGTCGGGGTCGACGTGGACGCCGCGCATGCGGCTCAGGTCGATCATCAGTCCGTCGTCGGTCAGGCAGGCGCCCGCGTAGCTGTGCCCGCCGCCGCGCACGGTGATCTCGAG
>NZ_JAAXLA010000164.1 GCF_012911935.1 Pseudonocardia acidicola | reverse complement strand
GTCATTGGTTTTTCTCAGATCATTCGGAGGTATTTGTGGGTTTCCCAGTCGGTGACCACGGCGTTGTATTCGTGGGCTTCTTGTCGTTTGTAGGTGAGGTAGGTGTGGTGGAAGTCGGGGCCGAAGACCTCGATGGCGGTGGTGTCGGTTTCGAACGCGTCGAGGGCCTGGGTGAGGGAGTGGGGCAGGGCCAGGTCGCCGAGTTTTTCTAGTTCCTCGGGGCTGAGTTGGTAGGTGTCCTGGTTGATCGGTTCGCCGGGGTCGAGTTCGCGGCGGATCCCGTCGAGCCCGGCGCCGAGGACCATGGCCATGCCGAGGTAGTAGTTCATCGCGCTGTCGGCGGTGCGCACCTCCAGGCAGTGTCGGTTGACCGGGAGCCGGCACATCAGGGTGCGGTTGTTCTCCCCGTAGGCGCGGTGCACCGGCGCCCAGGAAATCTCGTCCATGAAGCCCTTGCTGGTGAAGCGCTTGTAGGAGTTGACCGTCGGGGAGACCACGGCGCTGATCGCGTCGGCGTGGGCGAGCACGCCGGCGGTGAACTGGTGGGCGAGTTGGCTGTAGCGGGCCGACCCATCGGGGTGAGCGAAGAGGTTGGCACCGCTGTCGGCGTCAGCGAGGCTGATGTTGAGGTGTGAGGCCGACCCGAAGTCGTCCTGGAACGGCTTGGGCATGAAGGTGGCGATGCAGCCGAGCTGGCGGGCGACGTGCTTGGCCATCAGCCGGAACACGACCATCCGGTCGGCCATGGTGAGCGCGTCGGCGTAGCGGAAGTTGAACTCGTACTGGCCGTCGCCGCCCTCGTGGTCGAAGGAGTACACGCCCCAGCCCAGCCGGTTCATGTACTCGACCATCGGGCCCAGGAACGGCTCGGCCAGCATCGTGGCCTCCAGGTCGTAGCCCCGGGTGGGCCCGTTGTCGCGGTCGCTGGGCACCAGCGGCGCCCAGCCCTGGGGGGTCTGGCGGATCACATACAGCTCGGGCTCGATCCCGACGTTGGCGACCAGGCCCAGCTCCCGGGCCGCCGCGACCTGGCGCAGCAGGGCGTTGCGGGAGTCCTGCTCGTAGGGCCGCCCGTGCAGATGCAGCTCGGCGGGCACCACGGCGAAGCGCTCATCCCAGGGCAGCACGATCATCCGGTCCAGATCCGGAAGCCCCTGGCACTCGTCCTCGTGCGGCCCCAACTCGCCCATGCCCTCCAGAGCACCGACGGTGTACAGCTCCGAACCAGCCGCCATCGCCGGCAGCGACGCCAGCGGCACGCACTTGCTCTTCGGGACCCCATGCACATCGACGTAGAACCCGAACACGAACTCCACACCCCTGTCGGCGAG
>NZ_JAAXLA010000163.1 GCF_012911935.1 Pseudonocardia acidicola | reverse complement strand
ACCAGGGGCGGATCAATGTCGGAATGCCACGGCTTCGGCGGTGCGCTTGAGCCCCGCTACATTGTCGGCGCAGGACCACTTGACCAGTGAGCTATTACGCACTCTTTCAAGGGTGGCTGCTTCTAAGCCAACCTCCTGGTTGTCTGGGCGATCCCACATCCTTTCCCACTTAGCGCACGCTTAGGGGCCTTAGCCGGTGATCTGGGCTGTTTCCCTCTCGACTATGAAGCTTATCCCCCACAGTCTCACTGCCACGCTAGAAATACCGGCATTCGGAGTTTGGTTGAGTTCAGTAAGCTTGTCGGCCCCCTAGCCCATCCAGTGCTCTACCTCCGGCATCCACCACGCAACGCTGCACCTAAATGCATTTCGGGGAGAACCAGCTATCACGGAGTTTGATTGGCCTTTCACCCCTACCCACAGCTCATCCCCCAGGTTTTCAACCCTGGTGGGTTCGGGCCTCCACGACGTCTTACCGTCGCTTCACCCTGGCCATGGGTAGATCACTCCGCTTCGGGTCTATACCCCGCGACTCACACGCCCTATTCGGACTCGCTTTCGCTACGGCTACCCCACACGGGTTAACCTCGCCACGAAGCATAACTCGCAGGCTCATTCTTCAAAAGGCACGCCATCACCCCGAAAGGCTCTGACGGCTTGTAGGCACACGGTTTCAGGTACTATTTCACTCCCCTCCCGGGGTACTTTTCATCTTTCCCTCACGGTACTCGTCCGCTATCGGTCATCAGGGAGTATTTAGGCTTAGCGGGTGGTCCCGCCAGATTCACAGCAAATTCCACGAGCTCGCTGCTACTCGGGAACACACCCCAGAGACACACGCAAGATTTTCGCGTACGGGGGTCTCACCCTCTACGCCGGCGCTTCCCAGACACCTTCCGCTAACCTCGCGCGCACCCCTCGAAGACCTAGCAGAATCTCCACGGGCGCATCCCACAACACCGGTACCGCAACGCCTGCCAGCTTGACACGACACCGGTTTAGCCTCATCCGCTTTCGCTCGCCACTACTCACGGAATCACGGTTGTTTTCTCTTCCTGTGGGTACTGAGATGTTTCACTTCCCCACGTTCCCCCCGACAGCCTATGAATTCAACTGCCGGTGACGCCCCATGACGGGCGCCGGGTTTCCCCATTCGGACACCCTCGGATCACAGCTCGGTTGACAGCTCCCCGAGGCCTATCGTGGCCTCCCACGTCCTTCATCGGCTCCTGATGCCTAGACATCCACCATGTGCCCTTAAACACTTGACCACAACAAGATGCTCGCATCCACTATGCAACACTCAACACACAACCACACCCCAACCACACACGACCACCACCACCCCAAC
>NZ_JAAXLA010000162.1 GCF_012911935.1 Pseudonocardia acidicola | reverse complement strand
TAGTACTCCAGTCGTAGATCGTGATCATGTCTCGGGTCGTCGTTTGTAGTGGCTGCTGCGAGCTCGATGTTGGTGGCGTCGTCGCCAGTCGGTCCAGGCCAGCGGGTCGGCGAGGCGGCGGGCGGGTTCGATGACCAACCGGTTGAGTAGGCGGGCGATCTCGTTGCAGGTCAACGCGATCAGCCCGGACGGTGCCGGGTGCTGGGCCCGTTCGGTGGCGGCGAGCACGGTCAGCAGGGCGTGGGCGAGCATCGCGACCAGGGTCCAGCGCCGCCACGAGATCCACCGGCGGACCTGATGCTCGTCGAGCCCGGTCAGGCCCTTGCCGACCTGGAAAGATTCTTCGATGGTCCACCGCGCGCCGGCGACGCGGACCAGTTCGCGCAGTGGCACCGGGTGTGGGGAGTAGCAGCGGTAGTAGGCCAGCTCGCCGTGGCCGGGGTGGCGGCGCAGCAGTAGCCAGCGGTGTCCGGACCCGTCGGCGGCGGTGAGCGTGACGAGGGCCCAGTCGTAGATGCGGGGGCCCTTCGCCCCGGCCCCAGCCGAGTAGCGCTGCCAGCAGTGGGCGGGCAGCGCGGCAGCGATGCGGTCCGGACGCATCGGTCCGCCGTGGGTCGGGACCCGGCGGTCGCAGCCGATGGCCAGCACGTAGCCCAGGCCGAGGGTCTCGATCTGGGCACGCAGCGTCGGGTCGGCGCCGTAGACCTCGTCGCCGGCGACCCACCGCGCCGGCACTCCAGCGGACACGGCACGCGTGATCATGGCGCCGGCCAGGGCCGGTTTGGTGGCGAACTCGACTTCGGCGGGGACCCCGGCCGCGGCGCAGCGGCCGGGATCGTCGGTCCAGCTGCGCGGCAGATAGAGCTCGCGATCGATCATCGTGTGCCCGCCGCGGGCGGCATAGCTGAGGTAGACCGCGATCTGGGCGTTCTCGATCCGGCCCGCGGTTCCGGTGTACTGGCGTTGCACCCCGACCGTGTGGCAGCCCTTCTTCAGGTCACCGGTCTCGTCGGTAACCAACACCGCGCCCGGCTCGCCGAGGTGCTCGACCACGAAGCGACGCAGGTCAGCGGCCACGCCATCGGTGTCCCACACGGCCCGGTTCAACAGATGCTGCATGCCGTCCGGTGCGGTGTCCCCGGCGTGCTCAGCGATGGTCCAACAATTCTTTCTGGGGAGTTCGGCAAGCATCCCGCGCAGCAACCCAGCGAACCGGCGCCGGGTCTCCACCCGGGCGAACCGGCCGGCCACCCGATCGAGCAACCCGTCCACCATCGCCGGCCACCGGCCGGGTTCTACGCTGTGGCCCGCGGCCACCGCCTGATCTTCAGATGTCCACACAACTGACGATGATCAAGCGGTGGCCGTACCAGTTCCGGGACCGCCACGCGGCAAGATCACGAAGTCCGGCTGGAGTA
>NZ_JAAXLA010000161.1 GCF_012911935.1 Pseudonocardia acidicola | reverse complement strand
GGCCACGTCCGCGGAGCTGGTGTATGAGATCGACTCCGCGTGATCTTGGTTGAGTTTATGCGGTCAGTGCCTCGGTTGGCGTGGTCGGCTCGCCGTCGGCCGAGGCGGGCTGTGCGGTGACGATGCGGATGCGGGACTTGGCCAGCAGTTCCAGGCCCATGTAGCGGCGGCCTTCGGTCCACTCGTCGCTCTGCTCGGCCAGGACGGCGCCGACGAGGCGGATCAGCGCGCCGCGGTCGGGGAAGATCCCGACCACGTCGGTGCGGCGGCGGATCTCTTTGTTCAGGCGTTCCTGCGGGTTGTTGCTCCAGATCTGGCGCCAGATCTCGCGCGGATAGCTCGTGAACGCGAGCAACTCGTGTCGGGCGGCGTCGAGGTGCTCGGCCGCCTCGCGATACTTGCCCTCGAGGGCGTCGATCACGCGGTCGTACTGCGCGGTGACGGCGTCGGCGTCGGCCTGGTCGAAGATGGTGCGCACCTGGGTGGCCACGTGCGGCTGCGCGGAGCGGGCCACCTTCGTGAGCAGGTTGCGCAGGTAGTGGGTGCGACACCGCTGCCAGGCCGCACCGGGCAGCGCGGAGCCGATCGCCGCGACCAGGCCGGGATGGGCATCACTGGTCACGAGCTGGACCCCGGACAGCCCGCGCGCGACCAGCCCGCGCAGGAACGCCAACCAGCCCGCGCCGTCCTCCGCGCTGGCGACGTCCAACCCGAGGATCTCGCGGTGCCCGTCGGCGTTCACCCCGGTCGCGACCAGGGCGTGCACGTTCACGACACGGCCGTCCTCGCGGACCTTGACGGTGAGCGCGTCGACCCAGACGAACGTGTAGGGGCCTTGGTCGAGGGGCCGCTCGCGGAACGCGGTGACCTGGGCGTCGAGGTGGGCGGCCATCTCGCTGACCTGCGAGCGCGACAGCGACTTCACCCCGAGTTGCTCGGCCAGCCGCTCCACCCGCCGGGTCGACACCCCGAGCAGGTAGGCCGTGGCGACGACGGTGACCAGGGCCTGTTCGGCGCGCCGGCGATGGGTCAGCAGCCAGTCCGGGAAGTAGGAGCCCTCGCGCAGCTTCGGGACCGCGAGCTCGACGGTGCCCGCGCGGGTGTCCCACTCCCGGACCCGGTAGCCGTTGCGCCGGTTCGTGCGCTCGCTGCTGCGTTCGCCGTAGCCAGCGCCGCAGGCCTGATCGGCCTGCGCAGACATCATCGCGTTCGCCAGCGAAGCAATCATCTGCCGCAGCAGATCCGGCGACGCGCCCTGCAGGTGCTGCTCCAACAACTCCGCGGCCTCGATACTGTGCGGTGCGGCCATCGTCGTGATCCTCTCGGTGAGTTCCTTGGTCGGTACTCATCAAGATCACGCGGTGGCCGTCTCACGTCACGACGCCACGCCGCTCACCAGCGAGGGACTCGTACACCACCTCCGGGGACGCAGCC
>NZ_JAAXLA010000160.1 GCF_012911935.1 Pseudonocardia acidicola | reverse complement strand
GAGACAGTCTCCGGTAGCGCGAGTCGCCCTTTTCGGGAGCGGCTGCGCTCGTGGCGTCCCCGTGTGACGCCCGCCGACGCTCAGCGACAGGCAGCGACCACCTCGAGTGCGCGATCGACCTCCCACCGCTGCGAGTAGTGGTTGACGCTGAGCCGGACCAGCCCGCCGTCGTCCCGGACCCCGAGCGCCCGGGCCGCCTCCCACGCGTAGGCATGGCCGGCCCAGGCGTTCACCCCGGCGCGGTCCAGGGCCGCGACGACCTCGGCCGGTCCGACGCCAGCCACCCGGAAGGAGGCGATCGGCGTCCGATCCGCGTCCGGCCCGTACCGCCGCACGTGCGCCATGCCGCCCAACCCCGCCCACAACCGCTCTCCCAACGCCCGCCCGTGGTCCGCGGCGGTGACCCGGGTGACCGCCAGGCGGGCTCGCCGGTCGCCGCCCGCCTCGGCCAGATCTGCCCAGTGCTCCACGGCGGCGACGACGCCCGCCAGCGCCGGGAACGGATTCGTCCCCTGCTCGAATCGGGCCGGCCCGGTCGGCGGCGCCGGGGCCGGGCGCTGCGGGTCGATCCCCGCGAGCACCGCCGGGTCCGCGGCCACCACCGCGCCGAGGTGCGGCCCGGCCCACTTGTGCGCGCTGGTGAGGTAGAGGTCGGCGCCCAGCGCCGTCACGTCGACGGGAACGTGCGGGCAGTGGTGCACGCCGTCGACGACACTCAGCGCGCCGACCCGGCGCGCCGCTGCCGCGATCGCCGGGATGTCGGGGCAGGCGCCCGTCAGGTTCGACGCCGCGGTCACCGCGACGACACGGGTCCGGTCGGACAGCAGCCCGGTGACGTGCTCGGTGGGCAGCGATCCGGTCGCCGCATCCAGCCGGGCCATCCGCACCGTCGCCCCCGCCCGCGCGGCGGCCTGCACCCACGGCCGCACGTTCGAATCGTGATCGGCCTCGGTGACCACGACCTCGTCGCCGGGCCGCCACGTCGGGCCCAGGGCACCCACGAACCGATAGGTCAGCGCGCTCATCGACGGACCCAGCACGACGCCGTCCGGGTCGGGGGCGTTCACCAGGTCGGCGAGCGCCCGCCGGGCCTCGTCCACGATCGCGTCGGCCCGCCGGGCCGCCGGGAACACCCCGCCCTGGTTGGCGACCCCACCGCGCATCACGCCGGCCATGGCCGCGATCACCGGCTCGGGCACCTGGGTGCCCGCCGCGCCGTCGAGCCAAGCTCGGCCGTCAGCGAGGGCGGGGTACTGCGCGCGGACACGGGCCACGTCGTAGAGCACGCCCGAACGCTACGGGCCGCACCACCCGGACGAATCCGCGAACACGTCCCAGCAGGGCGACTCACCCTCCCGAAACGCCGACTCACCCTCCCGAAAAGGGCGACTCGCGGGCCCGGAACTGCCGACTCGCGGAGGGGGAGGGGCGAGGGGGTCAGCGCCAGGAGCGGAGGGTGGCGATCCGCTCCTCGAGCTGTTCGATGGTCGCCATCGCCGTCACCGGTCCGCCGCAGCTGCGGCGCAGCTCGTTGTGGAT
>NZ_JAAXLA010000015.1 GCF_012911935.1 Pseudonocardia acidicola | reverse complement strand
CCACACGAGCAGGGCGGGAGCACCACCGCCGCCCTCCCCACCACCACCACCTCCGCCGGTGGTTCGGCCGCACGGGGCCGGGTCCGACGCCCGGCGGCCGCAGCAGTCCGCCGGCGGTGTCGTGGCTCCCCGGCCGGAGCCTGCGCGCACCGACGCGGCGCCGACCTCGGAGACACCGCCACCGCAGATCCGCGTGCAGGCTCCGGTGGAGCCGCCGAAGGTGCCCGCGTCCGGGACCGAGGTGTCAGGCGAGCGGTCTTCCGGTGGCGCGGATACCGTTGGCACCGGACAGCCGCATGGGGCCGGGTCCGACGCAAGGCCGCAGCCCTCCGCCGGCGGAGCTGTGCCTGCCCGGCCGGAGCCGGCGCCCACCGTCGCGGCGCCGACCCCGGAGACCCCCCGGCCGGAGACCCACGTGCAGGCTCCGGTGGAGCCGCCGAAGGCCGTGGCGTCCCCGACCGAGGCACCAGGTCCCTCGACGCGATCCTCCGGCGGCTCGGACACGGCCGGCACCGGACATCCGAGCACATCCGCGACCCTTGGAGAGCCCGGGCACAGCACAGCCGTCGAGCACACTCCGCCGTCGCACCCCTCAGGTTCCGACGGGCCTCCTACGCACGGTGGACGCCCCGGCCAGGACGGCGGCGACCCACCCACGCCCGCGGGGCCCGGCGAGCACCGAGGGCCGACGGCCGCACCGCTGGAACTCACCGCCGTCGGTCAGACGACTGTGGACGAGGTCCGGCGGACCGTCGAGCAGACACTGTCCACGCAGGCCTCCTCGATCCGCGGCCTGGACATGCTGAGCAGCGTGCTGCGCCACGATCCGCAGCGGCTGGCCGGCAACGGGGAGGCGTTCCCGCTGACGGTGCGCGGCCAGCCGTTCGAGGCCCGGGTGCGGATCGAGGTCACGCCGACATCGGGAACCGGTGCGTCCGGGCCCCGCGTCACCTCGGAGCCGTCGGTCCGCGGCGAGCGGGGCACCGACCAGACCAACACCCGCGCGCCGGGGTGGCAGCCGTCGGTCAGCGCGCGGTTCGGCGCGGTCGGGGGGTACGGCGGGGCCCGGGTCAAGTTCCAGCTCCCGTCCTCCACGACGACCACGCACGCGGCGCGGGCCACCGTGGGTGACGAGCGGGCGATCAAGGCGAGCCACGATCCCGAACAGGACATTCCGGCGCGCGTCCACATCTCCGTCACCGATCGGCAGGGCCGGCCGGTCGGTGACGGAGGGGCCGTGCCGGGGACTGCGCGCGGCTGGTCGTACCCCGTCGAGCTCGATGCGCAGCCGGGACCGTCCCGGATGCTCGACGACGGCTCCGGGGCGACGATGACCGATGTCGTTCCGCACTCGGTCAGGACCGACGGGGGCCGCGACCTGCACAGCCAGGTCGCGGGGTTGCTCCCTCCGAAGGTCACGGCGATGGGGGCCCCGGGGCGGCAGGATCTCCACACGTTCCTGTCCGATCACGGGCTGCGCAACCGGTTCACCGCGATGCTGCACGACTGGGTGAGCTCACCGCCACTGGTCAGCAGCGACGGCCGGCACCGCGCCCAGGTCCAGGCGCGGCTGGTGCCGGAGACCGGGTCGCGGGCCGGGCGGCTCAGCGGCGGCCTGACGGCGGACAGCCGAGCCGAGTTCGTGGCCGACCGCTCCGCGAAGTCGGAGGGCGGCGGCGAGCTCGAGCTCAGCGGCGGGGCCCGCACCTCACCCCATCCCATCGGCGGCGGCGGGGCGATGTCGGTCAGCGTGGGCGGCTCCGCCCAGCGGGAGACCCGGACGACGCACATCGACGTGTATCGCAAGGCGCACACGATGTCCGGTCCGGTCGATCTCCACGACCTCGGGATGCGGCTCGAGGTCCGGGTGGTCGTGGGCCCGCGCAACGATGCCCCGCCGCACGGAGGCAGCGTCACCGCCGGTGTCGACGCGCGTGTCTGGATGACGCCCGGGCAGGCCGCGAAGGTGGGCCTGGCTGCCGGCGCCGACGCGGCGGGATCCGCGGCCGGCCCGGGTGGAGGCACGATGCACCCGCCCGCCTACCTGGCCCACGGTCTCGGCCTCGGCGACGCCCGCGTGCGCTCGCTCGGATCGGGTCCGCGCGACCTGCTGGCCCAGGCCCGATCCGCGCTGGCCCAGGTCCCCGGATACCGGGAGCTGGTCGCGGATCCCGAGTCGGGAGCCGTCCCGCACAGCCGCACCAGCACGGTCGCCCCCATCACCGACCTGCACCGGACGCTGGAGAACTTCCTGTCCCACGAGCACCTGTCGGCCCGGATGGACAGCATCCTCGCCGGTGGCATCGACCAGCCGTTCGTCCGCGAGGGGGGCACCGCGACGACGTATGTCAACCTCAACGTCCGCGGGCACCTCGACGGCGTCACCGACACCGGCCCGGTGTCCGGGTCGGGGCTGAAGGTGGTGTCCGGCGGCCGGGCCAGGCTCGGCCACACCGCGGGAGCGAAGCGCTCGGTCGGTGTCGGCTTCAGCGCGTGGGCGGTCTTCGGGGTGCCGTTGGCGCTGCTGTCGGCCGTCGCCTCGCTGGGTGGTAAGTACCAGTGGCGGCGTACCACCGGCGCTGGTCCGGAGATCGGCGATCAGTTCACCACCCGCACGGGCAGCGACGTGCACGAGGTGCAGGGCCGGATCCGGTACGAGATCACGGTCACCGAGCATCACCGGGCGGCGGACTGGGTGCGCACCCTGCCGGTCGGCAAGCCGGGGCTGCACCAGCCCGCGGTGACGACCGTGGTCCGGACCCGCGGGCCGGGAGAGACCGGGGGCACGTCGCTCCTCGAGCCGCTCGAGTCCCCGATCACCCTGCACGTGCCCGCCGACGACCTGCGCAGCACACCCGTCGACCGGCCCCCGGCCCCGCCGAGCACCGAGCCGCTGCCGAACCCGCCGCGGCTGGACGGCCCGACCGAGCCGGGGACGCCGCTGTCGCCGCACAGCTCGCTCCTGGTCGTCGGGGGTGCCGCGACGATCAAGAAGGCCGCGCTGGACGCCCTCGGCGAGGCCACCCACGGTGACGAGGTGCTGACGCTCGCCGGTAGTTCCGGGGCCAAAGCACTCTCCGATGCCCTCAGCCCGGAACGCCTCATCACCGACCGCGCGCTGCTGCGTGGCGGGATCGTCGTCGAGGACCTGGTCTACGAACGGCGGCTGGTCGACCGGGTCGGCGCGGTGCGCGTGGCCATGACCGTGGAGAACCCGACCCTCATCCCGGACGGCGACCGGCTGCCGGTCTCCACCGACCGCACCCAGCAGGCGGCCGCGCTGGGCGGCTACACGGTCAAATCCGGGAAGGAGTCCACCTGGGAGTTCGGCGTGCGCGGCACCGGGTCAGTGGGCGACCGCACCCACTCCGCCCCGATGTACGCCGGAGACCCCGCCCCCATGCGCGCCGGAGACCCACCCCGCGTCGTCGGCAGCGGCCAGGTGTCGGCCGAGCTGACCTTGAGCCGGACGACAGGAACCGCGAATTCGGCCTCGGCCGGTGGTGAGCGGAGTGTGCTCGCCTCGGGCCGCCGGACCTTCGCGGTGCAGGCCGACGGGCTGGTGACGGTGACTGCCCAGGCGCGGCTGCGCAACGTCGTGCGCGACGCCGTCGCACCCGCGCCGACCGGGCTGGCCGGCCGCCAGGTGCGGCTGCCCGGCGCGGTGTTCCTGCGGGTCGACGAGGTACAGGCGAGGGCCTGGGGGCTGCTGCCCGCGCCGCTCGACAGGCCCGGCCTCGGTGCCGGTCCGCACGGTGCCGGCTCGCACGGTGCCGGCTCGCACACTGCCGGCCATGAACAACCGTCCTCGCCCACCATCCCTGGGCGCCCCGCCCTGGACACCGTGGTCCTGGAGAACCCCGACATCCTCGGTGACCAGCTCGGCGCGCTCGCCGACCGGTTGCGCGGCAGCGACTCCGGCCCGCTCCCACACTCGGTGCTCGGCGACGCGATGGCCACGCTGCACCGGATCCGTGAGCAGCTGACCGAAACCACCGCCCACGGCCTGCTGGGCAGCCTGCTCGGACCGGGCGTGCCCTTGCTCAACTCCGAACCGCGGCTCCTGGGACACACGGACGTCGAGGTGCGGCTGGTGGCGAAGCGGATCGATCCGCCACGGTCGCTGGGACTCGTGCACGACGGCGCCGACATCAGGGACAAGGTGACCTCCGTGCAGTCCGACGAGCGGACCCGGGCCACGGCGATCGGTATCCGTGGAACCACATCGGCCACGTTGGGCACACGCCGGCCGGGACCGAGCCACGACGGCTCCTCAGCCCTGGCAGCGGGCCCGACGGGCACCGTCGGCCGCTCGTCGGCGCACAAGGGGACCGACAGCGACGTCACCCGGACCGTCAGGATCACGAACTCGAAGGGCCCGAGCGCGCGGTTCACCATGCCGGTGCGACTGCAGGTCGAGGTTCGTTCCGGCGGCGCCCTGCAGGCCCAGCACGTCGGCAGGATCTCCGACCTCGTCCTGCGAGCGCCGGCCGACGACCTGTCCACGCTCCCGCAGCCGCCCCGCGACACGTCCCCGCCCCCGCCGTCCCACCCGGCGCCGGTACCGGGGCCGGACGGCAAGCCGTCGGCGGCGAGGACGCACGAGGCCGCGCTGACCTGGCAGGCGCAGGGATCCCCGCTCCCGGAGCAGCTGCGCGTGGTCTCGGCCGGTGGCGGCCCCGCGGCCGTGGACCACGCCGTGGTCTCGCTGCTGCACGAGGCCGGCATCGATCCACGCCTCACCCACCCCGGCGGCCCGGTACGCCACGGCCTGGACGCGCTGATGTCGCCGGAGATGTGGCGCGCGCTCGGACCGCAGATGCTGCGTGGCGGATGGACGCTGCCGACACTGCACAGCACCGAGGTGGGCGGGCCGAGCGTGCGGGTGCAGATCTACGCGCGGACGACGTCGCCGGTGACACACGGCGTCAGCCATTCGTTCGACGTCACGGACGGGATTCGGTATCGCGAGGGCCGGGACACCGAGTTCGTCACCACGCGCCAGCGCGGCGCCGGTGGCACGCTCGCACCGAGCGGCCGGCAACCGATCATCGGGCAGGGCACCGCCGATCTCGGCGCGACCGTGCGGAGCGAGAACACCGCCACCCCGAAGGCCGGCGGCCACGAGCCGAACGAGAACACCCGCAGCGGCGCCACCCGGCTGGTGGGTGGTCCCACGGAGTACCGCGTCGTCGTGGAGGTGGACCAGCGCCGGCCGTGGTCGGCGCCGCGGGTGCTGGTCGCGGACGTGCACCAGGACGCCGGTCTCACGTTGCGGATGACCGAGGGTGAGGCGGAGGCGCGGTTCGGCCCGCTGCCCGAACCGGTGAGCCGCCACGCGGAGGAGGTCCGCGATGCGGCTGCGCGGTGGCGGACGGCGGAGAAGGCTCTCGAGAAACTGACCGGCGAACGCGACGCTCTCTGGTGGGCGGCGCCGCCGGCGGATCGGATGATCATCGCGGCGACCGGCGATGCGCACACCGCCGAGGCGCGCGCGGCGTCCGGCGCGGAACAGCTCGCCGACCTCGAGTTCCGCGTCGACGCGCTGACGGCGATGGTCGGGGCCGACCCACTCGGGTCCTCCGCGCTGCATGCCGAGCTCACCGGTGCCCAGGCCGAGGTGGCGGCGCTGAAGGCCCGGATCGCGCGGGACGGTGACCTCGCCCGCGTGCTGCGCGACCACGAGAAGGCGGGTGCCGCCCGGGATCAGGCCCGGGCCGAGTGGATGCGGGCCAAGGCCGCGCTGGACCAGGCCCTGGCCGCTGTCGCCGATGGCGGCGACGCCGGCGGGAACACGACGGCGACGGTCGCCGTCGGCGACTCCCTGTCCGCGGAGGACTTCGACCGCATCGTGAACCCGGGTCCAGCACCCGGCCTTCCGGCCTCGGTGTCCCTTTGACCAGCGACGAACACGACTGAGGAGTGACGGGTGAGCGACCCGCAGGAGCAGACCGACCGGGACGAGGACCGCGGGTCCGAGCGAGCGCGGGAGTCCGCGGCGGCCGTGACCGGAACGGCCGTCGACGACCGTCCACGCGGCGCGCAGGACCAGGACGGGTGGGTGTCCGCGGCGTGGTCGCCCGCCGCCGTGAACCCTCCGGCACCCCGACCGGGCGGTCCGGCCGTCGCCCAGCTCGACGAGCGGTCGATCGTCCGCGAACGCGGCGACCGTCCGAGCCACGGCTGGCGTGCCGGCGTGTTCCGGATGAGCCGGGGCCTGGTCAACCCCGGTCTCGGCGATGCCGAGCGGGCCCGCCAGGAGTTGCTGGCCAGGATCCGCCGCCCGCTGCGCGGCGCACACCGCATCGCGGTCGCGTCGATCAAGGGCGGGGTCGGGAAGACCACGGTGACGGCCTGCCTGGGTCTCGTGCTGTCGGAGAACCGGGGCGACCGGGTGATCGCGCTCGACGCGAACCCCGACGCCGGCACGCTCGCCGACCGGCTGACCGCGGAGACGTCGGTGACCGTCCGGGATCTGCTGGACAACATCACGACGACACGATCGCTGACCGACGTCGCGCGGTACACGAGCCTGGCCGGACGGCTGCAGGTGCTGGCCTCGGAGCAGGATCCGGCGGCGAGCGAGGCGTTCGACCGCGACGAGTACGAGCGGGTGTCGGCTGTGCTGACCCGCTTCTACAACATCGTTCTCACCGACTCGGGAACCGGGCTGGTGCACTCGGCGATGGAGGGCACCCTCGCCCTCGCCGACGGCCTGGTCGTGGTGGGTGCGCCCACCGTGGACGGGGCGAGCCGGGCGGCCAAGACCCTGGACTGGCTGGTGGCGCACGGGCACGCCGAGCAGGTCGAACAGGCGATCGTGGTGCTGTGCTGCGATCGGTGGAGCAGGGAGGTCGACCGCGACCGGATCCGCGACTACTTCGCCGCCCGCTGCCGCGCGGTCGTCGAGGTGCCGTTCGACGCGCACCTGGCCACCGGCGGCCGGATCGAGCTGCCCGAGTTGCGGCCCGCGACGGTCGACGCCTATCTCGCCCTGGCTGCCCACGTGGCCGACGGGTTCCGGTGAGGCGGGCGCCGGGCGGGTCGCCCGGCGCCAGTTCCAGCGCCGGCGGTGAACCCCACCGGTAGCAGGACGATCAGGCCCCCACCTCTCGCAGGTGAGGCCGTCGCGGCGCCCGGCGCGGTTGACTGCCGGGCGTGGGTGCAGATCGGCAGGCGCAAGCACCGCGACGACGCGCGTCGGTGCCCCCAGCAGCGAGCGCGTGACGACGTGCTTGCGCAAGCCGTTCCGCCGGCGCTCGCCGCGGCATTCTGGCCGCCGGCGCTCCTGCTGGTCGCCTACCTGCTGGCCGGGCCCGAGCCCAGGAAGCATGCGCTGATGTTGCTGGCCGGCGGGGCCGTCGCGACCCTCGGGGTCGGCTTCGCCTTCGTCCTGCTCCTGCAGGGAACGGGGGTGGAGAGCAGTACGCACCACACCGTGTCACCGTGGATCGACGTGGGCCTCGGCGTGCTACTGCTCGTGTTCGCCCTGGTCGTCGCCCGGCGCCCGCCGCGCGGGCCCGGGGCGGGGTCCGAGGATCGCCGGGAGGTGGGCCTGCTCGGGCTGCTGGTCGCGGGCATGGTCATGTACTCGCCGTCGCCGTTCTACCTCGCGTCGCTGCACGCGATCACCAAAGCGCACGTGAGCGCACTCGCCGCGGCGCTGAGCGTCGTCCTGATGGCCGGGATCTACATGGCCTTCGTCGAGGTGCCGATCGTGCTGCACCTCGTCTGGCCGCAGACCACGGTCCAGCGTCTCAGGTCCGTCAACGAGTGGCTGCATCGGCACGGCCGCGCGGTCATCCTCGTCGCCGCCGTCGGCTTCGGGGTGTATCTGCTCTTCTCCGGCATCGGCCGCCTCACCGGCTGAACCGGACGGATTCGCTGACTCAGTCAGCGATAATGCTTGACCAGGTCAGAGGTCTGGGTCACGCTGGGCCGATGGGAATCGACGTCGTCGCCCCGGCCGAGATCGAGGCCATCCGGGCGTTCTCCCGTGCCTATACCCGCACACTCGGCGTGCTGGCCGAGGGCCTGCTCGCCACCCCGTACTCGCTCACCGAGTCCCGTGTGCTGTTCGAGCTGGCCCAGCGGCCCAGCGCCGAGGTCGCCGATCTGCGCCGCGACCTGGGTCTGGACTCCGGCTACCTCAGCCGGCTGCTGACCCGGCTCGAGCGAGACGGCCTGGTCACCCGGGGCCGCTCGGCGGCCGACGCTCGCCGGCAGACGATCGCCCTGACCGCGTCCGGAGCCCACACCGCCGCGGATCTCGATCGACGGTCCACCGAGCAGGTGGCCGGGCTGCTGGCGCAGCTGCCGGCCGTCGACCGCCGGGAGCTGATGGCAGGCATCGGGACGGTGCGCGCGCTGCTCACCGATCGCGACGCCCCGCGGCGGGTGGCGCTGCGTGAGCCCGGGCCGGGGGAGTACGGCTGGGTCGTCGCCCGGCACGGCGCCGTCTACGCCGCCGAGTACGGCTGGGACGACTCGTTCGAGGGTCTCGTCGCCCAGATCGTCGGGACCTACCTCACCGACCACGACCCGGCGCGCGAACGTGCGTGGATCGCCGAGGTCGACGGCCGGCCCGCCGGCTGCGTGTTCTGCGTGGCCGACCCGGACCACGACGACGTGGCCAAGCTGCGGATCCTGCTGGTGGAGCCGTGGGCGCGTGGGCTGGGGCTGGGCACCCGGCTGGTCGATGCGTGCGTCGCGTTCGCCCGCGACGCCGGATACCGGCGGATCGGGCTGTGGACCAACGACGTCCTGGTCGCGGCCCGGCGCATCTACCGGGCGGCGGGGTTCGTGCTGGAGGGCGAGGAACGGCACCACAGCTTCGGACACGACCTCGTCGGGGAGTTCTGGTCGCTGGACCTGTCGAAGCAGCAGACCACCGCCGCCAGTAGTTGATCAATAGCCGGCATCGTCGTCGCCACCGCGGCAGCGTTGAGCACACGGGAGGTGCGGCTGCTGCGCCGGCCCCGGGCCACGGTCGCCGGGCCGGCAGGTGAACCGGGGAACGCCGAGAGCGATCCCGCGGCCGATTGACACCCGTCTCGTTGGGTGCCCTGGAGACAGCCCATGCCGCCGATCGAGCCGGTCCCGTCTTCGCCGGAGGAGCCCGATGCCCGAGAACGATCACGTGCCCGGTGCGCCGGAGCCCGACGACGCCGGTGGTGTGCGGCTGTCGGGTACCAATCGGGTCGAGGCCTTCAGCGATGGTGTGCTCGCCATTGTGATCACGCTGCTGGTCCTGGACCTCCGAGTTCCGCCGCACCCACCCGGCGGTCTGCTGACGGCGCTGCTGCAGCAGTGGACCGGTTACGTGGCCTACCTCGCCTCGTTCCTGTACGTGGGAGTCATCTGGCTCAACCACCATGCGGCCTTCAACCGCATCCGCTACGTGGACCTGGGCCTGCACTGCGCCAATCTCGGGCTCCTGCTGACCACGGCGGTCCTGCCGTTCCCGACCGCCGTGGTGTCGGCGACGCTGCAGGAGGGCTTGAACACCTCCGACGCCCGGGTGGCCGTCGGCTTCTACGCCCTGGCCGGAATGGTCATGTGCGTCAGCTGGCTGCTCTTCTACGCCTATGTCTACCGCCACGCCGACCGGCTGCTCGAGCAGGAGGTCCCCGCGTCGGACTTCGGCGAGCACCGCGTACGAGCCTGGGCCGGCATCCTGGGGTACGGCGTGGCCGGGGTGCTGGGCATCGCGGCCCCGTCCATCGCCCTCGGGGTCTTCGTGCTGCTGCCGCTCTTCTACGCCATCTCGAGCGAGGGCCTGCACCAACTGCAGCCGAAGGGGATTCTCGGTCTCGAGTGAGCGCCCGATGAGGTGTGCCACCAGTCGCGCCGTCCAGGTGCCGCCGCCGGCCGGCTCCTCCGAGGAACCGGCCGGCGGGGCGTCGGGGTGGCGGTCACGACCGGTCCTCACCCCGGCCTCGGTGCCCCCGGGGAGGGCAGCGTGGCCGGCGGCACCGGCGACCGCACCGTCACGAGCGGATGCGCTGCTCGTGGATCCACGATGCCGGCTGCTCCATGTGCTCTGCAGGGCCGTCGGTCCCGAACGATACCGCCGACGGTCCCGTCCGCGCTGCGGACGCGGGGATCGACTCAGGACGTCCGACCGCGACGGTTGCGGGTGCGCAGGCCGCAGCGGTGGCTCGGCCGGGACACCGCTGAGATCACCGAGGACCGCTCAACGCCGGTCCGGCCGGGATCTTCTCGGGCGTGGTGGACGGCTCGGGGGCCGGCCCGGCGAGCGGGGAGTTCGTCGCCTTCTTGACCGACTCCAGGATGCTCAGACCCTGGCTGACCAGGCCGGCAGCGATCTCGCTGAGGCCGTCCGCGCCGTTGAGGATGTTGACGTTGGCGCCGCGGAGTCCCATCGCCGCCTCCTTCACGATCTCGGGCAGCTGGTCGATGAGCATCCGGTCGAGGGCGACCCGGTCGTTCGACGCCGCCGCCTCGGCCTGGATTCGCATCTTCTCGGCGTCGGCCAGGGCCAGGATGCGCACCCGCTCGGCCTCGGCCTCGGCCGGCCGGACGACCTCGGCGATCAGTTGCTGCTGGCGCAGCGCGGCCGCGCGCCCCGCCAGCTCGGTCTGCGCCGCGGTGACCTCGCGCTGGGCCTGGGCCTGCGCCAACGGCCCGGCTTGTGCGGCCTCGGCCTGCGCGGTGTCGATCTCGGCCCGGTACCGGGCCTGGATGACGGCCGTCTGCCGGGCGTACTCGGCCTGCTGGCGCTGGGACTGCTGCGCGGCCTCCGCGGAGGCCCGGTCCGCCTGCGCCTGGGCGATCTGCGCCTCCCGCTGGATCGCTGCGTTGTGCGGCGCGGCCATGGCCTTGATGTAGCCGAGGTTCATGTCGTCGATCGACTGGATCTGCAACGAGTCGACGCTGAGCCCGAGGGTGGCCATCTCGGCCTTGGAACCGTCGAGCACCTCGCTGGCCAGCTTCTGGCGTTCGGTGATGATCTCCTCGACGGTCATCGAGCCGATGATCGAGCGCAGGTGCCCGGCGAAGATCCGTCCGGTGAGGACCGACATCTGGTCCTGGTCGGACAGGAACCGCTGCGCCGCGTTGACGATGCTCTCCTCGTCGTTGCCGACCTTGAACGCGATGACCGCGCGGATGTTCAGCGCGATCGCCTGCCGCGTCACGCAGACCTCCTCCACCTCGGCCTCGCACATGGCGAGGGTGAGGAACCGGACCTTGCGGAACAAGGACAGGACGAACGCTCCGTGGCCGGTGACGACCCGGAACGGACTGCCGCCGGTCCCGCCCCTACCGCCGGAGATCAGCATGGCCTGGTCCGGGGCGGGAACTCGATAACCGAACATTGCGTGCCTCCTCTAGCCGAGCATCTCGACGGCGAGGAGCGAGGGATCCGGCCACGCGACGACGGTCACCGCGCGACCGCCGCGGGACTCGACGACGAGCACCGTCTCGCCCTTCGGCAGCGCCTCGTCGGACCACGCCAGGAAGGTCTCCGAGCCCCCGCGGATCCTCACCCGGGCTTCTCCCGGCCCGCTCCCTCCCCGGGTGGCGACGGTCAGGACACCGAGGCAACCCACGACGGACGGGTCAGGGCTCATCGACCACCGGCCTCTCGGTCACGCCGTCCGATACCTGAACGCTCCGATACCTGAACGCTACGCCGCCGCGCGGGCCGGAGGACCGGCGTGATGTGAGGCGGGAGCCGCTACGCCGGCGTCGCCTCGAGCACGAACACATCGCTCGTCGTGGGCACGGCCCGGACGAGGTGGAAGCCGGCGGCGGCGAGCAGCGACCGGTAGTCGTCCACGCTGCGCTCCTGGCCGCCCGGCGCGACCAGCATGTTCAGGTCGGAGAACGCGGCGCGGCCCGGATCCGGGCCGTCGTCGAGCAGTTGTTCGATCAGCAGCAGGGTGCCGTGCGCGGGGACGGCCCGCCGGCAGGTGCGCAGGATCGCGATCGACTCGGCGTCCGGCCAGTCGTGGACGACCGCCTTGAGCAGGTAGGCGTCGCCGCCCTCGGGCACCGCGTCGAAGAAGTCGCCGCCGACCGTCGTGGCGCGGTCGGCGACGCCGGCGCGCTCGAGCAACTCGCTCGCGCCGGCCACGACGTCGGGCTGGTCGAACAGCACGCCGCGCATGGAGGGGTGGCCGGTGAGGATCGCCGCCAGCAGCCCGCCCCGGCCACCCCCGACGTCGACGATGGTGCCGAACCGGTCGAAGTCGTAGGCCTCGACGACGGCACCGGCAACGGCTGCGGACAGCGCCGTCATCGCCCGGTCGAAGATCACCAGCTCGTCGGGCCGTTTCGCCCGGTAAGCCCAGATGGACTCTCCGTGCACGGTGGCGAACGCGTTCTCGCCGGTGCGCACGCTGTCCGCCAGGCCGGCCCACGCCTGCCAGTAGTACGGCCGGCCGATGAGCCCGGCCCAGCCGGCGACCGACCCCGGCGTGCCGGCGCGCAGGGCCTCGCCGAGCTCGGTGTTGGCGAACCGGCCGTCGTCGTCGCGCGCGTAGACACCGACCGAGGCCAGCGCTCGCATCAGCCGTGACAGCGACCCTTCATGGGTTCCGGTGGCGACGGCGAGGTCGGCGACGGTGCGCGGGCCGGCGGCGAGCACGTCGGAGATCCCGAGCGTGGCGGCGACATGCAGTGCCTGCGACACCTGGTACCCGTCGACCATGCGCCGTAGTTCGGTGGCGGCATCCATCGCGCAACTCTGGCCCACCGCGCGGGTGAAGGCCAGCGGTCCGGCCGGCGCAACGCGGCCCGGCGCCGGCGATGACCGTGCCCGGTTCATCGTGGCGGGTGCAGGCGTCCGGACGCCGGCCACCTCGTGCCGCTTCGCGGCCCGTCCCGGTCGGCGCCGGTGAACGGTTGTCGCGCCCGGGGCCCGATGTCACACTGTTGCGCTGTTTCCCCTGGATCGGCACGGCGCAGCGCTCGAGGGAATCGTCGGAATCGGCTCGCACGGCCCAGCGAAGGGCTTCGGCATGAAGCGTCTCATCGCGGTTGCAGTCTCCGCCCTGGCCGTCCTCCTGGCCGGCGCGCCGGCCGCCGTCGCCGCACCGTCCGCACCGGCGGGATCGTCACCGTCGAACGCCGTCTACGCCGCGCTCGGCGACTCCTACTCGTCAGGCGTGGGGACCCGGCTCTACGGGCCGTCGAGCGGCGCCTGCTTGCGCAGCCCGCTGGCCTACGCACCGCTGTCGGCACGGATCCAGCGGATGGACCTCACCTTCGTCGCGTGCTCGGGCGCGACCACGGCTGACGTCCAGAGCAGCCAGGTCGGCAGCGTGCCGCGCGACGCAGCCCTGGTCACGATCACCGTCGGCGGCAACGACGTCGGGTTCGCCCCGGTGCTGCAGGCCTGCTCGGCGGGTACGTCCGCGCAGTGCGACGCCGCCGTCTCGGCCGGTCGGACGGCCGTCCAGCAGGTGCTGCCGGGTCGCCTGGATACGACGTTCGCGCAGATCCGTGCCCACGCACCGCACGCTCGGCTCGTGGTGCTGGGCTACCCGCTGCTGTTCGGGTCCGGGCCGTGCACCGCGGCCGGCCTGCCGCCCGCAGCCGCCCGCGCCGCGATCGACGCCGGGACGGACCTGCTGGACGGGGTCATCCGGCAGCGCGCCGAGGCGGCGCACGCCGCGTTCGTCGACGTCCGGTCGCGCTTCCAGAACCACGGGACGTGCGCGGCCACATTGCACCGGTGGATCAACCCACCGACCACTCCGGCGACGGACAGCTATCACCCCAACATCGCCGGGCAGGCCCTGGGATACCTGCCCGCTCTGCGTGCGGTGTCGGTCTGAGCGGCTCGGCTTGCTGCGCCGGGTCACGCTGATCACCGGCAGCACGGCGGCCACCCTTGCGCTGTTGCAGACGCTGGGGTGCGGCGCCACGCCGGTGGGCACGCCCGCGGTCCCCGCATCGCGCACGTCGACGCCGGCGCAGCCGTTCGCCATGCCTCCGGAGCAGCCCACGCCCGACGGCGTCACCGTCCGGCCCGACGACCCGCGTATCCAGGTCCGACCGCTGCAGGTCAGGGGGCCCGACGGCGCGCCGTTGATCAGCTACTACGCCCTGCCGGCGAGCACTGCGCAGTCGGGAGCAGTGCTCGTGGTGCACGAGAACCGCGGGCTCGTCGACCACATCAAGGATGTCGTGCGGCGGGTCGCCACCGCCGGGTACGGCGCGCTGGCCGTCGACCTGCTGTCCCGCGAGGGCGGGGCGGACGCCCTCAGCGATCCGGCGGCGTACGCGGCGGCGCTGAGCAAGCGCGATGTCGGCGCCATGGTCGGCGACCTCAGGCAGGCGCTGTCGACGCTGTCCGGCACCGGGGTGGGCGACAAGCTGGGGATGACCGGCTTCTGCTTCGGCGGGGGCATGGTGTGGAACGCACTCGCGGCCGGCGCCCCGGTGAAGGCGGCGGTGCCGTTCTACGGTCCTGCCCCGCAGGATCTCGCCGGCCTGGCCGCCACCACGGCGGCCGTCTTCGCGGTGTACGCCGAGCAGGACGGCCGTGTCACCAGCACCAAGGACGCGGTCGAGGCGGAGTTGCGCAGGACCGGCGAGCCGTACCGGGTGACGGTCTATCCCGGCGTCGATCACGCGTTCCACAACGACACCGGGCCACGCTACAACGCGACACAGGCGGCGGCCGCGTGGCTCGACACGATCAACTGGTTCCACCGGTACGTGCGCTGACGGAAAGACCCGCTGGCTCAACCGGCAACCCGGTCGGCTGCTGGCGGTCGACGACGTGCCGGCCTCCGCGGCGCGGACCGAGGGGCTGATCCTGGTGTTCGACGGCGGCGCCGTCGACGACCTCGCGGTGCTGCGGCTGCCACCTGACGAGCTCGCCGGCGTGGTGTTCGCCGGCCGTGAGGAGCTGCCCGACCACCTGCCTGCGCTGCAGGCCCGCCGCGCCTCGGAGCGATCCGCCGGCGAGCGCGGTCAGGACCCGTGCTGGGTGAGGATCTTGACCTGGGTGCGCAACGCGCGGTCGCGGTGTTCGTCGAGCTCGGCGATCAGCCGGTCGGCGTCGCGGGCCCGGGCCGCGTCCAGGATCCGGGCGTGCGACTCGTCGGCGGCGTGCCGCTCCGCCTCGATGTTGTAGTAGAGCGCGCGGTAGGCCTCCGTGGACTCCCACAACAGCCTGATCAACCGCATCATGTACGGCCCACTGCCGCATTCGAAGATGCCGAAGTGGAATCGCCGGTTCGCGGCCAGCTCAGCGGCGACGTCGCCGGTCGTCGAGGCGACGGAACAGTCCCGCGCGGCCCGCTCCAGCCGGTCGATGACCGCCTCGTCGAGCATCGGCACGGCGGCCCGGGCCGCGCGGTCCTCCAGCAGTTCGCGGAGCGCGTTGATCTCGATGAGGTCGGCCGCGCGCAGCTCGGTGACGAAGTAGCCCCGGCGCGGGATGTAGGTGAGCTGTCCCTCGCCTTCGAGCACCTTCAGCGCCTCGCGCACCGGGATCAGGCTGACCCCGATGCGTTCGGCGATCTCGTCCTGCTGGATGTGCGTGCCCGGCCGCAACCCGCCCTCGACGATGGCTCGCCGCAGCCACTCGACGGCGTGCTGCTGGCTCGTGCTGGGGCCGGCCCCCCTGCTGGCACCGGATGTCATGGGGCACACGGTACGAGGAGGGGGCCGGGGCCGGGCTTCCAGCCGATCATGTCGGCGCTACCGGGAACGCAGCGGCATCGCGATCGGCCGCATCGGCGCCGCGGTCGACCCGCGCAGCGGCAGCCCCGCGGCGATCAGGATGAACTCGTGGAGCGACTCGGCCGAGATCTCTTCCAGGTAGACGTTCTCCATGATCGGGACTCCGGCCTCGGCGAGCAGGTAGGTGTGCACCGGGTGCCAGTTCTCCGGGTCGGCCGACGGCATCTGCTCCAGGGCGACGCTGTCCGAGCCGATGATCATCGCGCCGGCCCGGGCCAGCAGTTCGGCGCCCTCACGGTTGAGACCCGGCTCCCGGAACAGGTACCGCTCGGGGTCCGGCCAGACCGTCATCCGCCCGGTCCGGATGAAGACGACGTCCCCCGGCCGCACCTCGGTGCCCTGCGCGGCCATCACGTCGGTGAGCTCGTCGGCGCCGATGGCGTAGGAGTCCGGCAGCAGGTCGGTGCCGTGCGCGCGGGCGACGTCGATCAGCACGCCCCGGGCGATGATCGGGGGCTGCTGCTCGGCGCCGCAGCGCAGCCAGTGCCGGCTGCCCAGGTGATCTGCTTCGGTGAAGCCGTTCCAGATCTCACCGCAGTAGCCGAAGTGGTTGAGCGCGTCCAGGTGCGTCCCGGTGTGGGTGTACATCGACACGCAGTCACCGGAGTACGCGACCAGGTTGTTCTGCTCCGCGCCGAGGCCCATCACGTCCTCGCTGACCGTGCCGGCCGGCGTGTGCGACATCCAGAACTGGTAGGTCGGATCGCCGAGCCCGGCCCAGGACGGCATCCCCACGTGGTACTCGACCGACAGGTCGAACAGCCGGGTCGCGTCGGCCTGCTCCAGGGCGGCTGCCCGCGACTCCGGGGTGATCATGTTGAGCATCCCGATCTGGTCGTCGGGACCGAACGGGCTGCGGCTGATCCGGTGTCGCGTCGCGTTCGCTGCCGCGATCGTCTCGTTGCTGGGCGGGGCGCTCACTGATCCTCCAATGTGGTATGTCGAGGCAGGCCGTGGTGCGGGGCCCGTCCGGCGGGCGGGCCCCGCACGGATCAGGGACCGTCCACGCGGTTCTGGGCCTCGCGGACCAGCGCGCGCACCCGCTGCGGGTCCAGCGGGGTGCGCTCGACCCGCACGCCGAGGGGGCGCAGTGCGTCCTCGACCGCGGACAGCAGGACGGACGGGGTCCCGATGCAGCCCGCCTCGCCGACTCCCTTGGTGCCCAGCGGGGTCACCGGCGACGGGGTCTCCAGGTGCAGGATCTCGATCGGCGGCGCCGACATCGCGTTCGGCAACTGGTAGTCGTTGAGCGTCGTGGTGAGCAGGCGACCCTCGTCGTCGTAGCAGAGCTGCTCGAACATCGTGCCGCCGAGGCCCTGCATCATGCCGCCGATGATCTGGGCGTGCACGATCCCGGGGTTGATCATTTTTCCGACGTCGTGCGCCACCCAGAGCTTCTCGATGGACACCTGCCCGGTCTCGATGTCGACCTCGACCAGCGCTGCCTGGGCGCCGCTGCCGTGCGCCGGATAGAGTCGCACCCGGCCGTGCTCGTCGGGCGCCCAGCTGACGTTCGGGTTGGTCCAGACGTAGTTGCCCTCCAGCGTCGGATTCGGCTCGCCCGGCAGCGTCGCGTACGGCCCGGGGAACAGGTAGACGGCCTTGGCCACGTCGGCGATCGTGATGCGCTTGGTGGGTACGCCCGCGACCCAGACCTCCCCGCCGCCGAGTTCGAGATCGTCCGGGTTGGCTTCGAGGAGGTTGGCCGAGGCCTTGAGCAGCTTTTCCCGCACCTGGGTCGCCGCCTCGTGGGTGGCGCTCATGCCGTACGTGGCGCCGCGGCTGGCGAAGGCGCCGAGGCCGTAGGGCACCGCGTTGGTGTCGCCGTAGACCACGCGGACGTCGTCGGTGTTCATGCCCAGGCGGTCGGCGGTGATCTGCGCGAGTGCCGTCTCCACGCCCTGGCCGATCGCCTGCATGCCGGTCAGGACCATGGCCTGGCCGTCAGGGGTGATCCGGACCGACGCGGACTCGTAGCCGTTGAACACCGACATCGGGATGGCGGCGGCGGACGGCTCCAGGAACGAGATGACCCCGATGCCCAGGTGCCGGCCTTGTGCGCGGGCCTCCTCCTGGCGGCGGCGCAGGGCGGGCAGGTCCATCGCCTCGGTCACGGCCTCGAGACACTCGGCGAAGCTGCCGCTCTCCAGGATCGGGCCGGACGACATCTCGTAGGGGAACTCGCGGACCAGGTTGCGCCGCCGGATCTCGACGGGGTCGATGCCGATCCGGGCAGCGGCGGTGTCCATCAGCCGTTCGATCGCCAGGTTCGCGGTCTCCTTGCCGTAGCCGCGGTAGGCCCCGTAGGGCGCTTTGTTCGTGACCACGGCCTGCACCCGCGTGCGGTAGGACCGCACGTCGTACGGCCCGGGCGCGTAGGTGCCGCCGACCAGCAGCGCGCCGAGCCCCGCGGAGCGGCCGGCCCCGTCACAGCCCTCGTCGCCGACCAGGTGCTCGCGGACGGCGAGCAGCCGCCCGTCGGAGTCGAAGGCGCCCTGGATGTGGTGGGCGTAGTCGCGGGAGTGCGGTGCGCTGCTCAGCCAGTCGCGGCGCGGTTCGAACCACTTCACCGGCCGTCCGGTGAGCACGGCCAGCAGCGTGGGAATGACCTCGGAGTCGACCTGCAGCTTGTTACCGAAACCGCCACCCACGTCGTCGGCGACCACCTGCACGCTCGGCTCGGGCAGCCCGAGGACGGCGGCGATCAGGGTGCGCGCCTGGTGGGGGAACTGGGTGGACATCCGGACCTTGAGGCTCTGCCTGCCCGCGTCGTACTCGGCGACGACGGCCCGGGTCTCCAGGGGGACCCCGCTGTAGCGGTGCGCCGCCGGCCGGCAGGACACCACGTGGTCGGCCGTGGCGAACACCGCGTCCGGGTCGCCGATCTCGAACGCCCAGTCGCACTGGACGTTGTGCCCCCACTCCTCGTAGAGCACCGTCTTGGGCTGCCAGGGGCCGTCCGGGTTCTCGAAGGGGTCGACGCCCAGCGCGTCGTGCACCGAGGCCAGCACCGGCAGCGGCTCGTACTCCACCTCGATGGCCGCGAGCGCGTCCTCCGCGGCGTATCGGGTCTCGGCGACGACGGCGGCCACCGCCTCGCCCTCGTAGTGCACCTTGTCCGTCGCCAATGCGTAGACGCTCGGCAGTTTCATGTCCATCAGGTCCATGGCGGCCGGGAGCCGGTTCCAGTGTTCGGACGCCTCCGCACCCGAGATGGCCAGCACCACGCCGGGCAGCCGGCGTGCGGCGGAGGTGTCGACCCGCACGATCCGGGCGTGCGGGTGCGGGCTGCGCAGGATGGCGCAGTGCAGCGCGTCGATGGCGGCGGCGTCGTCGGCGAACCGGCCACGCCCGGTGAGCAGGCGCCGGTCCTCGGTGCGCTTGACCGCGCGACCAATGAGCGAGCCGGTCGCTTCGTCGATCGTCATGATCAGGCCTCCTGGCGGGCGCCGGCAGCCGCGCGGACGGCGGCGATGATGGGCAGGTAGCCGCTGCACCGGCAGAGGTTGCCGACCAGGTGCTCGCGGACCTCGTCCTCGGTCGGGTCGGGGTTGTCGCGCAGCAGTGCTTCCGCCGCGACGATCATGCCGGGGGTGCAGAAGCCGCACTGGACGGCGAACTCGTTGCGGAACGCCTCCTGCAGCGGGCTCAACCCGGTGGCGGGGGTGAGGCCCTCGACGGTCGTCACCTCGGCGCCGTCGGCCTGGATCGCGAACATCAGGCAGCTCTTGACGATGGTGCCGTCCACGGTGACGGTGCAGGCGCCGCAGATGCCCTCCTCACACCCGACGTGGGTGCCGGTGAGCCTGAGCTCGTCGCGCACCAGGTCGACGAGCAGGGTGCGCGGCTCGACGGTCCGCTCGTGCACCACACCGTTGACGGTGACGGTGATCTTCGTGCTCTCGGCCATGGGGCTCAGCTCTCCTCGGTCCGGGCGGTCTCGACGACGAGACGGCGCAGCAGTGCGGTGGCGACATCGAGGCGGTACTCGGCAGATCCGTGCAGGTCGGTGAGGGGCTCGACCGCGCCCAGGTCGTCGGCGAGCCGCCCGGCGGCGGTGCGCACGGCGTCGGGGTCGGTGCGGTCCACTGTCCGCAGCGCTTCTTCGACCTGCAGCGCGCGCAGCGGGCGCATCCCGAGGCCGCCGACGCCGATGCCGACCACGCCGTCGGTGTTGACGGTGACGGCGACGTTGACCACCGGGACGCCGTTGGGCTGGCGGGACAGCTCGCGGTAGGCGCCGCGGGCCGCGGGGGCCCAGCCGGGGACGTGGACCGCGGTGACCAGTTCGCCGGCCGCGAGGGTGTTGCGGCGGAAGCCGGCGAACAACTCCTCCACGCCGAGCCGGCGGGTCCCGCCGCGGCTGCGCACCGTCAGCTCGGCCCGCAGCGAGATGAGGGTCGACGCGAGATTGGAGCGGGGGTCGGCGAAACAGAGGTTGCCGCCGATCGTGCCCCGGTTGCGCACCTGGACGTCGGCGGTGCGCCGGGCCGCGTCCTGCAGCCAGGGGCAGTGCCGGGCCAGGTCCGGTGACGAGGCGAGCTCGGCGATCCGGGTCAGCGCGCCGATGCGCAGCCCGTCGCCGTCGGACGCCAGGCCGCGCAGGTCGTCGACGCCGTTGATGTCGACGAGGTGTGCGGGGGCGGCCTGCCGCAGCTTCATCGTCTGGACGAGGCTCTGTCCGCCGGCGAGCGCCTGCGCTCCGGTGGCCATCGCGGCGAGGGCTTCGTCCAACGACGCCGCCCGGGTGAACTCGAATGTTGCCGTTCGCACCGTCGATGTCTCCTCTTCGTTGAGGTGGCAGGCACCCCGGCACGGGGCGGGCCGGAACCGCGATCCGCCCCGTGGGGCTGATCAGCAAGGTGTGGTGGCAGTCACGTGTGAGCGAATATAGTTTATAACCGAGGTGGGCGCGGTTGGCCAGTCTTCCGTCCTGGATTTCTCCCGGATGCCGGCCGGGCCGTTGGCCACCATGCTGCTGGTCGTTCCCGGCGCGGAGGGGAGCAAAATGGGACACGCCGTGCCCGGCGGCGGCACACGGTGGGGGAGTCAGGCCGGGCGCGGGGTCCCGCCCCGCGGACACGAGCTCGTCGCGCTGCTGCGGTAGCCGGGTGCGCCAGTCCGCAGGCAGGCGGGCCACGGAGGCGGAGGGTCCGGCCGCGTGTCGCCGGCCGACCCGGTCAGCTGCCGGCGTGCTGCTGTAGCCAGTCGGCGAATCGGCCGGCGTTGATGCGCTGGCCGGTGACCCCGTCGGAGTCGGTGGAGGACAGCCAGCGGATGGGGCCGGCCATCACCGACGGGTCCAGCAGGCCGGCGCGGACCTCGGCGGGTACGTCGTCGGGAATCATGCCGGTGGCGGTGGCTCCGCCGGGTAGCAGTTGGTTGACGGTCACCCCGTGGTCGGCGAGGTCGGCGGCCATGATGACGGACAGCGACTCGGCGCCGGCGCGCGACGGTCCGTAGGGCACGAAGCCCTTGCGCTGCATCGTCTCGTGGTTCATCGAGATATTGATGATCTTGCCGTGTCCCTGCTGGACGAAGCGGGGTGCGACGGCCTGCGAGACCAGGAAGTAGCCGGTGAGGTTGGTGTCGAGGACCTCCCGGAAGCCCTGGGCCGGAACCTCCCAGAAGGGCCGGGGCTCCACGAGGAACCGCGGATTGACGTGACGCATGCCCAGCCCGGCGTTGTTGACCAGGACGTCGAGGCCTCCCAGCTGCTGGTAGGTGGCCTCGATGCCGCGCCCTATCGACGCCTGGTCGCGGACGTCCATGGCGATCCCGTAGGTCCTGCCGGGACCCGCGGGGAGCCGCGACAGCGCCGCCCGGACCCGCTCCTCCTGGCGTCCGGTGATCATCACTCGGGCGCCCCCGGCCACCAGTGCCTCGGCCATCGCGAGGCCGAGGCCGCTCGTCGATCCGGTGATCAGGACCCGTACATCGGCCACGTCGGACATGGCACCTCCGTCGGTTCGACTCGCCGTTCCGGTGTCGTGCGCCCACGTCACCGGTTTCCACCAGTGCTACCGAGGATGCACCGGTGGGCGGCACGGTCTTGACAGCGCCCCGCAATTCTCGCTAGACAGAGCCGTCTTCTTCACAGCAGAGTCCATTCCGATGGGCCGCGGGGAGCCGGATCCGGGATGACGGCACGAGATGAGTGGCCATGGACAACGAGCTCTTCGAGTACAGCCCCATCACCGAACGCCCGCCGCTGGCCTGGCCGGGTGACGCCCGCGTGGCGTTCTACGTCGGTCTCAACGTCGAGCACTACCAGGTGGACCGCCCGTCGACGAGCATCTTCGGCGGCACCGCCGGGCTCGCCCCGGACCCGTGCAACTACGGCTGGCGTGACTACGGCCCCCGGGTCGGGATCTGGCGGCTCATCGACAGCCTCGACCGGCACGGGCTGCGGGCGAGCGTGCTGCTCAACTCCGACGTCTGCAGCCGGTATCCGCAGATCATCGACGCCGGGCGGGAACGCGGCTGGGCGTGGCTCGCGCACGGCCGGGACAACTCGACGTTCCAGGCGGGCATGACCCGCGACGAGGAGCTGGCCTACCTCACCGACGTGGTGGACACGATCGAGAAGGCGACCGGGAGCCGGCCCAAGGGCTGGCTCGGCCCGGCGCTCACCGAGACCTTCGAGACGCCGCAGCTGCTGGCCGAGCTCGGGCTGAGCTACGTGCTCGACTGGTGCAACGACGACCAGCCTTACCGGCTGAACGTGCCGGGGATGCTGAGCGTCCCGTACTCCATCGAGGTCAACGACGTGAGCCTCTTCGTGGGCAAGAGCCTCAGCGGGGCGGACTTCCGGCAGATCGTGATCGACCAGTTCGACCAGCTCTACGAGGACTCGGCGCACAGCGGGCGGGTGATGGCGCTGTGCCTGCACCCGTTCATCGTCAACCAGCCGTTCCGGCACAAGTACCTGGACCAGGCGCTCGACTACATCGCCGGTAGGTCCGGTGTCTGGCTGACGACCAGTGACGAGATCGCCGAGCACTACGAACGGACGCACCCGGCGGCGGACGCCGCCGGCGAACAGGGGGCGCGATGACCAGGTCGGACATGGTCGAGCAGTACGCGGCACTGCGGGAGGAGTTCCGCAGCAAGGGACTGGGCGGGCGCATCGGGTTCGGGTCGCGTCCGGCGATCCTGGTCGTCGACCTGATCCGCGGCTTCACCGACTCCCGCTCGCCGCTCTCCGGTGCGCTGGAGACGCAGCTGAAGGCGACGAACGAGTTGCTCGAACTCGCTCGCGGCACCGACGTGCCGATCATCTTCTCGACCGTCGCCTACGACCCGGATCTGCAGGAAGCCGGCCTGTGGATCCGCAAGATCCCGTCCAACACCTGGTTGGTCGAGGGCAGCGAGTGGGTGGAGGTCGACCCCCGGCTGAATCGCCGTCCCACCGAGATGCTGCTGGTCAAGAAGTACGCGTCGTGCTTCTTCGGTACCGACCTCGCGTCCCGGCTGATGTCGCGGCGGGTCGACACCCTGCTGATCACCGGGTGCACCACCAGCGGCTGTGTGCGGGCGAGCGCCGTGGACGCCTGCTCCTACGGGTTCCACACCATCGTCGTCGAGGATGCGGTCGGGGACCGGGCGGAGCTGCCGCACCTGGCCAGCCTGTTCGACATCGACAGCAAGTACGGCGACGTGATCGGGCTCGCCGAGGCGGCGGGCTACCTCGCCGATCGAGCCGGCTGACCCGCGGGCGCGGTCGGCGAGGCGGTCGGGACGGCCTCCGGCTCATCAGGCCGAACGAGCCGACCCCGAGCCGGGGCCATCCGGGGAGTTCTCCTTACTCCTGACGCAACGAGAAGTGTCGCGTGTCCTTGCCGCGACGAGAAGTGCTCGTCCTGGATGACGTCGCGGTCCGGTCGGCGGTGGGGGCCGGCGTGCCCTGAGGGCCGGGGGGTTGGTTCCCGGACGGTCCAACCTGCGGGTGTCGTGGCTGCTTCAAGATGAGGGAGAACCGGCACCCCGCCCCCCGGCTGCGGTGAGGCCCCGCTGCCATCAGCGACGTTGACGGCTCATCACGAGACCAGTTCCGTGCTCGAGCAGCGCAGCCGGTTGCCGCCGGGTGTTCGTAGACCTCGCCGCCACGGGGGTCGACGATGGTGGAGCGGCAGCATCGTCGACCGGGTCCGCCGCGATGCCCGCGGGTGAGGGCATCATCCGCGGCTGTCCACCGGCGCCCGGATCATCGCCTCGCCGGCGGGGGAGGGCCATGCCATTCGTGACCGCCGGGCGGCAGAACCCCGGCAGCACCGCCACGTCGGACGCCGCGGACCACCTCGACCGTCGCGGCGTGGCCGATCCCGCCGCAGTGCCGGCGGCTACGAGCCGGGCCGCATGTCGTGCTGGCCGTCCCGCACGTCTTCACGGAGAAAGAGCGGCATGTCATGGATGAGTCATTCAACTATCGAGGAGCCGGGTCGTCGGCTCGCGATCAGGCCCACACCCTGTTCGCGCAGACGATGGGATACGTCGCGTTCACGGTGGCCCTGTTCGCCCTCGGCGCCTACCTGGGCCGCAACCTCGCCAACGGCGTGGGCATCATCGCGTTCATCGCCGCCTTCGCCTGCCTCATCGGGATGCGGTTCGCGGCGCGCAGATCCCGGCAGTTGACCGTGGTGCTGCTGGCGGCCTTCGGCCTGCTGCTCGGGCTGGCCCTGGCGATGACCCTTGCCTACTACGCGAGCGTCAACCCGAGTGCGCTCTGGCAGGCAGGTGGCGCCACCGCGCTGTTCATCGCGGGGTTCGGAGCTGCCGGCTACGCCACCCGGCGCGACCTGTCGGCGCTCGCGCGGATCTGCTTCTGGGCGCTGCTGGCCCTCATCGTGTTCGGGATCGTGCTGATCTTCGTTCGTATCCCGGGTGGCGCGTTGATCTACTCCGTGCTCGGCCTGGTGATCTTCGCCGGCCTCACCATGTTCGATTTCCAGCGGCTGCGGCGTTCGTCGGCCATCGACTCCGCACCCCTGCTGGCAGCGTCGATCTTCCTGGACATCCTCAACGTCTTCCTGTTCTTCCTGCAGATCTTCTCGGGGCAGGAACGGGACTGAGTCACAGAGCAACCCACTCCGGTGCACCGGGGGTCCTCATGCGTATCGGGATCCTCGGTACCGGCCGCGTCGCGCAGACCCTGGCCGGTGGCCTCCCGAGGCCGGGCACGATGGGCATCCGAGCAAACAGCCACCTGCGGGTCCACCTTGCCGGCCTGCGGCGCAAGCTCGAACCCGATCCGGCCCACCCGCGGTACCTCATCACGTATCCGGGGCTGGGACTCGCGTTCGTGCCCCGCACGCCGGTACCGTCGCTCTGAGAACGGACTCGGACCGGCGGTCCGGGCCTCAGTTGCGCAGCCAGAGGCGCCCATGAGCACCGCTCTCGTCGTTGACGACGAGTTCCGTCGAACCCTTCGCCTGCAACCCCGGCCGGTCCGGGCTGCGCGCGACGGTTCGAAGTGGAGGTGAGCACGTGTCGCAGCGTCTGGTGACCGAGCGGTTGGTGCTGCGGCCCTGGCACGTCGACGACACGCCCGCCGCGCTGGAGGTCTACGGGAACCCGGAGGTCGCGCGCTGGCTCAGCCCGGCCATGGGGCGGCCCCAGGACCCGGTGGCGATGCGGCTGCTGGTGCAGCAGTGGGTCGCCGAGGACGCCCGGCTGGACCCGCCGGCCGGCCGGTGGGCCATCGACCGCACCGCGGACGGCGCTCTCATCGGGGGAGCGCATCTGCTGCCGCTTCCCCCGGGCAACGAGGACCTGGAGATCGGCTGGCAGCTCAAGCCGGATGCGTGGGGCCACGGCTACGCCAACGAAGCGACGTACGCCATTGCGGAGTGGGCGTTCAGCCAGGACATCGACGAGGTGTTCGCGGTCGTCAGGCCGGGCAATACGCGCGCCGCGGCCACCGTGCGCCGCAACGGGATGATCTGGGTCGGCGAGACCGACAAGTACTTCGGGCTGACCCTGCAGGTGTTCCGGCTGCGCTCGGCGGACCTCGACCGGGCCGCGCCGCATGCTCACCCACCGCCCCGTTTCGAGGCCGACTGATTGCGTCGTGAGGGCTATCCACATCAGATAGCCATGTCTATAGTCCGAACTCATGGTGGCTATCTCCCCGGCGATCGAGGATTACCTCAAAGTCATCTACGGGCTGAGCTCCCGGGGAGAGACGGTGACGACCGGTGTGCTGGCCCAGGAGCTCGGGGTGTCGTCCCCGTCGGTCTCGGCGATGATGAAGCGCCTCGAGCAGGGCCGGCTCGTCGTGCGGCCGGACAGTAGACAGCTGCAGCTCACCGAACGAGGCGAGAACGCGGCGCTGCGCGTCGTCCGCCGCCACCGGCTGCTGGAGACCTACCTGGCCACCGCTCTCGGTGTGCCGTGGGACGAGGTGCACGCCGAGGCCGAACTGCTCGAGCACGCGCTCAGCGACCGGCTCGAGGAGCGCATCGACGCCGCCCTCGGCCACCCGGCCCGGGACCCGCACGGCGATCCGATCCCGCCCCGGCACGGCCGGCACGACGAGGCGTGGGGCGATCCGCTCGACGCCGCACCCGCAGGCTGCCGGTTCCGGGTCGAGCGAGTCTCCGACCGCGACAGCGCGGCGCTGCGCTACCTCGGAGAACTCGGCATACGTCCCGGAGCGGTCCTGCAGGTCGAGGAGCAGGCCCCGTTCGGCGGCCCGCGCTGGGTGCGCGTCCCCAGTGGTGATCGGCACGCCCTGGGCGGGCCGCTGACCAGGCTCGTCCACGGCAGGATCCTCCCGGGGGCCGCCGAGGCCGTCGCCGGGCAGGCACCCCGGCGGGGTACCGAGTGAGCGCCACCGGAATGAGCAGGGCGACCCCGCCGACGGTCGCCGAGCTCCGGGCCCGCGGCGGGTTCCGCGGGCGGCTGCCGCTGCTCGGCCCGGCGTTCGTCGCGGCCATCGCGTACGTGGACCCCGGCAACTTCGCCACGAACTTCTCCGCCGGTGCCCAGTTCGGGTACCTGCTGCTGTGGGTCATCCTCGGCGCGAACCTGCTGGCGATGCTCATCCAGGCCCTGTCGGCGAAGCTCGGCCTGGCCACCGGACACAACCTGCCCGAGCTGTGCCACAAGCACTTTCCACGCGCCGTCTCCCGCGGCATGTGGGTTCAGGCCGAGCTGGTCGCGATCGCCACCGACCTGGCCGAGGTGATCGGCGGCGCGATCGCCCTGAACCTCCTGTTCGGCATCCCGCTGTTCACCGGTGGGCTGATCACCGGCCTGGTCGCGTTCGCGCTGCTGGCTCTGCAGGCCAAGGGCTACCGCCCCTTCGAACTGGCCATCACCGGGCTGCTCGGGGTGATCCTGCTCGGCTTCGTCGCCACCACCCTGCGCGTGCACATCGCCCCGGCCGAGCTCGCGGCGGGTCTGGTGCCCCGATTCGACGGAGCCGACAGCCTGCTGCTGGCGACCGGCATCCTCGGCGCCACCGTGATGCCGCACGTGATCTACCTGCACTCCGCGATGACCCAGCGGCGCATCCCGGCCGCCGACGCCGTCGAGCGCAGGTTCCTGCTGCGCCATCAGCAGCTCGACGTGCTTCTCGGGATGGGGCTGGCCGGCGTCGTGAACGCGGCGATGCTGGTGGTCTCCGCGGCGCTGTTCTTCGGCTCCGGCGTCCCGGGAATCGACACCCTCGAAGGGGTGCACGCCGGCCTGGCCCGGGTGCTCGACCAGCCGGCCGCGTTCGCGTTCGCGGTCGCCCTGCTGGCCTCGGGATTCGCCTCCTCCGGGGTGGGGACCTACGCCGGGCAGGTCGTGATGCAGGGCTTCATCCAGCGCCGCATTCCCCTGCTGTTGCGCCGTGTGCTCACCCTCGCCCCTGCCCTGGTCGTGCTGGGCGTCGGCATCGACCCCACCCAGGCGCTGGTGCTGTCGCAGGTGGTGCTGTCCTTCGGCATCCCCTTCGCCCTGGTGCCACTCGTCCTGCTGACCCGCCGCCCCGACGTGATGGGTGAGCTGGTCAACCGGCGGGCCACCACCGCCCTGGCCGCCGTGGCCGCGGCGCTGATCATCGTGCTGAACGGATGGCTCTTCTGGCAGACGTTCAGCTAGCCACCCGGACCGGTGCGCGCCGGGGCCGCTGGAAGCCCTGCGAAGCGGGGACCATCAGCACTTCGAACGCCGGCAGCGGACGCGGAAGCTGGGCCCGGAGTCGAGCTTCCGGGGGACAGCATGTCGGTACTGGTCGGATACGCGAGCGCATACGGCTCGACGCGGGAGATCGCCGAGCGGGTGGCGGCCCGATTGGCCGAACGCGGACACGGCGTCGAGGTCCTCGCCCTGGACCGGGTGACGGACGCGGGCCGCTACGACGCGCTGGTGCTCGGTAGCGCCATCCACAACGGAGCCTGGCTCGAGCAGGCGGCGCGGTTCGTGCGGCAGAACGCCGACATCCTCCGCCGGCGACCGGTGTGGCTGTTCAGTGTCGGGATGCCGGCGGCCCTGCACCGGCCCTTGCGACGGCTCGCCCGGTCGGAAGGGCCGAAGGTGATCGCCGGTTTCCGTGGCCTCGTCGAGCCGCGGGACCACCGCCTGTTCTCCGGTGCCTACCGGAAGGAACAGAACACCTCACGGGCCGGACGCGTCCTCTTCGCCGTGGTAGGGCGTTACGGCGACTTCCGTGACTGGGACGAGATCGACGCCTGGGCCGCCGGCATCGCGGATCGGCTCGCAGCCCGCCCCCAGGAGTTCCCGCGCGCCGGGGCCTGACAGGGAATCGATCGGGCCTTCATGACATCGACAGCCGATCCGGGGGTGACGGGGTGAGCCCGTCCGACGACGCCCCGGGCCCGCCCCCGGGCGGGCTGACCTGGCGGGACACGGCCGCGGGTGTCCTGGTGGGGATCGTGGTGCTGCTCGTGGTCGTCGACGCGGTCCGTCCCGGTCTGCCGGTCGTCCCGGGGCCGCGGGGCGTCGCGGCCATCGGCCTGCTCGCCGGGACAGCGGCGTTCTGGGTCGGTGGGCGGGTCGAGACGGTGGGCCGGATCGGGGCGGGACTGCTGGGCGCCGTCGGGATCGTCGCGCTGGCCTTCGGCCTGTCGGCCATCGTCACCGGGAGCCTGGCGGCACTCACGGTCGGCGTCGCCGCGATCGTGCTGATGTGGGCGGCCGCGACCGCGCGCCACCTGCGCAGCGGCCGGGCACGGCCCACGCGCTGATGCACGCCGGCCCGTCGCGGGGTCGGTCAGCTCGGCCGGCCCGGTGTCCCCGCCACCGACGGGGGCGTGGCCGTCGTGGCCGGTCCCGTGGTCTCCAGCGGGGCGACGTCGGGGTTCACCACCTCGACCGGGCACGGGCAGGAGCGGATCACCTCGCGGCTGGTCGAGCCGTGGACGGCGCGCTCGGCGGCGTGGTGCGCGCGGGTGCCGAGCACGACCAGCCGGGCGTGCACGGCCTCCTGCAGCAGCAGGTCCACCGGTCCACCGCGCAGCACCTGCACGTCGGCCTGGACGTCGGGGTAGCGCAGTCGCCACGGCGCCATCGCCTCGGTGAACCGCTCCAGCGCCTCGGCCTGGGCCTCGGCGTCGCGACCGGCGAGGTGCTCGCTCACCCGGCCGTGCCGGGCGTGCAGCACGATCAGCGGCGTGCCGCGCCGCCGGGCGTCCTCGAAGGCCGCGGCGAGGGCGGCCGAGTCGGCCGCCGGGTCGTCGATCCCGGCCAGGACGGGGCGGCCTGCGTACGCCGCGGCGGACTTGCCGCGCACCACGACCACCGGGCAGGGGGCCCGGCCGCTGACCCGCAACGCGGTGGAGGTGAGCAGCACCTCCTCGGGCCGGTCCCCGCCGACCATGCCGAGCACCAGGAGCTGAGCCTGTCCGGCTTCCTCCAGTAGCGAGCGCACCGGCTCGTGGTCGAGCCGCTCGGTGTGGACGGCGACCGAGGGTTCCCGGTGCCGCGCGACCGTGTAGGCGCGGGCCAGGATGCCGGTGGCGTGGCGCCGCAGGGGTCCGGTCCGCTCGGCGGCGTAGGGCGCCGCGTGCACGATCCGCAGCGGCAGGGCGCGCAGCCGGGCCTCGCCCGCCGCCCAGACGACCGCCCGCAGTGCGGTCTCGGTTCCGTTGACCCCGACGACCACGGGCGCCTCGGGGCTGCTCTGCTGGTTCACACGATCTCCTCGGGAGGCCTGTCACACCGCTGCGACCAGCGTGGTCGCGATCCGGTGCCGGCACGCAGGGCCGGGAGGCCCCGGATGCGGGGTCCTCGGGCCCGCACCCCGGATCGCGCCGATCAGGCGGTTCGGCCCGGTGCACTGAGCAGATTCACCCAGCCGGCGAGGTCGGCGAGCCGGTCGTAATCGTCCTCCTCGATCCGCTGCCCGGTCCGCTCGCTGACCCGGGTCACCACCGCGAGGAAGTCCAGTGAGTCCAGCCCCAGGGTCTCCCGCAGGTCGTCGTGCGGGCCGAGGTCGTCGAGCTCGGGGCCGGGGGCGACCGTGCGCAGGACGTCGAGCACCAGCGCGCGGGCCTGCGAGGCGGTCAGGTCGTGCCGGGGTCTGGCCATCACAGCTCCTCGGGTCGTCGCAGGCATCGGTCGATCTCGCGCAGCAGGCGCGCACCCACCGCACCGTCGGTGGCGCGGTGGTCGGCGGACAAGGTGGCGGTGACGACCGGGCGCACGACGACCGCGTCGCCGTCGGCCCAGGGCCGGGGCCGGACGGCACCGAACCCGACGAGCGCCACCTGCGGTGGGTGGATCACGCCGTCGACGGAGTCCACACCGAGCTCACCGAGGTTCGTCACGGTGATGGTCGCTCCGCCGGCCTCCGACGAGCGCAGCCGCCCGGTGCGGGCGCGCTCCCCGGCCTCGCGCACCCGGGCCATCAGGTCGTCGAGCCCCAGCGCGCCGGCGTCCCTGATGACCGGCGCCACCAGGCCTCCGCCGCGCAGCGACACCGCGACCCCGAGGTGGACCCCGTCGCCGGCGACGAAGTGGTCCTCGACCCAGTGCCCGTTGAGTTCGGGGACGGCTCCCGCGGCCAGCACCACCGCGCGCAGCAGGACCGCCGCCGGGAGCACCCGCGCGGCGACCGGGACCTCCCGGTTGTGGGTGCGCAGCCACTCCAGCGCGGGGCCCAGGTCGATGTCCAGCGCCAGGTAGTAGTGCGGGATCTCCCGCTTCGACCGGGCCATCAGGGCCGCTGTCGCCCGGCGCATGCCGGCGGCCCCGTCGCGGGCCGCTTCGGTACCGGTCCCCGGGGCCGTGGCTGCGGGCACGTCGCGGGCACGCACCACGCCGTCGGCGCCCGAGCCGCGCAGCGTCGCCGGATCCAGCCCGCGTCCGACGGCGAGCCGCCGGGCATAGGGCGAGACGCGGGGGCGTGCGGCGGGGGCCGCAGCGACGACGGCCGGCTCCGGGGGCGCCGCGACCGCAGCGGCGCGGTGCAGGGCGTGCTCGACGTCGGCCGCGGTGACGATCCCGCCCGGACCGCTGCCGGTCAGCGTGGCCATGTCCAGGCCGGCCGCCGCGGCGCGCCTGCGGATCAGCGGCGAGAGCACCGCCGGGTGCGGGACCGGCTGCACCGCCGGCAGGGGCTGCGGCGCGGGCTGCGGCGGCGCCGAGCCCCCCGGTTCCGCGGCCGGCGGTGCGGCGCCGATGACGGCCAGCGGGGTGCCGACCGCGACCTTCTCGCCGGGCTGCACGAGCAACCGCTCGATCACGCCGGAGTCGAAGCACTCCACGTCGATGGCCGCCTTGTCGGTGTCGACGACGGCCACCACGTCGCCGCGGCGCACCGGGTCCCCGGGCCCGACCAGCCATTCCAGGACGGTGCCCTCCTCCATGTCCGCGCCGAGCGACGGCATCCGGAACTCGGACACGTCAACGGACCGCCCGCCGCGCCGCGGCCACCACGTCGGCGGGCGAGGGGAGAGCGGCCTCCTCCAGGTGCCGCGGGTAGGGGATCGGAACCTCGACGCCGCAGACGCGCTCGATCGGCGCGTCCAGGTCGTAGAGCGCGTGCTCCGCGACCCGCGCCGCGACCTCGGCGGACAGGCTGCCGCTGCGCCACCCGTCGTCGACGACGACGAGCCGGTGGGTGCGGCGCACGGACTCCAGCACCGTCGCCTCGTCGAGGGGACGCAGCGTGCGCAGGTCCACGACCTCGGCGGACACGCCCTCGGCGCCGAGGTCCTCGGCCGCTGCCAGCGCCGGGGCGAGCGAGCCGCCGTAGGCGACCAGCGAGACGTCACCGCCCGGGCGGCGGACCGCGGCCCGGTCGATGTCCACCGGCCCCGCATCCCCGGCCAGCTCACCGGACGTCCCGTACAGCCCGATCTGCTCGAAGATCAGGACCGGGTCCGGGTCGGCGAGTGCGGGGGCTAGCATGCCGCGCGCGTCGGCGAGCGTCGCCGGGGCGAGGATGCGCAGCCCGGGGATGTGCGCGTACCAGCCCTCCAGGCTGTGCGAGTGCTGCGCGGCGAGTTGTCGGCCGGCGCCGGTGGCGATGCGGATCACCAGCGGGACGTTCAGCTGGCCGCCGGACATGTGCAGCAGGGTGGCGGCGTTGTTGAGGATCTGGTCCAGCGCCAGCAGGCTGAAGTTGACCGTCATGATCTCGACGATCGGGCGCATGCCGCCCAGGGCGGCCCCGATCCCGGCGCCGACGAAGGCCGACTCGCACAGCGGGGTGTCCCGGATCCGGTCCGGGCCGAACTCCTCCAGCAGGCCGGCGCTCACCGCGAAGCAGCCGCCGTAGGCGCCCACGTCCTCGCCCATCAGGAAGACCCGGTCGTCGGCGGTGAGCGCCTCGCGCAGCCCGGCCCGGACCGCCTCCCGGTAGGTCGTCGTGGCCATCACCGCTGCGACCGGACGAAGCGGGTCAGGTCCTCGACCGGCTCCAGCGGGCCGGCCTCGGCGTTCGCCACGGCACGGTCGATCTCGGCGGCGGTCTCGGCCTCCAGGGCCTCGCGGCCGGCGTCGTCGAGCAGGCCGTCGGCGCCGAGCGCACCGGCCAGCAGCTCGACGGGATCCCGCTCGCGCCAGCGCTCGATCTCGGCCCGGTCCCGGTAGCGGTCCGCGTCGTACATCGAGTGCGCCCGGAACCGGTAGGTGCGCAGCTCCAGGAAACACGGCCCGCCGCAGGCCCGGGCGGTGTCCACGGCGCGCCGGGCGGCGTCGCGCACCGCGAGCACGTCCATGCCGTCGACCGGCCAGGAACGCATCCCGTAGGACGCGGCCCGCAGCGCCAGGTCGGTCTGGGCGTGGCTGCGGGCCAGCGCGGTGCCCATGGCGTACTGGTTGTTCTCGCAGCAGAACACGATCGGCAGCCGCCACAGCGCGGCCAGGTTCAGCGCCTCGTGGAACTCGCCCTCGGCCGCCGCGCCGTCCCCGAACAGGCATGCGGTGACCAGCGGCCGCGCCTGCATCGCGTCGGCCAGCGCCAGCCCCACCGCCACCGGGATCCCGCCGGCGACGATGGCGTTGCCGCCGTAGAACCGGCGGGAGGCGTCGAACAGGTGCATCGAGCCGCCCCGCCCGCGGCTGCACCCGGTGGCGCGGCCGAACATCTCGGCGAACACGGCCTCCATCGGCACCCCGCGCGCCAGCGCGTGCCCGTGCTCGCGGTAGGTGGAGACCACCGCGTCGTCGGCGCCGAGGGCCTGCAGCACGCCGACGGCCACGGCTTCCTCGCCGATGCACAGGTGCATGAAGCCGCGGATCGCGGCACTGCTGTAGAGCTCGACGCTGCGTTCCTCGAAGCGGCGGATGCGCAGCATCTCGGTCAGCAGCTCGAGGCGGTCCTTCTCGTCCCGGGACGTTGTCACCGGGTCACCTCCAGGGTGGACAGGTCGCCTTCCGCAAGGCCCAGCTCCCGGGCCTTGAGCAGCCGGCGCATCACCTTGCCGCTGCGGGTGTGCGGCAGCGCGTCGTCGAAGGCGATCTCCTTCGGCGCCACCGCGCCGAGCGCGCGACGGCCGAAGCCGAGCAGCTCGGTGCGCAGCTCCTCGGTCGGCTCGATCCCCGCGCGCAGCGTCACGAAGGCCTTGACCAGCTCGCCGGCGACCGGGTCCGGCATGCCGATCACCCCGGCCTCGGCCACCGCCGGGTGGGCCATCAGCGCGCTCTCCACCTCGAAGGGACCGACCAGGTGCCCGGCCGACTTGATCACGTCGTCGGCGCGGCCGACGAACCAGTACCAGCCGTCGGAGTCGCGGCGGGCGATGTCCCCGGTGAGGTACCAGCCGTCGGCGAACGCCGCCGCGTAGCGTTCCGGGTCGTTCAGGTAGCCGCGGAACATCGACGGCCAGCCCGCACGCAGGGCCAGCTCGCCCTCGGCGGCCCCCGCCAGCGGATGCACGCCGCCGTCGGCGTCGACCAGGGCGCGGCCGTCCGGGCCCCGCTCCAGCAGACCGGCGTCGATCCCCGGCAGCGGGCGGCCCATCGACCCGGGCCGGATGTCGGCCGCGGCGAAGTTGCTGATCATGATGGCGCCGGTCTCGGTCTGCCACCAGTTGTCGTGCACCGGTCGTCCCAGCACCTCGGCACCCCAGCGCACCGCCTCCGGGTTGAGCGGCTCCCCGACGCTCGCGACCAGGCGCAGCGCGGACAGATCGTGCCGGGCGGCCTCCTCGGGGCCCCGGCGCATCAGCATCCGCACCGCGGTCGGCGCGGTGTACCAGACGGTGACGCGCTGCTCGGCGAGCACGCGGTACCAGCGGCGGGCGTCGAACTCGCCCTCGTCGCTGAGCATCGTGGCCCCGATGACCAGCGGGGCCACGATGCCGTAGGAGGTGCCGGTGACCCAGCCCGGGTCGGCGGTGCACCAGAAGACGTCGTCGGTGCGCAGGTCGAGGGCGAACCGGGCGGTGGCGTGGTGTGCGACGACCGCCTCGTGCACGTGCAGCGCGCCCTTGGGCCGGCCGGTCGTGCCGCTGGTGAAGTGCAGCAGGGCGGCGTCCTGCGGGTCGGTCGGGCCGACGGTGAACGCCGGCGAGGCCGCGCCCGACAGGTCGGAGAGGTTCGCGGTACCGGGCAGGCCGGTCGCGGCGGGTCCGGTCAGCAGGACGTGCCGCAGCGCCGGGAGCCGGTCCCGGATCGGCGCGATGGTCCGGCGGTACAGCGCCGGCGTGGTCACCAGGACGGCGGCCTCGCCCAGGTGCATCCGCTCGGCCACCGGCTCCGGCCCGAACGCGGAGAACAGGGGGGACAGCACGCAACGGGCTTTGAGGGTGCCCAGCACGGCCACATAGAGGTCCGGCACCCGCCCCAGCAGGGTGTACACGCGCTCGCCCGGCCGGACGCCGAGGCCGGTGAGCACGTTGGCGAACCGTCCGGTGAGCTCACCGAGCTCGCGGTAGCTGATCTCCCGCACGCCGCCGGTGCGGTCCAGCCACCGCAGCGCGGTGACCCCGGCGCGCGGCCCCGCCGCGTGCCGGTCGACGGCCTCGTACGCGATGTTCAGCCCGGCCCCGCCTGGTAGCCCGGAGAGCGCGTCGCGGGCCTGCTGCCAGCTGAATTCCCGGCGGGCCCGGTCGTAGTCGACCAGGTTGGCCCGGGCCCGCAGGTCGGCGGGCTTGTGAATCACGTCCGCCCGCAGCATGGGCTGGGTGGTCACGGTCGGTTCCCGCGCAGGTGCACCGGGTTCGCCTCGCTCGTCAGCCGATTCATGGGGTCCAGGCTGCCGCCGGCCCGCGCGATGACACGAGGGTCGATCGACCGGTTCGCGCGGGCCGTTGGACGGCCGGTGGTCCGGCGGCCGGACGTCCGCTCGCCGGTGGGGCCGAACGGCCTGGAGAGGTGAGCCGATGGCCGCTCGTGCAGCCCCGGGCCGGGTGGGAGCGTCGGACAGGAGCGAGGCGAGGAGGAACCACGATGAGTGCTCTGCAGGGTCGTCGTCCGGTGCTGGTCGGGGTCGACGGGTCGGAGCCTGCGCTGCGGGCCGTGCGGTGGGCTGCGCTGGAGGCGCGGCGGCTGCAGGTCCCGCTGCGGGTGGTCACGGCGTCCGGTGACCGCGGGATCCGGCACCTCACCCGGCTGGACCTGGGCCCGGACTACCGGGAAGCGGTGCTCGAGGTCGCCCGTGCGCAGGTGGCGGCGGCTACGGACGTCGCCCGGAAGGCCGCGCCCGGGGTCGAGGTCACCTCGGACGTGCTGGCCGCGGACCCGGTCCCCGCCCTGCTGGAGGAGTCACGGCAGGCCCGGCTCGTCGTGCTCGGCAACCGTGGTCTCGGCGGGTTCAGCGGCCTGCTGGCGGGATCGGTGACGGTCGCGGTGACCGCGCACGCCACGTGCCCGGTCGTGGTGGTCCGGGGCGCGGAGCAGGACCCCGGGGTCGCGGAGAACGGTCCGGTCGTCGTCGGGGTGGACGGTTCCCCGCTGAGCGATGCAGCCCTGGCCTTCGCGTTCGCCGACGCCGAGGCCCACGGCAGCGCGCTGGTCGCGGTGCACGCCTGGCAGGACATGGTCGTGGACCCGAACGTCGGCGCCTACCTGGACTGGGAGGCGATCGAGCGCGAGGAGAATCGGCTGCTGGCCGAGCAGCTGGCCGGGGTGGCGCAGAAGTATCCGGACGTGCCGGTCGACCGCGTGGTGGTCGTCCGGGAGAGCCCGGCGCGGTTGTTGGTGGAGCTCTCGGCCGGGGCGCGACTCGTGGTCGTCGGGGCCCGTGGGCGGGGCGGTTTCACCGGCCTGCTGCTCGGCTCGACCAGCCAGGCGCTGGTGCATCACGCGCAGTGCCCGGTCGCGGTCGTGCGCCCTGACCAGCCGGAGCATCCGTAGGCCGTCGACCCCCGGGGTCGACCGCTCGACGGCGGTGAAGGACCCGGCGCGACAGAGCCTTGTGCCTCTGCCGCGCCCGATCGCCCCGGCCGGATGCTGGTGCCGGGGGAGGAGGAGCGGACGGTGGACTGGCGGCATTTCCTGACGCGTTTCCGCCCCGCCGCGGCACCGGGCCCGGCCGCGCCGGGCGGTGTTCCGGTGGACCGCGCGGCGGAGGCCTCGGCCGAACTCGCCGCGGTGTTCGCGCTGCTCGCCGGCACCGAGGCCGAGGCCGCGCGGATCCGGGACGCGGGCGCCGCGCAGGCCCGGCGGATCCTGGCCGACGCGGACCGCGACGCCGCGGTCCTCGAGGACGACACGAACGCCCGGGCCGGCGAGGTGCGTGCCGCCGCGGCGCAGCAGCCGGTCCGCACTGCGCAGGGCGAACCCGACGGCGCAGCAGCGGCGGCCGAGCTGGCCGCCCTGCGACAGCGCATGGCCGAACGCCTGCCCCGGCTGGTCGATCGCGCCTTCGGCGACGTCTGCACGCTGCTCGACGTCGCTGCGCCGGCAGGTGCACCGGATCATTCCGCCACGCCACGGTGATGGGCGCCGCCTGGGTGGCCGGGTCGGTGCGGGCACATGCCCTGCTCGATCGCAGGCTGGGTACCGAGACGACCCGCCGGCTCGCCTGCCTGCCTTCGGTCGAGGCCGTGGTCCGCGAGCTGGCGACGAGCCCGTACCGGCGGGAGGCCCGGGGGTGCCGCACACCCGCTCAGCTCGAGACCGCCATCGGGGCGACGCTGCTGTGGCACCTGCGGGTGCTCGCCGGCTGGCAACCGGGCGTGGGAGTGCGCCTGCTGCGCGCGCTGGCCGGCTGGTTCGAGATCGTCAACACCGTCGACCATGCCCGGCGGCTGGCCGGCGAAGCCCTGCCGGGCGACACCGGCGGGCCCTACCGGCTCGGGGCGTTGGCCACCGCATGGTCGCGGCTGGCGGCGACGAGGTCGCTGCCCGACCTGCGCGCCGTGCTGGCCGCGTCGGTGTGGGGCGACCCCGGCGCCGGCGATCCCGCCACGATCGCGGCGGCGATGGCGATCTCCGGTGCGGCCCGGGTCGCGGAACAGGTGCCCGAGGCCGTCGACTGGGCGGCGGGCGCGGCTGCACTGCAGGTGGCCCGGCAACGGTTCCTGGCCGGGCGCGAGCCGACCACGCCGGTGCGTCACCGCGCCGGCGAGTTGCTCGGGCGCGGCGCGGTCAGCGCCCCGGACCTGGCGGGGTTCACCGCCGGGCTGCGGCCCGCCGCGCGCTGGGCGCTGGCCGGGGTGGCCGGACCCGAGCAGCTGGCTCAGGCCGAGACCGACTGGTGGCGGCGGGTCGAACGGGACGCCGCGGGCCTGCTGGCCCGGTCCGGGTTCGGCCGGGCCGTGGTCGTCGGCTGCGTGGTCGCGCTGGCCGCCGACGCCCGCCGGGCCCGCGCGGCGGTGCAGCTCGCCGCGCTCGGTGGCGGCCCGTTGGAGGCGTTCGATGCCGCCTTCTGATCATGCCGGTCCGGTCCGCATGCGCCGGGTCGCGATCGTCGCGCCGGCCGGTGTGCTGCGCGCCGCGCTGGTGCGTGCGGCCGCCGCGGGCACCATGCAGTTCGACGCCGACGACGACACCGCCGCCGGACCCGCCCCCGCGGCGGCGGCCGCGCGTGATCGGCTGCACCGCATGGGCGTCACCGCCCCGTCCCCGGCGCTGGCCGTCGCCGAACCAGACCTCGACGAGCTGGAGCGCGCCGGCGCCGCCGATCTGCTGGCCGGTGAGGCCGAGCTGGCCGACCACGCGGACCGCGCCGTGCGCCACGGTGCCGTCGCCGGGCTGCCCGGCTGGTGCCCCGAGCAGCGGATGGCCGCGTTGCGCGACCGGTTGTCCGACGTCGGCGCCGCGCTGGTGCCGCTGCCCGCACCGCGCGGGATCGACCCGCCGACGCAACTGACCGACTCCGGTGTGGTGCGCCGCTCGTTCGCCACCCTGGTGTCGACCTACGGCACCGTGCCCTATCCCGACGTGGACCCCACACTGCTGGCCGGGCTGGCCTATGTGCTCATGTTCGGGATGATGTTCGGCGACGCCGGCCAGGGACTGTTGCTGGTGGCCATGGGCCTGCTGGTGCGGGCGGGGTGGCCGCGGCGGTGGGCGTTCCTGCGGCCGATGTGGCCGTTCGTCGTGTCGGCCGGGGTCGCCAGCACCCTGTTCGGGGTCCTCTACGGAGAGTTCTTCGGCCCCACCGGGGTGCTGCCGGTGCTCTGGCTGGCGCCGCTGGCCGAGCCGATCCGGCTGCTGGCCGCCGCGGTGGGCCTGGGCGCCGTGCTGCTGGCCGGGGCCTACGTCCTGGCCATCGTCAACCGCTGGCGTGAGGGCGGTGCACGCAGCGCCATCTACGCATCGTCCGGGATCGCGGGCGCGGCGGTGTTCCTCGGTCTCGGCGGGGTGGCCGCGGACTACCTGCTGCACAACCGGGCGCTGCTGGCCCTGGGATCGGGCTGCGCGGTGGTCGGGCTGGGGCTCGCCGGCGTCGGGTTCGCGGTCGCCGCCGGTGGCGGGACCACCGGGGTGCTGCAGGCGGTGATCGAGCTGTTCGACAGCGTCATCCGCCTCGGGTCGAACCTCGTGTCGTTCGCCCGGCTGGCCGCCTTCGGGCTGACCCACGCCGCGCTGGGCTGGCTGGTCTGGTCCGGGACCGTCGCGCTGTGGCGGCTGGGCGCTCTCGGGGCCGCGGCCGCGGCCGTCCTGTTCGTGGCCGGCAACGCCGTCACCTTCGCGCTGGAAGGGCTGGTCGCCGCCGTGCAGGCGCTGCGGCTGGAGTTCTACGAGCTGTTCTCCCGGATCTTCGTCACCGAGGGCCGGCCGTTCCGGCCCTGGTACATCCCGACCCGCAGCGCCCTCGCGGCGGGCCCGTCAACGCCGGAGGCCGCATCGTGATCGTCTGGTTGGTGGGGCTCCCCGCCCTGGTGGTGGCCGTCCCGGCCACCGTCGCGTTCCTGCGCCGGCGCGGGCGGGCCGCGTTGAGCCCGCTGCTGATGCTGAACGCGGTGCTGCTGCTGGCCGCACTGGCGTTGCTGATCCTGGCCCTCACCGCGGGCCCGGCGCACGCCGCGGCGGTGCTGCCCGCCCAGGCCACGGCGACGGCCGGGGCGAGCGGGACGGCCCTGCTCGCCGCGGGCGTCGCGGTGGCCGGGTCGTCGATCGGCGCGGCGATCGCGGTGGCCTACACGGGCGCGGCCGCGCTGGCGGCGCTGAGCGAACGCCCGGAGCTCTTCGGCCGCGCCATGGTCATCGTCGGGCTCGCCGAGGGCATCGCGATCTACGGACTGATCGTGGCGATCATCATCATCGGACGGGCGTGATGGCCGGCGCGATCGTGGCCATCGGCGAGCCCGCCCGGATCGCCGGCTGGGCCCTGGCCGGGGTGCGCGAGCTGCCCGCCGACGACGCCGAGCAGGCCCGGCAGCTCTGGGCGGCGCTGGACACCGATGTCGCGCTGGTGATCCTCACCCCACGGGCCGCCGCCGACCTGGCCGGTGAGCCGGCCTCGCCGGGGCGGCTGACGGTGGTGTCGGCGTCGTGAGCGGACTCCGGCAGCGGACCGCCGCGACCGCTCCGTCTCGGCTGCAGGACGCCCGTACCGCGGCCGACACCGCGCTGGACCCGGTGCGCGCGGCCCTGCTCCGGGAGGCCCGGGCCGACGCCGACCGGGTCGTGGGCGCCGCGCGATGCGACGCCGCGGCCGTGCTCGACGCGGCGCGAGCGCGGGCTGCTGCCGTGCTGGCCGCGGCGACCGCCGCCGGGAAGGCCGACGGGGCCGCCCGCGCGGCCCGGGCGCAGGCACGGGCACGCCGCGAGCGGCATGCCGCCGTGCTCGCCGCCCGGACCGCGGCGTACGCCGAGCTGCGCGCCCAGGTGCGGGCGGCAGTGCGGGAGCTGCCCCGGTGGTGTCCGGACCTGCGTGACCGGCTGGCCGCCCGGGCCCGCGCCGTGCTCGGACCGGAGGCGGTGCTCACCGCGACGCCCGACGGCGGGGTGCTCGCCGAGCTCCCGGGCCGGCGCCTGGAGCTGTCCCTCGACGCGCTGGCCGACCTCGCCGTCGACGGTCTCGGCGCGGAAGCAGAGCTGCTGTGGCGGCCGTGAACGCGGCGGTCCCGCGCGGGCGGGTGCGCCGGGTCAACGGCCCGCTCGTCGAGTGCGAGGCGCTCGGCGACCCGGCCGTGGCGGAGCTCGTCGCGCTGGGCGAGCGCGGAATCTGGGGCGAGGTCGTCGCCGTCTCGAACGGGCGGGTGACCGTGCAGGCCTACGAGAACACCGGCGGGCTCGCCCCCGGTGACCCGGCCCGGTCGCTGCGGCGGCCGCTGTCGGCCCCGCTGGGGCCCGGCCTGCTCGGCCAGGTCTACGACGGCCTGCTGCGCCCGCTGTCCGCGGCGCCGGAGTTCCTGACCGGCGAGATGGCCGGCACCGCCGACCGGACCGCCGGATCCTGCTGGTTCGAGGCGCGGGTGCGCAGCGGCCGGCGGGTGACCGGCGGCTCGGTGCTGGGGGTGCTGCGCGGCGACGGCCCGCTCGAGCACCGGGTGCTGGTGCCCCCGGGTGTGGCCGGGGCCGTCGACTCGGTGGCGCCGGACGGCGCTCATCCGGCGGACGCGACGATCGCCTCGGTCGGGGGGACGCCCGTCGGCCTGCGTACCTACTGGCCGGTGCGCAGCCCCCGCCCGGCGGCGGCCCGGGTCGCGGCGGCGCAGCCGTTGCGCACCGGGCAGCGCGTCCTGGACCTGATGTTCCCCGTCGCCCTCGGCGGCAGCGCCGTCGTGCCGGGCGGCTTCGGCACCGGCAAGACCGTGCTGCTGCAACAGCTGGCCAAATGGTGCGACGCCGACGTGATCGTCTACGTGGGATGCGGCGAGCGCGGTAACGAGATGGCCGAGATCGTGGCCGAGTTTTCCGAGCTGGACGACCCGCGCACCGGCGGCCGGCTCGCCGACCGCACCGTGGTCATCGCGAACACCTCGAACATGCCGATGATGGCCCGCGAGGCGAGCATCTACACCGGCGTCACGGTCGCCGAGTTCTACCGCGACATGGGCTATGCCGCCGTCGTCATCGCCGACTCCACCTCGCGGTGGGCCGAGGCGCTGCGCGAGTTCGCCTCGCGCTCGGCCGAGCTGCCCGCGGAGGAGGGCTACCCGCCCGAGCTGGCCTCCGCCCTGGCGGCCTTCTACGAACGCTCCGGTGTCGTCACGACCCCGGGCGGGGCTACCGGCTCCGTCACGCTGGTCGGGGCCGTGTCCCCGCCGGGCGGCGATCTCACCGAGCCGGTGACCGCCTTCAGCGAACGGTTCGTGCGGTGCCGCTGGACCCTGGACCGGGACCTGGCCTACGGCCGGCACTACCCCGCGGTGTCGTGGTCCGGCTCCTTCTCCCGGGACCTGGACGTGGTGGCCGCCGACCACACCCGCCACGGCGACGTGGAGTGGCTCCGGCGCCGAGGCCGGGCCGCCGACCTGCTCGCCGAGTCCGACCGGCTCGGCGACCTGGCCGAGCTGATGGGTGCCTCGGCGTTGCCCGGACCGGAACGGGCGGTGCTGCTGGGCGGGCGGCTGCTGCGGGAGGCGGTGCTGCAGCAGAGCGCCCGGTCGGCCACCGACGCGTACTGCAGCGAGGCGAAGACGGCGGCGCTCACCGATGCGGTGCTCGACGTCGTCGAGGCCGGGGTGCAGGCGGTACAGACGGGACTGCCCGCCGACGTGCTGGAAGGCGCCGACCACGCACCGTTGATCCGGATCCGCGACGAGACCGGGCCCGACGACGTCGACGGCGTGCGCGAACGCGGCGGGCGGGCGCTGGCCCGGGTGCGGGAGCTGCGGGCATGACGGACGTGACCGCCACGGCGGCCCGGACGGGCACGGCGGCCATGACCTGGCCGCGGCCGGAGTACGAGACCGTCCGCGAACTGCGCGGGCCGCTGCTGGTGGTGGACCGCGTCGCCGGCGTCGGGTGGGACGAGTTCGTCGGGATCCGCGCGGCCTCGGGGGAGCAGCGGCACGGGGTGGTGCTCGACGTCGACGGGGACCGCGCGGTCGTCGAGGTGTTCGAGGGCACCGCGGGGCTCGCGGTCGCCGGGACCCGGGTGCGGTTCACCGGGGCACCGGTGCGGATCCCGGTCGGGCCGGACTGGCTGGGCCGGGTGTGCGGCGGGCGCGGGGACCCGATCGACGGCGGGCCGCCGGTGCTGGGGGACCGGACCGCGGCGGTCGGCGGGTACCCGATCAACCCGGTGGCGCGGGACCGGCCGGCGCTGCCGGTACTGACCGGGGTGTCGGCCATCGACGCGGTCGCCACCCTGGTGCGCGGGCAGAAGCTGCCGCTGTTCTCCGTGTCCGGGCTGCCGCACCTCACGCTCGCCACCCAGATCGCGGCGCAGGCGAGCGCGGGCGGGGAGCCGTTCTGCGTGGTGTTCGCCGGGTTGGGCCTGACCCACGCCGACGCCGCGTCCGTCCGCGACACGCTGGACGAGCGCTCGGCCGCCGCAGAGCTGGTGCTGCTGCTCAACACCGCCGACGACCCGCCGCTGGACCGCATCCTCACCCCGCGGATCGCGCTCACCGTGGCCGAGCACCTCGCGTTCACCGGCGGCCGGCACGTGCTCGTGGTGATGGGCGACATGACCAGCTACGCCGAGGCGCTGCGGGAGGTCTCCGCCGCCCGGGGGGAGGTCCCGGCCCGGCGGGCGTACCCCGGCTACCTCTACTCCGACCTCGCCTCCCTCTACGAACGCTGCGGCCGGATCCGGGGCCGGCCCGGCTCGGTGACGGTGCTGCCGTTCCTCACCATGCCCGCCGGCGACATCACGCACCCGGTCCCGGACCTGACGGGCTACATCACCGAGGGACAGATCGTGCTGTCGCCGGAGAGCCACGGCCGCGGTGTCTACCCGCCGATCGACCCGCTGTCGTCGCTGTCGAGGTTGATGGGGCACGGCGCGGGCCCCGGCCGGACCCGCGCCGACCACCTCGACGTCGCCGCGCAGCTGCTGGCGGCCCTGTCCCGGGCCCGCCGGGTGAGCACCCTGGCCGAGTTGGTGGGCGCGGCCGCGCTCAGCGAGGTCGACCGCAGCTACCTCGACCTCGAGGAGGCGTTCGAGCGTGAGCTCGTCGCCCAGCACCCGACGCAGCGCCGGGACCTCGACGACACCCTGGACCGCGCCTGGCGGGTGCTGCTGCGGCTGCCCCGCGGCGAGCTCGGGATGCTCCCGGCGGCGCTGCTCGACGCGCACCTCGGCGAGGACTGAGCGATGGCCCGGATCGCGGTTCCCCCCGGTCGGGCCGGGCGGCTGTGGCTGCGCCGCAGGCTGGACACCGCCACCCGCGGCGTCGATCTACTGGAACGCAAGCTGACCGCGCTGCGCGACCTGCACGAGCGCGCGGTGCGCGAGGCCGAGCGCACCGGGGCCGACTGGGCCCGGCTCGCCGCAACCGCGCAGGCCCGGCAGCTGCAGGCGGTGCTGGCGGTGGGCCCGCGCGGCATCCGGGTGGCCACCACCTCGGCGCCCGCTGCGGTCGAGGTCCGGTGGACGACGGCGATGGGCGTGCGGTACCCGTCCGAGGTGGACTGCACCATCCCGGACCCGGGCGGCGCGGCCGTCGAGTGCTCCGCCACCGTCGTCGCCGCTCGCGCCGCGCACCGGGACGCCGTGCGCGCCGCGGCGGCGCACGCGGCCGCGCTCGCCGCCGAACGGCTGCTCGGCGCCGAGGTGGCGACGACCCGGCAGCGGGTGCACGCCCTGCGCCACCGCTGGCTGCCTCGGCTCAGCGAGGCGCTGCGGCAGCGCGAGCTCGAGCTCGACGAGCAGGAACGCCAGGAACGCATCGGCTGGCGCCGGGCCGGGACGGAGCCGGGGCGGCCGGGCTGAACAGCTCCGGCCGGACCCGCGCGGTCGGCGCCGCCGGGCGCGGCCCGGGACGAACAGGGCGCACTCCGGGGACCTTCTGCCCTATAGCGCCCCCGGGCCGCGGCGCGACCCTCCGTCCAGAGGTATCGGGCGGCCAACCGGGGGAGTCGTGCGCGACGTCGTGTTCGTAGTGCTGGTGCTGGTCCTGTTCGCCCTCTTCGCGCTCCTCGTGCGAGGAGTGGAGCGCCTGTGACCGTCGAGCTGGTGATCGATCTGGCCGCGGCCGTGCTGCTGCTGGGGTACCTCGTCGCCGCGCTGCTGTTCCCGGAGCGGTTCTGATGAGCCCGGCGGCCGCGGCGTGGCTGCAGGCCGGTGGCCTCGCCGTGGCGCTGGCCGGAACCTACTGGCTGCTGGGCGACCACCTGGCCCGGGTTCTCACCTCCACCCGGCACCTGCGGGTGGAGCGGCTGGTCTACCGGGGGGTCGGTGTCGATCCGGAGACCGACCAGACCTGGGCGGCCTACCTGCGCGCACTGCTCGCGTTCTCCGTGGTCTCGATGCTGTTCCTCTACGGGCTCCAGCGCGTCCAGCCCCTGCTTCCCCTGTCGCTGGGCCGCCCGCCGGTGCCGCCCGATCTGGCGTTCGACGTCGGAACCTCGTTCCTGACCAACGCCAACTGGCAGTCCTATGCGGGCGAGTCGACCATGGGCCAGTTCGTGCAGATGGCCGGCCTGGCAACGCAGAACTTCGCCGCCGCCGCGGTGGGGATCACGGTCTCGGTGGCCCTGATCCGGGGTTTCCGCCGGGTGACGACCGCCCAGGTGGGCAACTTCTGGGTCGACTTCACCCGGGTGCTGGTGCGGGTTCTGCTGCCGGCCGCGTTCGCGATCGCGATCGTCCTGGTCGCCCGGGGTGTGATCCAGAACTTCCAGGCGCCGCAGCAGGTCGCCACCCTCGTCGGCGGCCGGCAGTCGATCCCCGGGGGACCCGTTGCGTCCCAGGAGGCCATCAAGCAGCTGGGCACGAACGGGGGAGGCTACTTCAACGCCAACTCCGCGCACCCCTACGAGAACCCCGATCCGGTGACGAACTGGGTGCAGATCTACGCGATGCTGGCGATCCCGGTCGCGCTGCCGCGCACCTTCGGGGTGATGGTCGCCGATCGGCGGCAGGGTCACGCGATCGCCGCGGTGATGGCGGTCCTGTTCGCCGGGTCGGCCGCCCTGCTCGGGCTGTTCGAGTCGACGGGCGGGCTGGAGGGCAAGGAGGTCCGCTTCGGGTCGGCGGGGTCGGCACTGTTCGCCGCGGCCGCCACCGCCACCTCCGGCGGCGCGGCCAACTCCAGCTACGACTCGTTCTCCCCGCTCGGCGGCGGGACGGCGCTGGCGAACATGATGCTCGGCGAGGTCGCGCCGGGCGGGGTCGGCTCCGGCCTCTACGGGATGCTCATCCTGGCGATCCTCACGGTGTTCCTGGCCGGGCTCATGGTCGGGCGCACCCCCGAGTACCTGGGCAAGAAGATCACCGGCCGGGAGGTGAAGTTCGCCTCGCTCTACATCCTCACCACCCCGGCGCTGGTCCTCGTGGGCGCCGCGGTCGCGATCGCCTCGCCCGCGCAGCGCGCCGCGATCGGCAATCCCGGCGCGCACGGGTTCACCGAGGTGCTCTACGCGTTCACCTCGACGGCCAACAGCAACGGGTCGGCCTTCGCCGGGCTGGCCGCCGACACCACCTGGTACAACACCGTCCTCGGCTGCGTGATGCTGCTCGGCCGCTTCGCGCCCATCGTGTTCGTCCTCGCTCTCGCCGGTTCACTGGCCGCGCAGCGACCCGTACCCGAGACCACCGGTACGTTGCCGACCCACCGGCCGCTGTTCATCGGGATGGTGCTCGGCGTGGTGCTCATCGTGGTCGCCCTGACCTACTTCCCGGCGTTCGCGCTGGGACCGCTGGCGGAGGGGTTGCGCCCGTGAACCGCGCGGAACGCCGCATCGCCGCCGGGCACCTGACCGTCCGCCAGTTCCTGCGCGCAGTGCCCGACGCCGTGCGCAAGCTCGACCCGCGGGTCCAGATCCGCAACCCGGTGATGTTCGTCGTCGAGGTCGGCTCGGTGCTGACCACCTATTCGGCGATCACCACGCCCGGCGTGTTCTCCTGGGTGATCTCGGGGTGGCTGTGGCTGACCGTGATCTTCGCGAACATGGCGGAGGCGGTCGCCGAGGGCCGGGGCAAGGCGCAGGCCCAGGCACTGCGCCGGACCCGGCGGGAGACGACCGCCCGGCGGCTGCTCGGCGACGGAGGTGAGGAGGTGGTGCCCGCGACCCGGCTGCGGGTCGGCGACCGCGTCGTGGTGGAGGCGGGAGGGCTCATTCCGGGCGACGGCGACGTCGTGGAGGGCATCGCGAGCGTTGACGAGTCGGCGATCACGGGGGAGTCCGCCCCGGTCGTGCGCGAGTCCGGTGGCGACCGGTCGGCGGTGACCGGCGGCACGACGGTGCTGTCCGACCGCGTCGTCGTGCGCATCACCTCCCGGCCGGGGGAGACCTTCCTCGACCGGATGATCGCGCTGGTCGAGGGCGCGTCGCGGCAGAAGACACCGAACGAGATCGCGTTGAACATCCTGCTGGCCACGCTGACGCTGATCTTCCTGCTGGCCGTCGTCACCCTCGCGCCGATGGCGGGTTTCGCCGGCGCCCCGCAGGGCACGGTGGTCCTGGTGGCACTGCTGGTCGCCGTGGCCCCGACCACGATCGGAGCGTTGCTGTCGGCCATCGGCATCGCCGGCATGGACCGGCTGGTCCAGCGCAACGTGCTGGCGATGTCGGGCCGCGCGGTGGAGGCGGCCGGGGACGTCACGACGCTGCTGCTCGACAAGACCGGCACGATCACCCTGGGCAACCGGCAGGCCGCGGAGTTCGTGCCGCTGGTCGGAGTGGACCCGGCCGACCTGGCCGATGCCGCGCAGCTGGCCAGCCTGGCCGACGAGACCCCCGAGGGCCGGTCGATCGTGGTGCTCGCCAAGCGGGTGCACGGGTTGCGCGAGCGCGAGGAGGGCCAGCTGCCGGGGGCGCGATTCGTCCCGTTCACCGCGCAGAACCGGATGAGCGGCGTCGACCTCGCGGACGGCCGGCAGGTCCGCAAGGGGGCGGCCAGCGCGGTGCGCGGGTGGATCCGCTCCAACGACGGTGAACCCATCCCGCAGCTCGGCGAGCTCGTCGACGCGATCTCCGCGAGCGGCGCCACCCCCCTCGTGGTCGCCGAACGCCGGGACGGCGCGGCGCGGGCGTTGGGCGTGATCCGGCTCAAGGACATCGTCAAGCAGGGGATGCGGGAACGCTTCGCCGAGCTGCGCGCGATGGGCATCCGGACCGTCATGATCACCGGGGACAACCCGCTGACGGCCAGGGCGATCGCGGCGGAGGCCGGCGTGGACGACTGCCTCGCCGAGGCCAAGCCGGAGGACAAGCTCGCGCTGATCCGCACCGAGCAGCAGGGCGGCCGGCTCGTCGCGATGACCGGCGACGGCACCAACGACGCCCCGGCGCTGGCCCAGGCCGACGTCGGGGTGGCGATGAACACCGGGACGATGGCGGCCAAGGAGGCCGGCAACATGGTCGACCTGGACTCCAACCCCACCAAGCTGATCGAGATCGTCGAGATCGGCAAGCAGCTGTTGATCACCCGGGGTGCGCTGACCACGTTCAGCATCGCCAACGACGTCGCGAAGTACTTCGCGATCATCCCGGCGATGTTCGCCGCGGCGTACCCGGGCCTCGCGGCGGTCAACGTCATGGGCCTGCACTCGCCCCGCTCGGCCATCACCTCCGCGGTCATCTTCAACGCCCTGATCATCGTCGCGCTGATCCCGCTCGCCCTGCGTGGAGTCCGCTACCGGCCCGGCTCGGCCACCGCGCTGCTGCGCCGCAACCTCGCGATCTACGGCCTGGGCGGGCTGGCCGCCCCGTTCATCGGGATCAAGCTGATCGATCTCGTCGTCGGATTGCTGCCCTGGACGGGGAGCTGATCGCGGTGGTCCCGCCGCTGCGGCTCTCCTGGCGCCGCCTGCTCATCGCGGTCCGGATGCTGATCGTGGTGACGGTCCTGTGCGGGCTGCTCTACCCGCTCGCGGTGGCCGGTGTGGCGGGGGTGTTCTTCAGCCGCCAGGCCCGGGGCTCGCTGGTCGACGCGCAGGGTCGTCCCGTCGGCTCGGCTCTGCTCGGCCAGGCCTTCACCGACGCCCAGGGTGCACCGTTGCGGCAGTACTTCCAGCCGCGCCCCTCGGCGGCCGGCCTCGCCCCGGGCTACGACGCGATGTCATCCGGGGCGTCCAACCTCGGCCCGACGAACCCGGAGCTGAGCACCTTGATCGCCCGGCGCCGGGAGGCCGTCGCCGCCTTCGACGGGGTGCCGCCGCAGCAGGTGCCGCCCGACGCCGTCACCGCGAGCGGATCGGGCCTCGACCCCGACATCTCGCCGGCCTACGCGCTGGAACAGGCCGACCGCGTGGCGGCGGCCCGCGGCCTCGATCCGGGTGCCGTCCGCGCACTGGTCCTCGCGCACGTCCGCGGCCGTGCCCTCGGCGTGCTCGGCGAGCCACGGGTCAACGTGCTGGAGCTGAACCTGGCGCTCGACGGCGGCGCCGGCCGCTGACGCCGGCCGCACCGGCGGTCAGGCGGTGCGCGGCCGCTCGGCCCGGGGGACGGTCAGCACCACCGTCCGGCCGCCGGGCGACGGGAGCACACGCATGGTGCCCCCGGCGGCCTCGGTGAGGTCGGCGGCGAGCCGGGTGGCGTGCTCGGCGCGGTCGTCCAGCTCGTATCCGGCACGGTCGACGATCCTGACGTCCACCTTGCCCGGAGCCGCCTCGACGGTGATGCTCGGTGGCGCCGCACCGGCGCCGCGGCGCAGCGCATCGGCCACGACGGTGCTCACCGCGCGGCTGAGCACCGCGGCGTCGGTGACGACCACGGGCACGTCGTCCCCGATGCCGACGGCGACCCCGGACGCCGCCGGGCCGAGCTCGTCCAGCGCCGTCACGAGGACGTCGTCGAGGTCGACGGTGCGCAACCGGACGTCCAGCGCCCCGGCGTCGAGCCGGCTGACGTCGAGCAACTCCGTCACCAGCCGGTTCATCCGCGTCATGCCCTCCTGCACCTGCGCCGGTGACCCGCCGGGTGTGCCGAGCGTGTCGACCGCGGACCGCACGTCGGCGAGCAGGGCGCGCAGGGCCCGGCCGAGGATGAGCAGGACCGCCGAGCGGGTCACCTCCGCCTCGGCCTCCCGGCCGGCGCCCGCGTCGGCCGGTACCCGGCGCAGCAGCACCTCCAGCTGCGCCGCGCACGCGAGGAACACGTCCTCGTCCGTCGGGCCGAGCGCCCGGCCGCGGCCGACCAGCGCTCCGGTGGCGCCCACCGGGACCTCCACGTCACCGTCCTCCGGGTGTTCCGGCGCGTCCGCCCCGGTGCTGGCGACGACGAACCAGCGCGGCTCGACGGCTGCGCCGTCGTGGGCCAGCAGGCTGACCGAGGCCAGCCCGAGCAGCTCCCGGATCTGCTCCAGCAGCACCGGCAGATGGTCGCGGCCGTCGACCACGGCGGTGGTCAGGCTGCGCAGCGCGGCCGCGACCGCGGCCGCCCGGGCGGCCCGGCGGGTCGCGCGGTCGGCGCGGTCCACGGCAGTGCCGGCGGCGACCGCGATCACGCCCAGCACACCGAGCGCGAGCAGACCGGCCGAAACCGGCGGGCCCAGGAACACCGCGGTGAGCAGCACCGCGACCACCGCGGCGACGACCGCGGGCCAGAGGCCGCCTGCCGCCGCGATCGCGAGCACGGCGAGCAGGTCGGCGACGAGCCCGGCGACCAGCGCGCCGGCGGCACCTGGGCCGAACCCCACGCGCAGCGCCGCCAGCACCCCGGCGAGCCCGATCAGCACGAGCACCGGGACGACCGGCCCCCGCCCGGACCGCCGGGGCCGCCGGATCGGCCGGCCCAGGTCGGCGTCGGGGCGCCGGGTGACGATGTGCACGTCGGTCGCGCCGGCCAGCCGGACCACCTTGGTGCTGACGGCCTCCCCGGCCAGCGCCGCGACCAGCGGGCCGCGAGGGGTCGCGCCGAGCACGATCTGGGTCGCGTTCTCGGCCTCGGCGAAACGGACCAGTGCCTCCGCGACATCGTCGCCGATGAGCTGATGGAGGGTGCCGCCGCCGGATTCGACGAGTGCCCGGCTCTCGGCCAGTCGCCCGGCGTCCGCGGCGACCGCCGCCTCGCTGCCCACGACGTGCACGGCGAGCAGGTCGCTGCCCGGGGTGCGGGCGGCGATCCGCGCGGCCCGGCGGATCAGGGCCTGGTCGCGAGGGTCGCCGCGCAGCCCGACGACGATGCGTTCCCGGGTCTCCCACGGATCGGCGATGCCGTGCTCGGTGCGGTAGCGCTGCTGGACCTCCTCGACCCGGTCGGCGACCCACAACAGCGCGAGCTCGCGCAGCGCGGTCAGGTTCCCGGGACGGAAGTAGTGGGTCAGCGCGGTCTCGACGCGGTCCGGCGGGTAGACGTTGCCGTGGACCATGCGTCGGCGCAGCGCCTCCGGGGTCATGTCGACCAACTCGATCTGGTCGGCTCGGCGCACCACGTCGTCGGGGATGGTCTCCTGCTGGCGGATTCCGGTGATCTGCTCGACGACGTCGTTGAGCGACTCCAGGTGCTGGATGTTGAGGGTGCTGACGACGTCGATGCCGGCGTCGAGCAGTTCCGCGACGTCCTGCCAGCGCCGGGCGTTGCGGGAGCCGGGCACGTTGGTGTGCGCGAGTTCGTCGACGAGCGCGACCTCGGGATGGCGGGCCAGCACCGCGTCGAGGTCCATCTCGGTGAAGGCGCCGCCCCGGTAGGTGATCGAGCGCCGCGGCACGGTCTCCAGACCTTCGGCGAGCGCGGCGGTGACCCGCCGCCCGTGCGGCTCCACCAGGCCGATCACCACGTCCGTGCCGCGGGACCGGCGGCGCAGGCCTTCGGCGAGCATCGCGTAGGTCTTGCCCACGCCGGGTGCCGCGCCGAGATAGATCCGCAACTGTCCGCGTGCCACGCCGACCTCCGCCGCTGCTGGCCCGACCCAGCCTCGCGGCCCCGCCGGCGGATGGCCAGGGGCGAAGAACGTCCGGCGCGGGGACCTTCTGCCCTGGGCCGCCGGCCCGACCGGCGAGCAGGGCCGGTCGGCCCGCCGGCATCGTGACCTGTGCCTCCCCGCAACAGGGCCTACGTCCCGTCGTCGGGCCGGCGCCGTGCGGACAAGCTGTTGTCGCTGGGGAGACCCGGTGACCTCGCCCGAGGGTGATGCGGATGGTCGGAGCGGCTTGCCGGCCGCGCTCGGCTCCCCGTCGCGAGACGGGAACGCGCCCCTCGGGCGGGCCTGTGTGGAGGAGCGTCAGCCCCGCGCCGTACGGCGGCCCGGACGATTGAGGTCGAGCGGTGAGGATCGCCCTGGCCGGTGACACCATGCTGGGTCGCACAGTGGCCGAGCGGATCGTCGCACACACCCCAGCTGCCGCCCTGTTCGACGACGACGTCGTCGCCCTCACCCGCGAAGCCGACCTGTTCCTGCTCAACCTGGAATGCGCGGTGTCCGACCGTGGGCGACGCTGGCCGGACCCGGACAAGTCGTTCTTCTTCCGCGCGCCACCGGCCGCCACCGAGGTCCTGCGTCACCTCGGGGTGGGCTGCGTGACGCTGGCGAACAACCACGCCCTGGACTACGGCGCCGAGGCGCTGCGGGACACGTTCGCGCACCTGGAGGCCGCCGGCATCGCCTGGGTCGGGGCCGGGGTGGACCAGGCGGCCGCGCGAGCACCGGTCGTCCTCGACCGGGCCGGCGTCCGCGTGGGCATCCTGGGGGTCACCGACCATCCCGCCGACTTCGCGGCGGGTCCGCACCGGCCCGGCGTCGCCTACGCCGACCTGTGGCACCGTCCCCCGCCGCGGTGGCTGCTCGACACCATCGCCGGCCTGGACACCGAGATCGTGGTGGCGTCCCCGCACTGGGGGCCGAACATGGTCGCGGCGCCGCTCGCCCATGTGCGCCGCGCCGCCGCCGCGTTCCGGTCGGCCGGGGCCACCCTGGTCGCCGGGCACTCGGCGCACGTCTTCCACGGCGTCCAGGACGGGATCCTCTTCGATCTCGGCGACTTCATCGACGACTACGCGATCCATCCGCAGTTGCGCAACGACCTGGGCCTGCTGTGGCTGGTGACCGTCGACGGGCACCAGCCGGTCCGGGTGGAGGCGGTCCCGCTGGCGCTGGACCACTGCCACACCCGTCTGGCCGAGCCGGAGGAGGCAGCATGGATCACCCGCCGGTTCCGCACTGCCTGCGCCGCTTTCGGGACCGAGGTCACCGAACGGGCGGGGCGCCTGGTCGTGGAGTGCGCGGGCAGTCGGCCGGACTGACGTCGGCGGCGGGCCTCGGCCCTGCTGATGCCGGGACCCGTGCCAAGGCCCTGGGGGTCGTCGGGCGCCTGAACCGCAACGGTGGCCTCCTGCGCGGCCTGCTGGTGCTGCCGCATGTCATACCGCGAAGGGATACGTCTCCGGGACCTCGCCGGTCTCCCAGTGAACTGATCGTTCGAGGGGTTCCGCGGCGCGGGTGTCGTCGATGTGGATCACGGCGTCGAACTGGTCGGCCAGCCGGGTCTGGAAGTAGTGGCTCTGCCGCTCGGTCTCGGGCCGGTAGATGACGCCGATCGCCCGTTCCAGGCGGACCGCGCGCAGGACCTCGGCGGCGTGCGGGGCCATGCCGAACGGGATCAGGAACTCCTTCATGCCCACCTCGTGGAACAGCTCCTCGACGCTGCCCGGAAGCGCCGGGCGAACCCACCTGCGCTGCGCCGCGCCACCCCACTCGTCGGCGGCCGTGACCGTGCCGGTGTAGGTGAACAAGCCGAGGGTGCGGCAGTCGGCACCGTGCCGCTCCCGCATCAGCTGACCGACGTTCAGTTCGCCGCGGACGGTGGACTCCGTCGCGCGGGCGTCGCCGAGGTGGGAGTTGTGCGCCCAGACGACGACCTTCGCCGGCTCGCTCCGCTGCCGGCCGAGATGCGCGACCACCGCGTCCAGGGTGTCCACCATGTGCCGGTCCCGCAGGTTCCACGAGGAGGAACGGCCGGTGTACATGGAGCGGTAGTACTCGGCCGCGTTCTTCACCGTCTGCGCGTTCTGCTCGGCGTAGAAGAGTTCGTCCTCGGCCAGCAACCCGTCACGGCGTGCGTAGTCCAGGGCGTGGCGTTGCAGGTCGGCGAGCTGGTCGAGCACCTCGCGCTCGCAGGTCTCGCCGGCTCCGAACGCGGCCGCGAAGCCGTAGGCCTGGCCGTCCTCGGCGTGGCGGTGGTCGAAGCAGGCGTAGCGTTCGCGAGCGCGTGCCGCGGCGGCCGGGTCGACCCGCTCGAGGTAGCCGATGACCTCGTGGATGGAGAGGTAGAGGCTGTAGAGGTCGAGTCCGAAGAAGCCGACCCGCCGACGCTCGTCGCCGATCCGGTCGTTGTGCTCCCGCAACCACCCGACGAAGTCCAGCACCGCGGTGTTGCGCCACATCCACGTGGGGAAACGCTCGAAGCCGCGGAGCGCCTCCTCGGCGATCCGGTCGTCGCCGCGACCCCGCACGTAGCGGTTCACCCGGTAGGCGTCGGGCCAGTCCGCCTCGATCGCGACGGCACAGAACCCCTTCTCCTCGATGAGCCGCTGCGTCATGGCGGCCCGTGCGGCATAGAAGTCGTGGGTGCCGTGGGAGGCTTCCCCGATCAGCACGAAACGTGCGTCGCCGACCAGGTCGAAGAGGATGTCGTCGGAGGGTACGCCGTTCTCCGTGGGCACTGCGGCGGCACGGACGGCCTCCGGCCCGGAGGGGCCCTGCGTCGCCGGTGCGAACGCCGCCGCCGCCCGTAACAGCGCGCGGACCTCGACATCGGTGGTCTGGGCGAAGTCCCAGTACGACTGCCCGACCGCGAAGAAAGGTGACGGCGTGGTCGCACAGACCAACTCGTCGACCACGGCGCCCAGCTCCCGGCAGGTGGACTGGGCTGCGGCCGGCACGGCGACGACGATCCGCGCGGGCCGGAACCGGCGCAGCGCCTCGACCGCCGCGTACATGCTCGAACCGGTGGCGATGCCGTCGTCGACGAGGATCACGGTCTTTCCCTGGACGTCGGGCATCGGCCGGCCGTCCCGGTACGCCCGCTCCCGGCGGAGTAACTCGCGGCCCTCCTGCTCGGCCACCCGCCGGATGTCGTCAGGGGTGATGCGCAGGCCCCGGACGACGTCGTCGTCGATGACGATCACCCCGCCACCGGCGATGGCCCCCATGGCGAGTTCGGCGTGCGCAGGAACGCCGAGCTTGCGGGCCACGAACACATCGAGAGGGGCGCCCAGGGCGCGGGCGACCTCGTAGGCGACGGGCACGCCGCCCCGCGCCAGTCCCAGGACGACGACATCCGTGGCGCCCCGGTGATGCTCGAGGAGGCCGGCCAGGACGCGACCGGCGTCCCTGCGGTCCCGGAACAGTCGCTCGGACATGTGTGCCTCCTTCCGGCAGCGCACCCACTGAGCCACAGCGGGTTGCGCGGCGCAGCGGCCATCCGGCCCGAGTGAGCGGGACGACCGGCACCGATGCGTGGTGCGTCCGACCAAAGCCCTGTGCCCGGCGGTCGCAACGGCCCTGTGGCCCGGTGGCGGCGACGGCGAAGGTGGACCGGGACTGCTCCGGCCGCACCGCGGCCGCGACCAGGAGGTGAACGATGTTGTTCGTCAATCGGGCCGATGCCGGGCGACGGCTCGCCGAACGTCTGGAGCACCTGCGTGGGGAGGACGCCGTGGTGCTCGCGCTGCCCCGTGGCGGGGTTCCGGTGGGCTTCGAGGTGGCGCAGGCACTGGGCGTTCCGCTGGATGTGATCATGGTGCGCAAGCTCGGCGTGCCGTTCCAGCCCGAGCTGGCCATGGGCGCCATCGGCGAGGGGGGCGTGCGCGTCCTGGACCGGGCCACGCTGCGGCTGGCCCGGATCGGTCCCGACGAACTCGCCGCGGTCGAGCAGCGGGAACGGGCCGAGCTCGAGCGGCGGGCCGCCCGGTTCCGCGGGGGGCGCCCGCGGATCCCGATCGCCGGGAAGACCGCCGTCGTGATCGACGACGGCATCGCCACCGGTTCCACGGCCCGGGCCGCCTGCCAGGTGGCGCGGGCCCAGGGCGCGGCGCGGGTGGTCCTCGCGGTCCCGGTGGCCCCACCGGGCTGGGAGCGGCGGCTCGCCTCCGCGGCCGACGAGCTGGTGTGCGTGGCCACGCCGCGGAGGTTCGACGCCATCGGCCGGTGGTACTTCGACTTCTCCCAGACCACCGACGAGGAGGTGCTCGCCTGCCTGAGCGAGGCCGGCGCCCCGCCGGAACCTGCGCTGGCCGGGCCCGATGACGACCCGCCGGGGCGGGACGAGGAGATCGAGCTGCGGCTCGGCGCCGCGCGTCTCGGCGGGCACCTGACCCTCCCGGAGAAGGCGGTCGGCGCCGTGGTGTTCGCCCACGGCAGCGGGAGCAGCCGACACAGCCCACGCAACCGGTTCGTCGCCGGGGTACTGAACCAGGCCGGACTCGGCACCCTGCTGTTCGACCTGCTCACCCCGGAGGAGGAACTGCACCGGGCCAACGTCTTCGACGTCGGGCTGCTCGCCCGCCGGCTGGTGGATGTCACCCGCTGGCTGCGCACGCAACCCGGTGCCGACGCCGTCGGGGTCGGCTACTTCGGCGCCAGCACCGGTGCCGCCGCGGCGCTGTGGGCCGCCGCCGAGCCGGACGCCGATGTCGGCGCGGTGGTCTCCCGGGGTGGCCGTCCCGATCTCGCCGGGCCCCGGCTACCCGACGTCCGGGCAGCGACGCTGCTCATCGTCGGCAGCCACGACCCGGTCGTGCTCGACCTGAACCGCCAGGCCCAGGCCCAGCTGCGGTGCGAGAACCGGCTTGCGGTGGTGCCCGGCGCCAGCCACCTGTTCGAGGAGCCGGGGACCCTGAACACCGCGGCCGAACTGGCGGCGACCTGGTTCACCGACCACCTGGCGACCGCCGGACGGCCGGTCGCCCGGGCCTGATCGTCACCGACCGGCGGGACCGGGCGCCGAGGCCGGTACCTGCCTCATGGCCGGTCCGCCGGGGTACGGGCGGTCGTCGAGAGGACGTCCAGGCGCTGCCGGTACTCGGGCTCGTCGATCTCGCCGCGTGCGAACCGTTCGGCGAGCATCTGCTCGGGTGTGGGCCGCGGTACCGATGGCACCGATGGCGCCGAACGTGCCTGCCCGCCGCGGGCAGAGAAGCGGACCAGGGCGACGATGCCCGCGATCACCAAGGCCCAGAAGACGACGGTGCTGATGGTCATCAACGTCCACCCCCAGCCGCCCATGCCGTTGCCCCACCAGAACATCATGTGAACCTCCATGTGGCCGGGCGCCCGCCCGGGCTTTCGGCCACGTCAAGGCTCCGGCCACGCCTGGTTGCGATACAGGGGACTGGGTCCGCCAGATTCGCGCCGAAGGTCCCGGTCCTGCCGATCGGCCGTCCGTCCGGCGGGCGTCCGGTCAGGTGTGCAGCAGCAGGTCGTCGAGTGGCTCGGCGCGGTGCAGCCGGCCGATGGCGTCGGCGAGAAGGCCGGCGACCGAGCAGACGTCCATCCACGGCGCCGGGTCCGGTTGCAGGGCGATGCTGTCGGTGAGGAGCAGGCGACGCAGCGGCAGCGCCCGGAGGCGTTCGGCGGCCTCGGGGACCAGGAGGCCGTGGGTCGCGGCCACGGTGACGTCGGGGGCGGCGCCGCGGGCGAGCAGGATGCGTGCCGCGGCTTCGATGGTGCCACCGGTGCTGATCATGTCATCGACGATCAGCACCGGGCGGTTCTGCACGTCGCCGATGAGTTCCGTGGCGCGCACGGTGGTGCCGCTGAGCCGGGTCTTGCACACGATGGCCACCGGGCGGTCGAGCCGCGCGGCGACATGCTCGGCGAGCTTGACCGCGCCGAGGTCCGGGGCGACGACCACGGTGTCGTCGGGCACGGTGGTGGAGAGGGCCTCGGTGAGGACCGGCACCGCGGTGAGCATCTCCACCGGGATGGTGAACATCGCCTCCAGCGCGGCGGTGTGCGGGTCGACGACGAGCAGGCGCTGCGCGCCGGCCGCGGTGAGCACATCGGCGGCGGCGCGTGCTCCGACGGCCTCGCCGGCGCGGGCCCGGCGATCCTGGCGCGCGTATCCGAAGTAGGGAACCACGGCGGTGATCCGGTCGGCGCCGGCCCGGCGGCAGGCGTCGAGGAGCAGCAGCAGCTCGACGAGCCGCTCGGCGACCGGCGGCCCGGTGGACTGGACCAGGTAGACGTCGTCGCCGCGCACCGTCCCGACCCGGGGTCGCAGCTCGCCGTCCGGGAACCGTTCCAGCAGGCAGGCGGTGGGTTCGAGACCGAGGCAGCGGGCCAGCGCGGTGGCGAGTGGCCGGCTGGCCGCGCCGGGCACGATCTGCAGCGTCATGGCGGCCGTGCCCTAGACCCGGTCGTGCCGGCCGGCGGCGCCCAGCTCGCCGGTGGCCAGACGCTGCTGCACCTGCTCGGTGAGCGCCTGCAACTGCGGCGAACAGACCGGATGCAGGCCGCGCGGGCTCCGGACGGTCCGCGTCGCGGCGGGCAGTTCGGCCAGGTCGGCGGCGAACCGGCGGCGGGCGATGGCGACCTCGTCGGCCGGCGCGTCGCGGGGCCGCAGCAGCAGGCCCGCCCGCAGCACCTGCTCCAGCAGCGGCTGCGTGCCCGGTGGCGCCTCCTCGTTGCGCAGCGCCAGTACGTCGGCGCAGCCCGGGCCGCGGAAGACCTGTTTCGCGCCGGGCGCGGTGGCCTTGCCGGTGGAGAGCTTCATGACCGGTCGCCCGGCGTACTCGACGAGTTTGTACGCCGCATCCAGGTAGGGCGAATCGGCCGCGGTCCCCACCTTGGTGCCGACCGCGAACACGTCGACGGGCGCGCCGGCCGCGAGCAGGTCCTCGACCCCGTACTCGTCCAGTCCGCCGCTGACCACGATGCGAGCGCGAGCGAGCCCGGCGGCGTCCAGGATCCGCCGCGCGCGCACCGCGAGCGCACCCAGATCGCCGCTGTCGAGCCGGACCCCGATGTCGCGGTCCGCGGGCAGCCTCCGCAGCACCTCCACCGCACGGTGCACGCCCTGCTCGGTGTCGTAGGTGTCGACCAGCAACGTCACCGGGCCGGTGGTGCTCCGGGCGAAGGCCTCGAAGGAGGTGGTCTCGGTGGGGAAGGCGAGGACGAAGGAGTGCGCCATGGTGCCGGTGGCACGCAGCCCGTAGGCGTGGGCGGCGGCGACGTTGCTCGTGGCCGCGAACCCGACGATGGCCCCGGCCCGCGCCGCGTGCATCCCGGCCTCGACGCCGTGTGTGCGGCGCAGCGAGAAGTCCACGACCGGCCGGCCGCGGGCCGCGAGCACGGAGCGGGCGGCCTTGGAGGCCAGCGTGGTCTGGTGGCTGATCTGATTGAGCACCCAGGTCTCCATCAGCTGGGCCTGCGGCAGCGGCGCGGTCAGCTCCAGCAGCGGCTCGCCCGCGAGGACCACCCTGCCCTCGGGCACCGCCCACACATCACCGGTGAAACGCGTGCCACCCAGCCGCGCGACGTCGGCCACCGGCACTCCCAGCGCGGCGGCGAAGACGGCGAGATCGTCATCGGTGATCACGAAGTCGGCGAGGAAGTCGATCACGTCGGTCAATCCGGCGGCGACCAGGAAGCCGCGTTCGGCGGGGAGCTCACGGGTGAACAGACTGAAGGTGGCCGGCTCGGTGACGCCTTCGTGGAGGTAGGCCAGCGCCATCGTGATCTCGTAGAGATCGGTCACGGCCGCGTCGCCGCGGGACCGGGTGCGCGTCGGAGTGCTCTCCGGCATCTCAGATCCTCCTGCCGCCGTCGGGCCATCGTGGGCACTCAGCGCGGCGAACGGGCAGGGCCGGACGTCGCATCACGCCGGGTCGGCGGTCCCGGGGCGCTGCACGTCACGGGCGGCGTGGCCCCGAGGGGTTTACGCCCACCGGCCCGGGACGGCAACCTGGCTCCCGCGCTGCCTGCGGGTCGCCTCGTGGGCCGTACCCGGAGAGGAGTCGCTGTGTCGACAACCGATGGCAGGCCGGTGGTGGTCGGGGTCGACCCGTCCCCGTCGGCCCGGCAGGCCGCCGAGTGGGCAGCGACCGAGGCCGCCCGCCGCGACGTGCGTCTGCAGGTGGTGCACGTCGTCGGGGAGTCCGGTGGGGACGAGGTGCCGGGCTGGCTGGACGAGCTGCTGAGCGCGGTCCGCAAGCAGGGCACCGCGCAGGCCGACGCCCGGGTGGAGCGGGGAAAGCCCGCCGCCGTGCTGCTCGAACACGCGCGCTCGGCCGGGCTGGTGGCCGTCGGCGGCTGGGGTTCGGACGCATTCCCGGGCATGCTCGCCGGCTCCGTCGCGCTCACCCTCGTCACCCACGCCGCGTGCCCGGTCGCCGTGGTGCGCGGCCCGGCACCCGATGTTCCGCCCCGCCGGGACGGGCCGGTCGTCGTGGGCGTCGACGGCTCACCGGACGGTGACGCCGCCCTCGACCTCGCCCTCGACATCGCGGCACAGGAGGACGGCGAGCTGGTGGCGGTGCACACCTGGAGCGACGTGGTGCCCGGACCCGGCGGCGGCGCGATCCGGTTGCGAGAGGACTGGGACGTGCTCGAGGAGCGGGCCCGGGAGGTGCTGGCGCAGCACGTGGCCGATCACCAGCGGGCCCACCCCGAGGTTCACGTCGAGCAGCACACGGTCGCCGACCGGCCGGTGCGCGCGCTGCTCCGGCAGGCCGGCGCCGCCCGGCTGCTGGTCGTGGGGCATCGCGGTCAAGGCGGGTTCACCGGGATGCTGCTGGGCTCGACGAGTCAGGTGCTGGTGCAGTACGCGTCGTGCCCGGTCCTGGTGGTCCGGTCGGACGGCGCCGCACCGACCGCGTGACCGGGCGCCGTCAGCCGGGCATCAGCACGAAGGCCAGTGGCCGGCGAGGGGTGGCGGGCAGCTCGGCGGCTCCCTCCTGGGCCCATCCGATCCGGATGATCAGCTGCGGGTGCCCGGAGACGTGAAGAATCTGCTCGGCCAGTTGCCGGCGGGTGTACCCGACCTCCACGGCCTGGCTGAGCGGTGTGCACGCCAGCCCGATCCGGGTCGCGGCGAGCAGCACCGCGCTGGTCGCCTCGCCCGCGCGCAGCTGATCGACGACCCCGTCGCCGGCGGTGGTGACCACCATGAAGGTGGCTGCCTCCGCGTCCGGTTCGAGGCGGCGCGGATGGGCGAAGAGCCGGCCGCGCGGGAAGCGGCGCAGTCCAGGGCTGTCCTGATCGGCCCCGGCATCGGGCACGGAGGCCCGGGGGATCCCGTCGTGGGCAGCCGTGCAACGCCTGGTCCAGATCGCCAGCTCGGCGGGGTAGCCGGGTGTGTACTGCTGGCGGCGCGCGGCCTCCGCGAGCGCTGCCACGAGCCGGTCGCGGGCCTGCTCCTCGGCGACCGGGTGCAGGCGGGTCCGGTGCCGGGCAGCCTGGCCGACCAACGACGCCACGATGCCGGGAGGAACCGGTCGCGCGCTGAGCCGGCGCCGGTCGGTCCGTCGGCGCTCGATCGCGACGGCCAGGCCGACGTCCCGCCGGTCGACCCGCTTGTGGCCTGGGCGCACCGTCGCCAGGTGCGCCGGGTTCTCCGGATCGGGCAACCGTTCGGTGGACGCACCCCAGCCCAGCCGGGCGAGGGCGACGCGCAGGTGATCCAGGGCCGCCCCGCAGCTGATGACCAGATCCCGCCGATCGGGGTCGGTGCCGACCAGGTGGCGGTTCCAGTCGGCGTGCAACTCCGCCGCGTCCTCGCCGATCCGCCACCGCCAGGGCTGGGTGTTGTGCACCGACGGCGCACGCAACGCCTGCTCGAGAGCGCGGTACAGCACATCGGGCGGGACCGGGCCGACGGGACGGGCCGTGGCTGGGTTGCTCACCCGACGACCCCGATCGGTGCGCGCCGTCCGGTGACGGCGATGAAGGGCCTGCCGAGTCCGGCCATGGTCACGTCAGCCGGTGACCGGCCGGGCCCGGCCGACCGCGATGTAGCCGGTGCCGAACGCCACCTCGGTGACGTGGAAGTCGTCGAGGTACTCCTCGAGCAGCCGCCAGGGGCGGTCGAATCCGGTGAAGTCACGGATGTACGGGGCATGCACGGCGCGGACGACGAAGGTCAGCGGAACCTCCCAGGCGGGCGGGAACTTGCCGCCGGCCCCGACGACCCAGGCCCCCGGGCGCAGGTGCCCGATGACGTTGTCCAGCGCAGCCGGTGACTGCAGTACGTCGTGCACCGCGGAGAACAGGGCGGCGTCCGCGATGCACGGGATGATCGCGTGTTCGGCCGGTGCCTCGATGAGCGTGATGTTCCGCCAGCCGTGTGCGTCGGCCTTCGCGCGGGCCTCGGCCAGCATCGCGGGGGCATCGTCGATGCCGATGACGGTGCCCTCGGCGCCGATCTCGTCGAGGAGCAGCGGGAAGCACAGCCCGGTCCCGCAACCCACGTCGAGCACCGTGTCGCCGCGGCGCAGCGGTAGCGCAGCCACCAGACGGCGGCGCCAGGACTCGTAGGGGGCGGTGTCGTGATCGTAGGAATCCGCGCGTTCGGAGTAGGCCGGCAGCACCGGGGCCAGACCGATCTCGGTTGCCTGGGGCATGGGATCACCTCACAGCTCGGTGTCGCTCACCCGTGACTGTGCGCTCGGGTTCCGGGGCGCAAACAGTGGCGGGAGACCCGCAGCGCGGCGCCGATCGGCCACGCCCCGCCCGGGACTCCGGTCCGCGGGCCCGGGCCGTTGTGCCCTCGTCGGCCCACCCGCCGGGTGCCGTGCTCAGTTCGGCAGGAGCATCGAGCGCAGGTTCCGGCGGGGTGTCGCCGGGAGCTCGGCGGATCCGTCGGCCGGCCACCCGACCCGGATGATGAGCTGAGGGTGCTCGGGGATGCGCAGGACGTGAACCCGGACGTCGCGGCGGCTGCTGTCGACCTCGAGGGCCTGGCTCAGCGGGGTGCAGGCCAGACCGAGCCGGGTCGCGGCGAGCAGGACCGCGCTGGTGGCCTCGCCGGCGCGGAGACGGTCGAGCTGGCCGTCACCGGGGGTGGCGACCACCAGCAGCTCGGCGGCGTCGTCGGCCGGGCCGCGCCCGGGCTGCTGTGCCGGCTGGGTGAGCGTCGCCCGCGGGAACCGGCGCAGCGGTGAGGTGCCGACGAACCCGACCGGTGCGGGGGACACGTTGGCGGCGGGGACGCCGTCGTGGGCGTCGGCGTAGCGGTGGGTCCACAGGTGCAGCTCGGCCTGGTAACCCGGGGTGTCCTCCTGCTCGTGGGCAGCCTCGACGAGGGCGGCGGTGAGCCGGTTGCGGAGGTCCGCGTCGGTGACCGGGAGCAGCACCGCACCGAAACGCGGGGCCTGCTCGACGAGGGCGGCCAGGTGGTCCGCCGGCACCGGCCGGTGGCTCATCCGGCGTCGTTCGGTCCGGCGGCGCTCGATGCTGTCGAACAGTGCGGCCTCGGCCTCGTCGCCCGGTCCGGGCCGGACCTCGACGGTGGCGAGGTGGCCGCTGTCCTCCGGGTCGGGCAACCGGTGCACGCGCACGGCCAGGCCCAGTGCGGCGAGTGCGACCTGCAGATGGTGCAGAGCGGCTCCGCAGCTCAGCACGAGGTCGCGCCGGTCCGGATCGGTCGCCGCCAGGTGCCGGTCCCAGTCGGCGTGCAGCTCGATCGTGTCCGGGGTGATGCGCCAGCGCCAGGGCTGGGTGTTGTGCACCGACGGAGCCCGCAGCGCATGCTCGACCGCTGTGGACAGATCCGCGGCCTGCGAGCGGGTCATGGGGCACCTCCGGATCCGCGCCGTGGGCGACGCGGTGTGACCAGCATGGATCGCGTGTACCGGTGCGGGCAGGGGCGTTGGTCCCCGGGTGGGAGGCCGGCCGCGGCCCGGTGGCTCGTCCGGTGACCCGGCGCCCGGGCGGCGGGGTCCTTCGGCCGTGCCGGCGAGGGGGTGGCCCGTTCTACCGTCTGCCGGGCTACGGGGCGGAGGGAGGAGCGGATGGGGCAGGTGACGCCTGGGCGCAGCATCGGCGGGGGCCGATGACGACTCGGCTCGATGCGGTGGGGCGCCACCACCGGGCAGATGCGTGGACGCTGGTCTTCGACGGCTGGGACCCGGCCGGGGAGGGTCGGCGAGAGGCGCTGTGCACTCTCGGCAACGGATATTTCGCGACCCGGGGCGCCGCTGCGGAGTCCTGCGCCGACGACGTGCACTATCCGGGCACCTACGCCGCCGGCTGCTACAACCGGCTGCGCGACGTGGTGGCCGGCCAGGCCGTCGAGAACGAGAGCCTGGTCAACCTGCCGAACTGGCTCGGCCTGCGGTTCGCGATCGGGGACGGGGACTGGGTCGACCTGTCCGCGGTGCGGGTGCTGCAGTTGCGCCAGGTGCTCGACCTGCGACGCGGCGTGCTGAGCCGTGTGGTGCGTTTCGTCGACGCCGCGGGCCGGCACACCTCGTTCCGGCAGCGACGGTTCGTGCACATGGGACAGCCGCATCTGGCGGGCCTGCACACCACGTTCACCGCCGAGGACTGGGGTGGCCGGTTGCGGGTCCTGTCCGGGATCGACGGCATGGTCGCCAACATCGGAGTGGTGCGGTACCGGCAGCTGTCCGGGCGGCATGTCGAGGTGGCCGGGACCGGCCGGCCCGACGAGGAGACCCTGCTGCTGATCGCCCGCACCACCCAGTCCGAGCTGCGGATCGCCGAGGCGGCCCGGACCCGGGTCCTCCGGGAGGGGCGGCCCATCGAGGTCCCGCGTCGGCTGGTGGAGGAACCGGCGCGGATCGCCCAGGAGCTCGACATCGAGGTCACCGCGGGCGCTCCGGTCGCCGTCGAGAAGGTCGTCGCGCTGTTCACCTCCCGCGACGTCGCCATCTCGGAGCCGGCGCTGGCCGCGGTCGAGTCGCTGCGCGACACCGCCGGGTTCGACGACCTGCTGGAGAGTCACGAGCTGGCCTGGCAGCAGCTCTGGCACCGGTTCGCGATCGACCTCAGCGACGGGCACGGGCCCGCGCACCACGAGACGCTGCGCACGTTGCGGCTCAGCGCGTTTCACCTGCTGCAGACCGTGTCGCCGCACAACGAGGACACCGACGCCGGCATCCCGGCCCGCGGTCTGCACGGAGAGGCGTACCGGGGTCACGTGTTCTGGGACGAGCTGTTCGTGTTCCCGGTGCTGACGCTGCGCCTGCCCGAGCTCGCCCGGGCGCTGCTGCTCTACCGGACCCGCCGGCTCGACGCTGCCCGGCGGGCGGCCCGGGCTGCCGGCTACACCGGGGCGATGTACCCGTGGCAGTCCGGCAGCGACGGCCGCGAGGAGAGCCAGCGGATGCACCTCAACCCGCGGTCGGGCCGGTGGCTGCCCGACACCAGTCACCTGCAGCGCCACGTGGGCCTCGCCGTGGCCTACAACATCTGGCAGTACTACCAGGCCACGGGAGACCTGGCGTTCCTGGTCGAGCACGGCGCCGAGGTGCTGCTGGAGATCGCACGGTTCTGGGCCGGCATGGCCCGCCACGACCCGGCCCGGGGCCGCTATGTCATCCGCGGTGTGATGGGGCCCGACGAGTACAGCACCCGCTACCCGGGCGCCGCCGAGCCGGGCATCGACAACAACGCCTACAGCAACGTGATGGCGGTCTGGGTGCTGCTCCGCGCGCAGGATGTGCTCGACGCGCTGCCGGCGACCCGCCGTAGCGAGCTCATCGCGAGCCTCGGGCTGGGGCCTGCGGAGCTGCTGCGGTGGCGCGACGTCAGCAGGCGGATGTACGTGCCCATCCATTCCGACGGGGTGATCGACCAGTTCGAGGGCTACCGGGACCTGCTCGAGCTGGACTGGGACGCCTACCGCCGACGCTACGGGGACATCCAGCGGCTGGACCGGATCCTGGAGGCCGAGGGCCGCTCCGTGGAGCACTACCAGGTGTCCAAGCAGGCCGACGTGCTGATGCTGTTCTACCTGCTGTCGGCCGACGAGTTGCGCGAGCTGCTCGGCCGGCTGGGGTACCGGCTGCCGCCCGAGGCCATCCCGCGCACGATCGAGTACTACCTGGCCCGCACGGCGCACGGGTCCACGCTCAGCGCACTCGTGCACGCCTGGGTGCTGGCCCGGGCACATCGCGAGCAGGCGCTGGTGTACTTCGAGGGTGCACTGCACAGCGACACCGCGCACGTCCACGGCGGCACCACGGCCGAGGGGGTGCACCTCGGCGCGATGGCGGGATGCGTGGACCTGCTGCAGCGCTGCTTCGCCGGGCTGGAGACCCGCCAGGACGCCCTGTGGTTCAACCCGCACTGGCCGCGCCAGTTCGGTGTGCTCGAACTGACCGTGTACTACCGCGCGCAACCGTTGCGGGTGCGCGTCACGGGTCGTGTGGTGCAGGTCTCCGCGGAGCCGGGCCCCGGGGGCCCGGTCCGCGTGGGTTGTGGCGAGCAGGTACGTGAGCTGAACCCCGGGGAGACGGTGCGGTTCACCGCGCCGGGGGCCGCTGCGGGCGATGCGCTCACCGGCAGCGCATCCGGTGGCCGGTCCTGACCGCGTTGCCCGGCACCGTCGCGTGCAGGCACAACCGGGACGCCGCGACCGACCTCCGCAGCGGCAGCGGGGGTCGTCCGCCCCTGTCGACGGCGGCATCGCGGCGCGAGCCTCGGGCCGGTCCGCCGCGGACCCGTCCGCCGCCCACGAAAGGACCTGCCCATGCCCACCCGGCCTGATCTCACCCACATCGGTCTGAACGCGGGGAAGAAGGCGCGGTTGCGCCGGATCCTGCACGACCACGGGCTGCGCAACGGCACCGCGCTGTTCCTGCCCTACGACCAGGGACTCGAGCACGGGCCGCGGGACTTCTTCGCCAACCCGGCCGCGAGCGATCCCCGGTACATCGTGCGGCTCGCGGTCGAGGGCGGATTCAACGGCATCGCGCTCCAGATCGGGCTGGCCGAGAAGTTCTTCTGGGACTTCGCCGGCGAGGTACCGCTGGTGCTCAAGCTCAACGGGAAGACCGACATCCCACCCGACGACGCCGCGCTGTCTCCCGTGCACGCGAGCGTGGAGGACGCGGTCCGCCTGGGGGCCGACGCCGTCGGCTACACCCTCTACGTCGGCACGCCGGCCGCCGAGGCCGACTACGCGCAGCTGCACCGGGTGCGGGCCGACGCCCAGCGCCTCGGGATGCCCCTGATCGTCTGGGCCTACCCGCGCGGTTCGGCGATCGCCGCGAAGGGCGGCAAGGACTCCTTCTACGCCGTCGAGTACGCCGCTCGCGTGGCCGGTGAACTCGGTGCGGACGTCGTGAAGGTCAACTTCCCGCATCCCGAGAAGCGGAACGGCGTGCCGGCCGCCTACGACGCCGAGTTCTCGAGCCAGCAGGCGATCGACGCCGTGGTGCGGTCGGCGAACCGGACGCTGTTGCTCGTCTCCGGTGGGGAGAAGGCCGGGGACGAGGCGATGCTGGAGAAGGCCCGTGAGTCCATGGAGGCCGGCGCCACCGGGCTGATCTTCGGCCGGAACGTGTGGCAGCGCGAGCACAACGAGGCGATGCAGTTCGTCGCGAGACTCCGCGAGATCCTCGCCAAGTACCCGAGTTCGTGACGCGGCAGGCCCCGCCGGCCGTCCACGGGTGGCGGGGCCTGCCGCGATCCCTACCGGCGGTCCTCCGGCGCACCCGGTCGGGGTGCGGCACGGCCGGCGAGCGAACGGATCAGGTCGGTCGCCGTGACGATGCCGACCAGCCGACCGTGTGCGGCGACGAGTACCGCATCCGACCCGGTGGCCTCCATCCGCCGCGCGGCGTCGGAGCGCCGCATCCGGACCGTCAGCGGGACGGTGGGCCGGCAGATGTCGCCGACCAGCAACGGCGCCCCGTCGCCCAGCGGGCCCGGGGCCTGTGCCAGGCACCGCACCACGTCGGCCTCCAGCACGAGGCCGAGGCACCGCGGGCCGTCGACGACCGGGAGGTGGCGCACGCCGGTGGACGCCATCAGCTCGAGCGCCGTGGACAACGGAGCGGCCGGCACGATCGCGGCCAGCCGGGTGGTCATCATCTCGGTGACCAGCGGGTCGTCGTCGACGCTCTCCGGTGGCGCCGCGAGACGGATGGGAGGGGTGGCCATGGCGTGCTCCTCGATCTGCGGGGCTTCCCACCGAACCTCTTCCCGGAGTGTCGGTGCGGGACAGGGTCCGAGGACCCCGGGACGACAGCGGAGGTCCCGCCCGACCGCACCGGCGGTGGGCGACTCCTGCGCGCCGGTCGCCGGCGGCTCCGGGCGTCCTCCGGTCACCCGCCGCCGGCTCCGGTCGCTGAGCTGATGATTACCATTTCCGTGCCGGCTCTGGCGCGCAGCGCCTCGACCTGGTTAGCCTCTGAGTGATCGGACGGCAACACCTGGTGACGAGGGAACGGAGCCCTGCCATGGCCGAGCACAGCTCGATGCGTCACGTCGCGACCTTCTGCGGCAACTGCAACTGCGGGTGTCCCGAGCTGTTCGTCGACGAGGCCGCCGAGCCGGAGCGCCGCATCGTGATCACCGATGACTTCGGGCAGCGGATCCAGATGAGCCTCGGGCAGCTGCACGACCTGGTCGCCGACGTCAAGGGCGGGGTGCTCGACGGGTTGCTCACCTCGACCGGGAGCTGACGCTCCCACCGCTCAGGCGCCGGTCCAGCAGCCGAGAATCGTCTTCGCCACGATCAGCGCGACGTTCGCCGGCGTGAGCGGCGGGCTGCCGAGCTGCGACGGCAGCGACGAGTCGTCCACCAGCAGGACCTTCCAGTCCTTGCGGACGACGACGGACCCGTTCGAGGTGATGAAGGCGCCCTCACCGAGCCCGTCGAGACGTTGGACGTCGCCGAGCTGCCGGCCGAGACCGTCGAAGTAACTCGCCGTCTCCGCAGCGCTTGCCAGTTCCTTGACCGACATCGACAACGAGCCGCCGGTGTACTGGTAGCGGCAGGCGTAGACGTGGTCGTTCCAGGTGGGTGTCTCCACCCGCACCGCGGTGACGCCCGTCGCCTCCGCGATGTCGTTCTGCGCCTCGGGCGCGCACACCATCCGGGCGCTCGCCGAGGGCTCGTTCGCGGCCGGCTGCGCCGCGTTCGGCTGGGAAGTGGTGACGGGCGCCGCGGCGTTCGCGCAACCCCCGGCGGCGAGCGCCATCAGCATGACGGCCGCGGCGAGGCGAGCGCGGTTCATCCGGCGAGGGTAGCGCCGGACGTGTCGTCTGCATCCAGGCGTGACCACGGCGCCCATCGGCGACCCGCGGGCGAGCGGGTCCATCGCCGGGGATGCCGCCGAACCGGTCGATGTCGGCGCCGGCGATCCACCGAAAGTCGCTATTGGGCTCGTCTTGGGGGCCAAGAGAGTGTGCTCACGTGGCGACAGAGTGAATCAGTGACCGACCGTATAGAGTCATGACGTGATTGTCATCACTCGATATGGTGACGCGCATGGTCATGATCGGGCAGGGAAAGCCTCGTTGGGCCCATTCATTCGCCAGCGTCCGTCGTGGCTATGACCCGGAACAGGTCGAGGCACATCTGCGTCAGCTCGAGGTCGAAGTCGACATCCTGACCACCGACCGGGACGCCGCGCTCAAGCAGGCCGCGCAGTTTCTCGAAGAGCTCAACGAAGCACGGCGTGAGATCGAGCGGCTGGCCGTTCAGCTTCCCCGGCTGAGCGTTGCGCCCGAGAGCGTCGAAAGCATGAATGAGCGGCTGAAGTTGATGCAGCAGCTGGCTCGCGAAGAGTTCGGCTCGATGCATGCGGCGGCCGCTGCGTATGCCGCCGAGGTCATCGCCGCCGCCGGGGAGCAGGCCCGATCGGAGGTCGCCACCGCCGAGCAGGCCGCCGGTGCGACGCCTGTCGCGGCCGAGGCGGAGTGGGGCCCGGAACCGGACGGTGAGCTGGGGGCTGCCGAGGAGCCGCCGGCCGGCTCCGGGGACGACGGGAACGGTCTCGGTGAGGGCGGCACGCACGCCGAGCGGGCCGTCCTCCGGTTGCGCCGAGAGGCCGCCCGGGAGCGGGCCCGGCTGCACGAGGCGGCCATCGCGCAACGGGCTGAGGCGGACGAGGAGTTCCGGGTCGCCCTCGCCCTTCGGTGCCGCGAGGTGCTGACCCAGCTCGCCGAGCTCGAGGCCGAGAGCGTGCGTACTGCGCAGCGGCTGCTCGCCGACGTCGACGATCAGGCCCGGACCCGGCTCGCCGAGGCGAGCGAGAACGCGCAGCGCATCGTCGCCGAGGCCCAGCGAGAGGTCGACGAGCTGCACGAGTTGCGAGTGCGTCTCGTGCAGCAGCTCGCGTCGAGCCGGAAGCTGATCGACCGCACGCTGCCGGAACTGGCCGTGCCGGCACCGCGTGCCGGACACGACCTCGAGCAGTCGTAGCGTCGCGCATCGCGGTCACCTCGGAGGCGTCGCGCTCTCGTGCGCGGCCGGGCTGTCCGGGATCCAGATCCCGGTGATCGGGTGTGCGCTGCCGGCCTCACCGAGGGCCGGAAGGCCGTACATGTCCTCGATCGTGCGCAGAACGTTGTAGTGGTCGATCGGCTGGCCGGTGTCACCGGGCCGGACCATGGGACCCACCATGATTGTGGGGATGTGATTGCCGTCGGTGCCGCCGTCCTCGTCGAAGGTGACGATGAGCAGGCTGTTGTGGGTGGCGGCCCAGCTCACGTAGGAGGACAGTTGCCGGCGGGCCCAGGCGTCACCGGCGGCGACCGGGCAGTCGTGCATGTCGTTGCACATGTTCGGTACGACAAACGAGACCGTGGGCAACATCGAGTAGTCACGCGGAATGGCGGCGAGGGGCTGGTTCACCGACGCCGGCAGGTTCGGAAAATCGACCCACGGATTGTGTTTGCGGGCGTATTCGCCGCTGGTGCAGCCGGTGAAACCGGTATTCGGGAGATCCTCGGAATAGCCGACGAAGCTGTGCCCGGTGGCGAGGAGTTCGCTCGGCAGGTTCGGTCCGGACAGGGCTTGCGGGCACGAGTCGTCGGTCACGCCCTGGCGGGAGCCGGACAGCAGGGCGATGTAGTTCGGCTGACTCGGGTGGGCCACCCCGTGGGCATCGGTGAAATTGGCCCCGGCCTTGGCCAGTGCGGTCAGGTAGGGGGCGTCCGCCGACCCCACGACGGCGGACGCGTTCTTGTTCTCGAAGACGACCATCATGACGTGGTCGGGGTGCGGGACCGCCCCGGGGGCGGTGGCGACGGCAGGCCCGCCGGCGTCCGGATCCGGGGTCGGGCCGGTGGCGGAGCAGCCGGTCACGACGGTGAACGCAATCGCGACAACTCCGACGAATGCTTTCCAGCTGCCCCTGCTCTGCATGTCGTTCATTGTGCAGAACGGTCTCGCCGGAGAGCGGTGCAGGCCGGAAAGGGAAGAGATGAGTTAAGCCGGTAGTTCTCTCCGGTAAGACCGCGGCAAAATAAGCGGCCCGGTCGCCGAAAACGGCACCGTCTCATCCGGGGCCCACCGGCTCATCCCATGCGACTCGGCCCGGCGGCGTGGGCTCCCGGTGTGATCGGCGGGAGGATGGTCCGACGGACCCGGGGAAGGGGTGAGGGGTGAGCGCCACAGCGCTGTTCATCGCGGTGTTCCTGGCCTGCGCCGTCGAGGCGGTGGAGGCCCTGACGATCGTGCTCGCCGCGGGTACCGCGCGCGACTGGCGGTCGGCGCTGACGGGCGTCGGTGCGGCCCTCGTGCTGCTCGCCGTGATCGTCGCCGTGCTCGGTCCGGCGCTGTCGGCGGTGCCGCTGACCGGTCTGCGTCTCGTCGTCGGAGGGGTGCTCCTGGTCTTCGGGCTGCAGTGGCTCCGCAAGGCTGTCCTGCGGGCCGGCGGCCGCAAGGCTCTGCACGACGAGGACGCGATCTTCCGCGCCGAGCTCGCGATGGCCCGGGCGGCCGGCACCACCCGGCGCGGCGTCGTCGACGACTGGTACGCCTTCACCGTCGCTTTCAAAGGCGTGCTGCTCGAAGGGCTGGAGGTCGCGTTCATCGTGGTGACGTTCGGCAGCAACCAGGGCGACCTCCCGCTCGCGGCGCTGGCCGCCGCCGTCGCGGTGGTGCTCGTCGCCGGTGCCGGCCTGGCGGTGCGCGCTCCGCTCGCGCGGGTCCCGGAGAACGCGATGAAGTTCACGGTGGGGGTCATGCTGACCGCATTCGGGATCTTCTGGGGCGCGGAGGGGGCCGGGGCACGTTGGCCCGGGGCCGACGCTGCGCTGCTCGGCATCGTGCCGGCCGTGGCGCTGTTCGCGGGCAGCCTGGCCCTCCTGCTGCGCCACGGTGCCCGGGTCGCGGTGGCGGGGCAGTCGTGATCGAGCGGCTGTCCGCGTTCGGTCGCTTCGTCGTCGACTTCGTGGTGGGTGACGACTGGCTGGTCGCCGTCGTGGTGGTGCTCGGGCTGGGGGTGACCGCGGTGCTGGCCCGGGCCGGGGTACCCGCGTGGTGGGTGCTGCCGGCGGCGGTCGCGCTGGTGCTGCCGCTCAGCCTGTGGCGGGCCACGCGCCGGCGCTGATCCCGGCTGTCCTGCGGGGCGCGGCGGGTAAACGGAGTTTCCACTCTGCTAACGCAGAGGTGGCCGTAGCGGACTTACTGTCGATCGAGTGAGCCAGTCCATCGGTCAGGTGCGGGGCGCGACGCGCCTCGACAGCAGCGTCACGGGTCCGTTCCGGCGCGGCGGTGGCACGCGGCGGGCACTGCGGTGGCTCGTCGTCGTGCCGGTGGTGCTGCTGCTGTGTGCGTCGGCGGCGTTCGTGTCGTTGTGGCTGGCGACCCCGTCGGTCGCGGATCTGCCGAGCCGCGCCGCCGGCGACGCGGCCGCCCACCACAGCGTCGATCCCGGCGTGGCACCGACCCCGGATCGGGTCGTACAGGCGCTGGTCGCCACCGAGGACAGCCGGTTCTTCCAGCATCCCGGTGTCGACCCGGTGGGTGCGGTCCGCGGGGTGATCGGTGCGCTGCGCGGCGACGACACGGCGGGCGGCGCGACACTCGACCAGCAACTGGCGAAGGTCGTCTACACCCCGGGCGCCGCCGGGACCGGGGCGAAACTGGAGCAGATCGTGCTCGGGGTGAAGATCGACCACACCTACTCCAAGCAGCAGATTCTGCAGGACTACCTCGGGATCGTGTACTTCGGGCACGGGTACTACGGCCTGTCCGCGGCGGCCCAGGGGTACTTCGGTGTCGACCCCGCCGAGCTGTCCTGGGCGCAGGCGAGTGTGCTGGCCGGGCTCGTCCAGGCGCCGTCGGCGTACGACCCGGTCCGGCATCTCGATCTCGCCAAGCTGCGACAGCGGCACGTGCTGGACCGGCTCGTCGCCACCGGGGTGCTCACCCCCGCCGCCGCCGACGCCACGTTCGCGGCGCCGCTGGGACTTCGTTCCCGGGGCTGACCCCCGGAGGCCGGATCACCGAGTCGGCGTCGTCCGGCACCGGGGTAGGGCGCGATTTTGCCGTCCCCTGGTCGTCATCCGGCACGCGTCTTCCAGGCGCGTCCCTAGCGTGGCCTGCATGACGGGTGCCTGGATGACGGGTGACAGTGGATCCGGGAGGGCTGCCGTGACGTTCCGGCGCCGGACCGCCGTCCTGGCATGCTGCGCAGTGGCGCTGCTGGCCGGGTGCGGCGGCAGACCGGCGGGTCCGCCGGCCGCGACGGGCGCCGGGGCGAGCACGTCCGCGCCGAATCCGAACGCGCCGGAGGTCAACGCCGCCGGCGACATCCCCGACACCCAGGTCTTCGTCCCCTACCCGGCGCCGGACGGGTCCTCCGCCGTGTCGGTACCGCAGGGATGGGCACGGGCCTCCGACGGGACGGCGGTGGTCTTCACCGACAAGTTCAACTCGGTGCGGATCGAGAGCCTGCCCCGCGGGTCCGCCCCGACCGTGGCGTCCGCGACGGCTGACGAGGTCCCGGCGATCCAGCGCTCGACGGCCGGGTTCGCGCCGGGCGACGTCAGCACCGTGTCCCGCAAGGCGGGGCAGGCCGTGCTCATCACCTACACCGGCGCCTCGGCACCCGACCCGGTGACCGGGAAGTCGGTCACCGAGGCGGTGGAACGGTACGAGTTCTGGCGGGGTGGCACGGAGGTGGTGCTCACGCTCTCGGGGCCGAAGGGCGCCGACAACGTGGACCCCTGGCGCACGGTGACCGACTCCTTCCGGTGGTCGCGGTGAGCACCCCGACCACCGGCGCCTCCCGTGCCGCGACGACCGAACCCGGCGCCACCCCGCCGGCGCTCGCGGCACGGTCGCTCTACCGGTTCTTCCGGGCGGGGGAGGAGGAGACCCTGGCGCTGCAGGGCGTGACGCTGGCGGTGCAGGCCGGTGAGTTCGTCGCGGTGGTGGGGCCGTCCGGATCCGGCAAGTCGACGCTGCTCGCGTGCCTGGCGGGGCTGGACGAACCCGACGGCGGCAGCGTGTCGGTGGGCGGACAGCGGATCAGCCACCGGCCGGAGGCCGAGCGGGCCCGGATGCGGGCCCGGATGATCGGCGTGCTGTTCCAGAGCGGGAACCTCATCGAGCACCTCACCGTCGAGGGCAACGTTGCGCTGGCCCAGCAGATCGCCGACCGGCCATCCCGGCCCGACCGGGGTGCGCTGCTGGCCGCACTCGGACTGGCGCCCCGCGCGGGGGCGCTTCCCCGCACCCTCTCCGGTGGCGAGGCGGCCCGGGCGGGTCTCGCGGTCGCCCTGGCCAACGGGCCTGCGGTGGTGCTGGCCGACGAACCGACCGGTGAGCTCGACAGCGGCACCGAGGCCTCCGTGCTGGAGTTGCTGCTGGGCACGGCGGCGCGCGGGGTCGCCGTCGTCGTGGCGAGCCACAGCCCGGCGGTCGCGGCCGCCGCGCAGCGGGTCGTCAGGCTGCGCGACGGGCGGGTGCAGGCATGAACGCCCCGCAGGCCGATGCGTTGTCCGAGGTGCTCGTGGAGTGTGCCGCGGCGGCACACACCTACGGCGCCGGCCCGACCGCGGTGGTCGCCGTGCACGGCGCCGACTGCGTGGTCCACCGGGGCGACCGGGTCGCCCTCACCGGACCGTCCGGCTCGGGCAAGTCGACGCTGCTGCACATGATGGCCGGGCTCGACCGCCCGACCACCGGGGCGGTCAGCTGGCCCGCGTGGGGCCGGCCGCCACTGGGCCGGCCGGGCGCAGTGGGGATCGTCTTCCAGGGCCCCAGCCTGCTGCCCGATCTCGACGTTCTGGAGAACGCGGCACTGCCGCTGCTCCTCGCCGGGGTGCCCGATCCGGTGGCGGCGGAGCGAGCCCGCGGCGCCCTGGAACGGCTGCGCATCCGCGAACTGGGCGCGTCGTTGCCCGGCGAGCTGTCCGGCGGTCAGGCCCAGCGGGTCGCGGTCGCCCGGGTCCTCGCAGCGGGCCCGCAGCTGATCCTGGCCGATGAGCCGACCGGGCAGCTGGATCGCGAGGCCGCGGACCGGGTGATCACGGTGCTGCTCGAGGCGGCGGACGAGCTCGATGCCGCTCTGATCGTCGCCACCCACGACGAGGCGGTCGCGGGCCGGCTGGCCCGCCGGTGGCGGATGGACGACGGCCGGCTCCGCGTCGACGCTCCCGGTTCCACGTCCGACCGGCGGAGGGTGTCGTGATCGGCACCTGGTGGTGGGGGTTGCTGCGCCATCGCGGCGCCCGGCTCGCAGCCACCGCGGCCGGGATCGCGGTGGCTGTCGCCCTGCTCGCCTCGCTGGGCGCGTTCCTGACCGGGGCCCAGGCGTCGATGACCCAACAGGCCGCCCGAAGTGTCGCGGTGGACTGGCAGGTCCAGGTCCAGCCCGGCGGCGTCCCGGCCGCTGTGCTCGACGCGGTGCGCACCGACCCCGGCACGACGGCGGCGCTGCCGGTCGACTACGGGCACGCGGACGGGCTGAGCGCCAGCACCGGCGGCAGCACCCAGACCACCGGGGCGGCGACGGTGCTGGGCCTGCCCGAGGGGTACCGCGCCACCTTCCCGGGTGAGGTGCGCGCGCTGGCCGGAGCGGACACCGGGGTGCTGCTCGCCCAGCAGACCGCCGCCAACCTGCATGCCGCTCCCGGCGACGTCATCACGGTGGCGCTCCCGGGGGCACCGGCGGCGACGGTGCGCGTCGACGGGGTGGTCGACCTGCCCGCAGCGAACTCGCTGTTCCAGGTGGTCGGGGCGCCGGCGGGCAGTCAGCCCGCCGCGCCCCCGGACAACGTGCTGCTGCTGCCGTCGGCCCTGTGGAACGCCCTGTTCGCGCCGCTGGCCGGCCGCGCCGATCCGGTCAGCACCCAGATCCACACGGCCCGCAGCCACGGGCTGCCGGCCGACCCGGCGGCCGCGTACACCGAGGTCACCGGGGCCGCGAAGAACCTGGAGGCCCGGACCTCGGGGGCGGCGCTGGTGGGGGACAACCTGGGGGCGGCCCTCGATGCGGCCCGCAGCGACGCCGCCTACGGTCAGATGCTGTTCCTGTTCCTCGGCGTTCCGGGCGCGGTGCTGGCGGGGCTGCTCACCGCGGCCGTCACCGGTGCCGGTGCACCCCGGCGTCGTCGGGAACAGGCGCTGCTGCGCGCCCGCGGTGCCACCGGGCGGCAGCTCGTCCGGCTCGCCGCGGTGGAGGCGGCCACCGTCGGCGTCGCAGGCAGCCTGGCCGGGCTCGGGCTCGCCGCGGTGGTGGGCCGGGTCGCGTTCGGGACGGCGGCCTTCGGCGCGACGCCGGGCGCGGCGGCGTCGTGGGTCGGGGTCGCCGCCACGCTCGGGCTGGCGATCGCCGCACTGACCGTGCTGGTGCCCGCGTGGCGTGACCAGCGCGGGACCACGGTCGCCGCGGGGCGCAGCACCGCCGAGCGGCCGCGGGCGCCGTGGTGGGCCCGCCACGGCCTCGACGTGCTGCTGCTCGCGCTGGCCGGCCTGGTGTTCTGGCTGACCAGCCGCAACGGCTACACCCTCGTCCTCGCCCCGGAGGGGGTGCCGACGATCTCGGTGTCGTACTGGGCGTTCGCCGGGCCCGCGCTGGCATGGCTGGGGACCGGGCTGCTGGGCCGGCGGCTCGCGGACCTCGTGCTGGGGCGTGGCCGGGGGCTGGTCGGGCGTGCGTTGCGTCCGGTGGCGGGCGGGTTGTCCGGCACGGTTGCGAGCACGCTGGCCCGCCGCCGCGGGCCGTTGGCCCGGTCCGTCGTACTGCTCGCGCTGGCGCTGTCGTTCGCGGCCTCCACCGCGACGTTCAACGCCACCTACCGGCAGCAGGCCGAGGTCGATGCGCTGCTCACCAACGGCGCCGACGTCACCGTTACCGAGTCTCCCGGCGTGACGGTCGGGCCGGCCGGGGGCGTGACGCTCGCGGCGATCCCCGGGGTCCGGCAGGTCGAGCCCGTGCAGCACCGCTTCGCCTACGTGGGCGCGGACCTGCAGGATCTCTACGGCGTGCGACCCGCGACGATCACCCGGGCCACCGCCCTGCAGGACACGTACTTCCAGGGCGGAACCGCGCGTGGGCTGATGGGCGAGCTCGCGGCCCGGCCGGACTCCATCCTGGTCAGCGCGGAGACCGTGAAGGACTACCAACTGCGTCCGGGGGACCTGCTCAACCTCCGGCTGCGCGACGGGCGCACCCACCAGCTCACCACCGTCGGCTTCCACTACGCCGGGGTGGTCACGGAGTTCCCCACCGCACCGAAGGACAGCTTCTTCGTGGCCAACGCCGACTACGTCGCGCGCGCCACCGGCAGCGACGCCGTGGGCGCGTTCCTGGTCGACACCGGCGGGCACGACAGCACGGCCGTCGCCGACCGGATCCGCGCTCTGCTCGGGCCGACCGTCACCGTCACCGACATCGCCACCACGCGCTCGGCGATCGGCTCGAGCCTGACCGCGGTCGACCTGGCCGGGTTGACCACGGTCGAACTCGGTTTCGCGCTGGTCCTCGCGGCCGCGGCCGGCGGACTGGTGCTCGCGCTCGGGCTGGCCGAACGGCGCCGATCCTTTGCCATCGCCCGGGTGCTGGGGGCGCGACCACGACAGCTGCGTGGCTTCGTGTTCGGTGAGGCCGCCGTACTCATCGTCGGCGGCCTCGTGCTGGGGGCGCTCGGGGGCTGGCTGCTCTCCGAGATGCTGGTGGCGGTGCTGACCGGGGTGTTCGACCCGCCGCCGTCGTCCCCGGCCGTCCCGTGGACCTACCTCGGCGCGATCACCGTGCTCACGGTGGGAGCGCTCACCGTGGCCGCCGTCGGTGCCGTCCGGCTCGCCCGCCGAGCCACCGTCGAGGCGATCCGCGAGTTGTAGGCGGCTGAGCCCGGCGGTTGGGGGGAGCGAGGAGCGGGCTGGGCGCAGCCCGTTCCTCGCTGTGTCGTCCGGGGTGGGTGTTCTGATATAGCTCTTTTTCCCGAATCATCACCTAGGGCTGGAAAGGGCCGCACCATCGTCTTCCTAGCGTCGTCGGTATGACGATGCTGCAGGTCGAGGAGCCCGAGCCGGCTCCAGCAGACCGACGGGGTTCCCCCCGCGGGCCCCGGCGCGGCCGCTGGTGGGCGGTCGGGACGGTGCTGGCGTTGTTGATCGCGCCGTCGGTGTCCTATGTGCGGGCCCTGACCTACCCCGGCCAGGCGTCCTTCACGGTGCGCACGGTGGAGTGGGTGCGTGACCACGGTGGCGCCGGTCTGGTGAACATGCTGGAGAACTGGTGGTACTCGCATCACGCTCCGACGGGGGCCGCCCCCGATCCGGCCTCCCTGCCCACCGCCACGCCCACCGTCGCCGGCCCCGCCGCCCCGCCGGCGCTGCGGGCCCTGGCGGGCGTCCCGGCGTCGGCGGGCGAGGGGACGTGGGTGGCCGGGCCGCGCGGACGGTCCGGAAGGCCGGCGCTGTACACCACGTTCGTGCGCCCGGATCGGCTGCATCCGAGCGTTGTCGCCGGAGTGGCCGCCCTCGACCAGAGCCAGGTCCGGACCACGTTGGTCGCCGGCACCCGGGAGCCCACCGGCCTGGGCTGGCCCGAAGGCGGCCAAGTGCCGGCGGCCCTGCGATCAACGCTCGTAGCCGCGTTCAACGCCGGCTTCAAGATGGTCGACGCCCAGGGTGGTTTCGTCGCCGACGGCCGGACAGCGGTGCCCCTGCGCGCCGGTGCCGCGTCGCTGGTGGTCGACCGGGCCGGGACGGTGACGGTGGGACAGTGGGGACGCGACGTCGGCTTCGGACCCGACGTCGCCGCGGTGCGGCAGAACCTCGCCCTCATCGTGGCGGGCGGCCGCCCCGTTCCCGGCCTGGATGTCAACGCGGGCGGCACCTGGGGCAGCCTGCGCAACCAGCTGCAGTACACCTGGCGGTCCGGTGCGGGCGTCGACGCGTCGGGTCGGCTCATCTACGTGGGCGGGGCCGACCTGACGCTCTCCACCCTCGCTCAGGCGCTCGCCGATGCCGGGGTGATTCGCGGGATGGAGCTGGACATCCACCCCGGAATGGTTGATTTCTTCTCCTACCGCCGCTCCGCGTCCGGCGCGCCACTGGGCAGCCTGCTACTGCCGTCGATGCCCGGCCCGCCCGACCGGTACCTCAAGCCGGACCAGCGCGACTTCTTCGCCGTCGCGCTGCGCTGAACCGGCTGCACCCCGACACGGCGGCAGCCGCCGATCGCGACGTGCTCAGCGCAGGGTGAACCAGGCCAGGCAGAGGGCGCCGGCCACGATGCAGTAGATGCCGAACGGGCGCAGCGAGCGGGTTTCGAAGTAGGCGGTGAGGAACCGGACGGACAGGTAGGCGCCGATGCCGGACATGAGGCTGCCGACGAGGATCTGGGGGCGGATGCCGGCGCCGAGGGGGCCGGCCAGGTCGCCGAGTTTGAGCACGCCGGCGGCGAGGATGACCGGGGTGGCGAGCAGGAAGGAGAAGCGGGCGGCGTCCTCGTGGGACAGGCCCTTGACCAGGCCGGTGACCATGGTGGAGCCGGAGCGGCTGATGCCCGGGGCCAGGGCGGCGATCTGGGCGGCGCCGATGAGCACGGCCCGGCCGACGGGCAGGGTGGCCAGCCGCCGGTCGGAGATCTCACCGGCGGTCTGCGGGGCGGTGGTGGCGTGCCGGCCGCCGCCCGTCATCGCCGGGGTGACCACCGGCAGGACGACGGTGTCCCGGGTGGCGTCGCGGTCGTCGGCCCAGCGACGCAGCCGCTCGGCGGTCAGCAGCAGCACGCCGTTGAGGACCAGGAACACCGCGGTGGGGGTGGGTTTGGCCAGGTAGGTCCGGAACACATGGTCCAGGGCCAGCCCGGCGAGGCCGACCGGGATGGTGGCGAGGACCAGCAGCCAGGCCAGTCGCTGGTCGGGGGTGCGCACCTCGCGGCGGGTGATGGAGGTGATCAGGCCGCGGATGATGCGGACCCAGTCCCGCCAGAAGTAGATGATCAGCGCCAGGGCGGTGGCCACGTGCAGCCCGACGATGAAGGCCAGGTAGGGCGATTCGGGGGCGCTGACGTCGAGGTCCTGGGCCCAGGAGCCGCCGATCACCGCCGGGAGCAGCACGCTATGTCCCAGGCTCGAGACCGGGAACAGCTCGGCCACGCCCTGCAACCCGCCGATCACGATCGCTTCCAGCCAGCTCAGCCCGCTCACCGGGTGCCTCCTCGTCGATGTCGTCGATGTCGTCGTCCTGCCGGGGAGGAACGCGTCACGGCTCCCCCCAGGACGGTGTGTGACCCGGTGCCGGGTCGTGGCGCCTGCACAGGCCCGCGTCGGCCGCGGGCCTGTGTGTCGAGTACGCCGCCGATCCGCACCGGGTGCACGAGCGCGGTCATGATGTCCGACGCCGGGACAGGCGCCCGTTGTGGGGCAAGGCGATCCGGCTCCGGGGTGATGGGGTATGCGGCGGGGCGAAGCGGGGCGAACTGCTCATCCCCAGCAGGCTTGCGCCGACCGGGTTAGGCCCCGGCAAATCGACGGTCAGAGCGGGGTGCCGATCACGTGCCGGCGGCCGGCGCCTCCAGCCGGTACCCGTGGCCGCGCAGCGTGAGGATCTGCGGGACCGCGGTGCCGGACGCGCTGTCGAGCTTGCGGCGCAGGGCCGCGACGTGCACGTCCAGGGTCTTGGTGGACCCGAACCAGTGTTCGTCCCACACGTCGGCCATGAGCGTCTCCCGGCTGACCGCGACGCCCGGCTCCGCGGCCAGCCGCGCGAGCAGGTCGAACTCCTTGGCGCGCAGCACGAGCTCCGTGCCGGCGATGGTGACCCGGCGGGCCGCGGTGTCCACCAGCAGGTCGCCGACCGACAGGCTCGCAGCGGTCAGCGGGCTCGGCCCACCCCGCCGCAGGTGCGCGCGCAGCCGCGCGTGCAGTTCGGCGAGCCGCACCGGCTTGGTCAGGTAGTCGTCGGCGCCGGCCTCCAGGCCCACCACGACGTCCATCTCCTCGGAACGGGCGGTCAGCATGACCAGCACACTGCCGGGCCGGATGACCCGCAGCTGCCGGCACACCTCGACACCGTCCAGATCGGGCAGGCCGAGATCCAGCAGCACCAGGTCGAAGTCCTGCGCGGCCGAGGTCTGCAACGCGCCGTGGGCGGTGCGCTGCCAGCTGACCTCGTGGCCGTGCGCGCGCAAGCTGGACATCAACACCCCCCCGATGGTCTCGTCGTCCTCCACCAGGAGCAGCCTGCTCATACCTGCAGGTTAGGTGGCGCAAGCCGGCGCGTTCGGGCAGTTGGCCGGTTCATAACCGATTCCGGAGGGTCCGCCAACCCAAGGCGCCCCCGCGGTCCCGGAGTGTCCGGTTGCCGGCGGCAATATCACCTCACCGAGGTGAGGAGGACAGCGCGGTGACGCGGCACCCTGCATCAGGTCGGAGTGCAGAGGGGCGGCGAGGTCAGATGCCACTCGCAGAGCTCGTGTTGATCGCAGCGCCGCTCGGGGTTTTCGGTGCGGCGTTCCTGGCTCCCGCGGTTCTCGTGCGGCGTCAGTTCAGCAGGCTGCCGGAGGCCTTCGAGTGCAAGGTGCGGGCGCCGGACGGCCGGCTGGCCGGGCTGTCGCGGCGCGGGCGGTGGCGCCGCGCCCGGGCGGTGTGGGTTCACGACGTGCTGCTCCTGCGGTCGGGGCGGCCCGCAGCTGCGGTGCGCCCGATCGCGGTACGTCATCCCGACGGCTCGGTGAAGGCGGCCCCGCCGCAGCTGGTGTCGAGGCTCGGTCCCGCACCGGTGATCCTGCGGTTGCGGCTCGATGGTGGGCAGCTTCTGGAGATCGCCGCGCGGCGGGAGGCGAGGTCCGTGATCGCAGGGCCGTTCGTCGTCGCGGCGGTCGAGGGCCTGCCCAGCGGGAGTCCGGAACGCCGGTCGAAGGGCACGACCTGAGGAGCCGATGATGGCAACACCCGATATCGGGACGCCGGCACCCACGCTCGACCGGCCCGCCGCTGCGGCCGGGCCGACCGGTTCGACCGCGGGGAGAGCGGCGGCCGCGGCAGCGACGGCGCGGGACTCGATCCAGGTGGATGTGCCCGGAATCGGAAACCTCGTCCTGCCGGCGCTCCACGAAATCGCCTACATGGGTGGGATCGCCGCGCTGGCGCTGCTCCAGATCATCGAATGGCCGGCGGCGGCGGTGCTGACCGTCGGGCACATCCTCGCCCGCAACCGGCACCACGCACTCCTGCGCGACTTCGGCCAGGCGCTCGACGAGGCCTGAGAGGGGTGGCCGGGCGCGGCCGGGCAGCCCGGCCGCGCCCCCTGCCGCTGTCAGGTGTGGTTGAAGCCGTCCGTCGTGCTGGACCGCCGCGGGGGGTTCTCGGCGAGGAACTCGACGGCGCTGCGCAGCGCGCTGATCAGGGCCTCGGCCAGGTCGTAGCTGAAGCCCTCGCGGACCACCACGCGCATCACGGCGACGTCGGTCGCGTCCGCGGGCATCGTGTAGGCGGGCACCTGCCAACCCCCGATCCGCAGCCGTTCGGAGATGTCGAAAACGGTGTAGGGCGCGGAGTCCGCGAGCCGGAAGGCGAAGACGGGGATCGCGCTGCCGTCGCTGACGAGTTCGAACGGTCCGAGCGCCGCGATCCGGGACGAGGTGTGCACCGCGAGGTCGCGCAGCGACTCCATCACCGTGCGGTAGCCGGATCGGCCCAGCCGCAGGAAGTTGTAGTACTGGCCGACGATCTGATTGCCGGGCCGGGAGAAGTTCAGGGTGAACGTGGGCATGTCCCCGCCCAGATAGTTCACGTGGAAGACGAGGTCCTCGGGCAGGTCCTCGCGCTCGCGCCACACGACGAAGCCGACCCCTGGATAGACCAGCCCGTACTTGTGCCCCGAGACGTTGATCGACTTGACCATCGGGAGGCGGAAGTCCCAGACCAGGTCCGGGTGCAGGAACGGCGCGACGAAGCCGCCGCTGGCCGCATCCACGTGGACGGGCACCTCGTACCCGGTGATCTCGTTGTGCGCGACCACGGCGTCGTGGATCTCCCGGATCGGTTCGAACTCACCGGTGTAGGTCGTACCGAGGATGGCGACGACGCCGATGGTGTTCTCGTCGATCCGCGCGACCACCTCGTCCGGGGTGATCACGTACCGGTCGTGCTGTACGGGGATGTAGCGGGGCTCGACGTCCCAGTAGCGGCAGAACTTCTCCCAGACGACCTGCACGTTGGACCCGAGGATCAGGTTGGGCCGGTCGGTGGGCCGCCCGGCAGCGGCCCGGCGCGCCCGCCACCGCCACTTCAGCGCCATCCCGGCGAGCATGACGGCCTCGCTGGACCCGACGGTCGACGCGCCGACCGCGTCGCCGCCCTCCGGGGCGTTGAACATCTGGGCGACCATGTTCACGCAGCGACGCTCGATCTCGGCGGTCTGCGGGTACTCGTCCTTGTCGATCATGTTCTTGTCGAACGCCTCGGCCATCAGCCGGTCGGCCTGGGGTTCCATCCAGGTCGTCACGAATGTGGCGAGGTTCAGCCGCGAGCTGCCGTCCAGCAGAAGTTCGTCGTGGATCAGGCGGTAGGCGGTCTCCGGCGGTGCGCCGTGTTCGGGCATCCGGTACTTGGGGATCGGGGCGAGGTCCAGCCGCTGGGTGTAGGCCGGTGCGACGGCGGACTCGGCCTCCGAGTCCTTGCGCGACACGTGCCGATGAACCACGGGTCCTCCTGGGGCGCGTCGGTGGGGCGCCTCCGGTGGATCGCCGGAGCGCCGTGATCACCGTACGACGCCGGCGCGGATCACCGGCCCAGCGCGGTGGTCCCGCGTCCGGGTGCACACTGCCCGGCCGGCCGAGTCCGGTATGTCCCTCGTCAGAGATTGCCGCGTTGTGCCTGTTCGCGCTCGATGGCCTCGAACAGGGCCTGGAAGTTGCCCTTGCCGAAACCGAGCGAGCCGTGCCGCTCGATGAACTCGAAGAACACGGTGGGCCGGTCGCCGATCGGCTTGGTGAAGATCTGGAGCAGGTAACCGTCCTCGTCGCGGTCGACGAGGATGCCGCGCGACCGGAGTTCCTCGATCGGCACCCGGACCTCGCCGATGCGGGCCCGCAGCTGCGGGTCGGAGTAGTAGGAGTCCGGGGCGTCCAGGAACTGGATTCCGCGCGCCCGGAGGATGTCGACGGTCTGGAGGATGTCGTCGGTGGCCAGTGCGAGGTGCTGGGCGCCCGGGCCGCGGTAGAACTCGAGGTACTCGTCGATCTGGGAGCGCTTCTTGCCCGGGGCCGGCTCGTTGAGCGGGAACTTGACCCGGTGGTTGCCACTGGCGACGACCTTGCTCATCAACGCGGAGTACTCGGTGGCGATGTCCTCACCGACGAACTCGGCCATGTTGGTGAAGCCCATGATCCTGTTGTAGAAGTCGACCCAGGTGTCCATCTGCCCGAGCTCGACGTTGCCCACGACGTGGTCGAGGGCCTGGAAGATCCGCTTCGGTGCGCCGGTGGGCGTCCCGGCCGACGAGGTCCGGGTGACGTATCCGGGCAGGTACGGCCCGCTGTAGCCGGAGCGGTCGACGAGGGTGTGCCGCGTGTCGCCGTAGGTGGCGATCGCTGCGATGCGGACGGTGCCGTACGCGTCGGAGATGTCGTGCGGATCCTCGAGCACCGTCGCACCCCCGGCGCGGGCGTGGGCGATGCAGCGGTCGACGTCGGGCACCTCGAGGGCGATGTCGACGATGCCGTCGCCGTGGCGGCGGTGGTGGTCGAGCAGCGGGCTGTCCGGGGCGACGCCGCCCTTCACGACGAAGCGCACCGCCCCGCTGCGCAGCACATAGGCGTGGCGGTCCCGGTTGCCGGTCTCCGGGCCGGAGTACGCGACCAGCTCCATGCCGAAGACCGCCTGGTAGAGCAGAGCGGCCTGGGTGGCGTTGCCGACCGACCACACCACCGCGTCCCAGCCGGTCACCGGGAACGGGTCGGCGCCGGTGTCGTACTCGACGAGCCCGACCAGCCGGCGCAACTGCTCGAGGTCCAGCTCCGCCGTGCGCTCCTGGCTGGTGAGGGCGAGGGCCTGTTCGATGCTCACGGTCGACCTCCTCGGGTAGGCAGCCGGGCGCTGCGCATCCAGCAGACGCCGACGGTGTCCTGCTGCGCAACAGCGGCCGATCGACCTGGTCGAAGCGTGCAGAATGCCGAGCCGAGCGGCCGTACAGCTCTACGATGTGCCGAGTTGCGGAAGGAACGCGATGAACCAGCGGACCGCCGATGCCGGACTCGACGCGCTCGACCTCGCCCTGCTCCGCGCGTTGCGCGAGCGCCCGCGCGCGGGCGTGCTCGAGCTGTCCCGCACGGTCCGGGTCGCGCGCGCCACCGTGCAGGCCCGGCTCGACCGCATGGAGCGCACCGGGGTGATCACGGGCTACGGCCCGGACGTCGACGTGACGGCCGCGGGCTTTCCGGTGCAGGCCTTCGTCACCCTCGAGATCGCGCAGGGCGCGCTCGACGACGTGACCGCGGAGCTCGCCTCCGTGCCCGCGGTCACGGAGGCCTACGCCACCACGGGCTCGTCCGACGTGCTGTGCCGGCTGGCCGCGTCGTCGCACCAGGACCTGCAGGACACCCTGCTCGAACTCAACCGCTCGCCCACGGTGGTGCGGTCGACGAGCGTGGTCGTGCTGTCCGTGGTGGTGGCGCCCCGGACCCAGCCGTTGCTGGAGCAGCGGCCGCGGAGCGGACCCCGGCGTGCCCCCGCATATCGGGAATCCCGGCCCTGAGCCCTCGACGGGCCTGCGGCGAGGGTGTTTCGTCTGGTCGGTGGTGGCTGCGCGCGGCCGACACCGACGGTGCACCTCGACCACAGGGGGACTCCCGTGCACGACGACCGCATCGTGACCGAGGACCGGATCGCCCGTGCCCTGCGGGACCGGCTGCTGCCGGCCGTTCACGGCCCCACCGAGCCACTGCGCGTCAGCGCCTGGGACGCGCCCGGGGAACCGGTGCCGTTCGCCGACGCGCTCGCCGCCGACTTCGTCCCGGCCCGGGTGGGGGGCCGGTGGGGCACCCCCTGGGGAACCACCTGGTTCAGGTTCGACGCCACGGTGCCCCGGGACTGGGCGGGGCGGCGGGTGGAGGCACTGGTCGACCTCGGGTTCGACGCCGCGACACCAGGGTTCCAGGCGGAGGGGCTCGCCTTCACCCTCGCCGGTGTTCCCATCAAGGGGGTGCAGCCGCGCACGACCCACGTTCCCGTCGACACAGCACCAGGCCGGCCGGTGAGCTTCCTGGTCGAGGCGGCGGCCAACCCCGACGTGGGTGGCGACTGGACCTTCGTGCCGACCGGCATGGGCGACACGGCTACGGCGCCACCGGGCCCGCTGTACTCGCTGCGCCGGGCGGAGCTCGCGGTCTGGAACCCGACGGTGTGGGAACTGGTCCAGGACGTCCGCGTCATGACCGGTCTGATGCGCCAGCTCGACGTCCGCGAGCCGCGTCGCCACGACCTGCTCCGGTCCCTGGAGCGGATGCTGGACCGGCTGGATCCGGACGACGTCATCGGTACGGCGCCGGACGCCCGGTCGGAACTGACCGCCGCACTCGGCCGCCCCGCCCATCCGTCGGCGCACCGGATCGTCGCGGTGGGGCACGCCCACATCGACTCGGCGTGGCTGTGGCCGGTGCGGGAGACGATCCGCAAGGTGGCGCGGACCGTCGCCAACGTCCTGCACCTGATGCACGACGATCCGGGGTTCGTCTTCGCCTGCCCGCAGGCCCAGCACTACCAGTGGATGAAGGACCACTACCCGAGCATCTTCGCCGAGCTGCGCAAGCGGGTCGAGGCGGGACAGTTCGTGCCGGTCGGCGGGATGTGGGTGGAGTCGGACACGAACATGCCGGGCGGCGAGGCCCTGGCCCGGCAGTTCGTCACCGGAAAGCGGTTCTTCATCGAGGAGCTGGGCGTCGACCCCGAGGAGGTGTGGCTACCGGACTCGTTCGGGTACAGCGCAGCGCTGCCCCAGCTGGTCAAGCTCGCGGGATCGCGGTGGTTCCTCAGCCAGAAGCTCTCGTGGAACGAGGTCGACCGGATGCCGCACCACACCTTCCGCTGGGAGGGCATCGACGGGACGCGGATCTTCACCCACTTCCCGCCGGTGGAGACCTACAACGCCGAGCTGTCCGGAGCGGAGCTCGCGCACGCGTCGCGTACTTATGCCGAGCACGGCCGGGGCTCGCTGTCGCTGGTTCCCTTCGGCTGGGGGGACGGCGGCGGTGGGCCGACCCGGGAGATGCTCGCCGCCGCAGCCCGCACCGCCGACCTGGAGGGTTCCCCGCGGGTCACCGTGGCCTCGCCGAGGGAGTTCTTCGAGGCCGCGCAGGCCGAGTACCCGGACGCGCCGGTGTGGCGCGGCGAGCTGTACCTGGAGATGCATCGCGGCACCTACACCAGCCAGGCGCGCACCAAACAGGGCAACAGGCGAAGCGAGCACCTGCTGCGGGAGGCCGAACTGTGGTGCACCACCGCTGCCGTCGCGGGCCGGGCCGACTACCCCTACGACGCCTTGGAGCGGATCTGGAAGGTCGTGCTGCTGAACCAGTTCCACGACATCCTCCCGGGTAGCTCCATCGCCTGGGTGCATCGCGAGGCCGAGCAGGCCTACGAACGCGTCGAGGCCGAGCTGGCGGCGATCATCGAGACGGCCCAGCTGGCGCTGGTCGAACCCGGGGCCGGCGAGGTCACGTTCAACGCCTCCCCGTATCCCCGGGCCGGACTGGCGGCGCTCGGCGGCGGCCGCCCGGCGCGGGCGGGGGAGCGCGCGGTCGAGGTGCGGGCCGACGGCGACGGGTACCTGCTGGACAACGGGACGATCCGGGTCCGGGTGGACATCCGCGGCCTGGTCACGTCGATCGTGGACGCGGCGTCCGGGCGAGAGGCCGTACGCCGTGGTGGATCCGCGAACCGGCTCCAGGTGCACCGGGATTCGCCCAACCGGTGGGACGCCTGGGATGTCGACGAGCACTACCTGCGCACCGTCGTCGACCTGCTGGACGTGGACCGGATCGCCGTCGTCGATCGTGGGGTGAGCATCAGCCGCTCGTTCGGCGACTCGGCCGTCTCGCAGCGCATCACGTTGTGCGCAGGCGGGCCGGGTGCAGCCGGGCGCACCCTCGAGTTCGAGACCGTCGTCGACTGGTACGAGTCGGAGAAGTTCCTGAAGGCCTGCTTCGAACTCGACGTCCATGCCGAGCAGTACGCCTCGGAGACCCAGTTCGGGCACGTCGTCCGGCCCACCCACCGCAACACGTCGTGGGATGCGGCCAAGTTCGAGACCTGCGTGCACCGCTGGGTGCACGTGGGCGAGACCGGGTACGGGGCCGCGCTGGTCAACGACTCGACCTACGGCCAGGACGTGTCCCGCACGTCCGGTGCCGATCCCACGACGACCACGCAGGTCCGGTTGTCGCTGCTGCGGTCGCCCCGGTTCCCGGACCCGGTGACCGACCACGGGCGTCACACGTTCCGGTACGCGCTGGTGGCAGGCGCGGGCATCGCCGACGCGGTGGCGGCGGGATACGCGGCGAACCTCCCGCTGCGTTCGGTCGCCGGCCGCGGCGACGTGGAGCCGATCGTCCGGGTGCACAACCCGGCCATCGTCGTGGAGTCGGTCAAGCTCGCCGAGGACCGCTCCGGTGAGGTGGTCCTGCGGCTCTACGAGGCGTACGGCGGACGGGCGGGAGGCCGGGTCGAGGTTGCGTCGCCGATCGTCCGGGCCATGGAGACGGACCTGCTGGAGCGGGAGGTGCCCGCCACCGGGCTGGTCGCGTCCGACCGCACCGGTTTCGCGGTGTCGCTGCGGCCCTTCCAGGTCCTCACCGTGCGGCTGGGCCTGCTCCGGTGAACGGCGCCGATCCGGCGTACGGGCTGGCGGCCATGACCCGGCTCGACCGGTTGCCGCTCCTGCGACTGCACACCGTCGCGGGTGGACAGTCCAGTTTCGAGCGCAACACCCGCGGGCCCAGCAGGGGCAACGACGACTGGAACAATTTCCTCTACACCCGTCGCGGCGAGAAGGTGATGCTCGACCAGCGGGGGCCCGGCACGGTGTACCGGATCTGGGTGACCGGGTTCCGTCCCGCGAAGGACTGGCTGCGGGTCTATTTCGACGACGAGCGCACGCCGCGAATCGACATCATGCTGACGGACCTGTTCTCCGGAACCTGCCCGCCGTTCCTGTCCCCGCTCGTCGCCGACGACGCGGCGTCCAGCGGCGGCTTCACCTGCTATCTGCCGTTGCCGTACCAGCGGTCGATCCGGATCACGACCAACATGAGCCGCTACTACAACATCGGCTACCACACCTTTGCCCCCGGCACCCGGGTGACGACGTGGAGCGGTGCCGAGGACAGCGCCGCGGCGCGCCGCGCGTGGAGCAACGCCGGCGCCGGTGCGGCCGTCCCGGCCGGTGGCACGGTGACGGCGGGGACCGTCCAGCTGCGGCCCGGCGCGGCTCAGACGATCTTCGCCTGCGGTGGACCGCGGACGATCTCGTCGATCACGATCGCGCTGCCCGGTGCCACGCCCCGGGCCGTCACCGACACCGGGCGCGCGCATCGCGGCCACAGCCGGTTCACGCTGGCGATCGATCCGGTCAACAGCGGCGTGACACTGACCCGGCGGACGGACCACGGCGTGGCCGACCAGCGGGCCAGGGTCGTCGTGGACGGTGCCGACGCGGGGGAGTGGTCCGACCCCGGCCGTGACCGCGCCTACCGCTGGCGCGACAGTTCCTTCGACGTCCCGTCGTCGATCACGGCCGGCAGGAGCGCCATCACCGTCCGGCTCGAGGACGTCTTGCCGGGGAACGAGTGGACCGAGTTCGGCTACCGGGCCTACTCGACGGTGGACGACACCGCGGTCCTGAGCGACACCCTCGACGTGGGGGATCCCGCGAGCGAGGCGAGCCACGGCTACACCATCAGCGGCCAGACATGGAGCGGCTCGCTCGTGGCCGGGTACGACACGGCCGACCTGCTCAACCGCACGCGCATCCGGATGTACTGGGACGGCGAGGCGACGCCCAGCGTGGACGCCCCGTTCGGTGCGTTCTTCGGGATGGGGAGTTTCGGGGCGTACCCGACCCGGGCCCTGGTGGTCGGGATGGACGCCGCGGACAACCTCTACGTCCGGCTGCCGATGCCGTTCCGCCGGCACGCCACGATCGACCTGGTCAGCAGCCGCGCGCGCCCGACCGCCGGGGTCGGCTTCGCGGTCCGGCACGCGCCCGGCGATCTCGGCGACGTCGGATACCTGCGCACCAGCCTCACCGCCACGACACCGACCATGATCGGTCAGGACATCCCGATCCTCGACGTCTCCGGATGCGGCAACTTCGTCGGGGTCACCGCCTCCTATGCGGGCGCGGCGAACCGCTGGTTCCTGGAGGGCGACGAGCGCATCCACGTCGACGACAGCGGTTCGCCCGCGTTCTACGGGACCGGCACCGAGGACTTCTTCAACGGCGGCTGGTACTTCGATCGCGGCCCGTACACCCAGCCGATGAGCGGGAACACCGCCCACCTGGTCCGCGGCCGGACCGCCTGCGTCGCGGCCTACCGATTCCTGCTGCAGGACACGGTGCCCTTCCGACGACGGATCCGGGTGTCCATCGAGCACGGCGGGCACAACGACACCACCACCGACGCCTGGACGCTCGCGTACTACTACCACCAGCCGAGGACGCGGCTCGTGCTCACCGACACCCTCGACGTCGGCAACCCCGCCGGCGAGGCGGCCCACGCCTACCGCATCAGCGCCCAGACCTGGGCCGGGACCCGCACCTACCAGTACGAAGGCAACGCCGACACCGTGGACGTGGTGGACAGCGGGCGTGCGCACCGCGGGGAGAGCCGGTTCGACATGGCGATCGACCCGGGCAACGCCGGGGTCGTGCTCAGGCGGCGGCTCGACCAGACGATCGCGAACCAGCGCGCCGACGTCGATGTGGACGGCGAGCTCATCGGTCCCTGGTACGTCGCGGGTGGGAACGCCTTCAGCCAGTGGCGCGACGCGGACTTCCTCATCCCGCCGTCCGCGACGGCGGGCAAGAAGACGATGGCGGTGAGGATCCGGTTCGTCGCGTCGGCGCTGGACTGGAACGAGTTCACCTACTGGGCGTACTCGCTGATGCCGTGACCTCCGCGCCGGGGCCGGTCAGGCTTTCGTGACGATCGTCGTGACCGGCAACCCGAACCGGCGTTCGGCCTGGTGGGGCAGGTCCGCCTTGAGCCAGCGCGAGAACCGCCGCGGCAGCGTCGCGACGATGATCTCGTCGAACTGGCGGTCCGCGAGCGCGTTGGCGATGGCCTCGAGCGGGTTCGCACTGCCGAGGTTGCCCTCGGCCTCGACACCCGATGCGGTGAGGACGTCCAGCAGTCGCTCCAGCCGGTGCCGGGCCTGCGCGCTCGCCTCCTCGTCGGTCTCGGGGCGGCCGTAGCTGGTCACCATGCTGGGCATGGGCACCATGCCGCCCGCAGCAGGCACGACGTGGTAGTGCGCCGCGCTGGTGTTCGGGACGAGCACGTAGAAGGAGCTGGGCTCTGCCTCGATCCGCTTGCTCAGCTCGCTCCGCAGGTCCGGACCTTCCAAGGTCTGGTTCGCGACGACGAGGTACCTACGCATGACGACCACCCGCCCGGTCTGCGTTGACACGTGGAGTCGGTGCATGCTATTGGCCCGTGCCTGGCCCGGGCTACCGGCGTAAGTGCGGTCCTGCCGGCTGCCGGCGCGGCTGCCCCCGGGTGTCAGGTGGCCGGGCGCGCGGATCCCCTCTTGCGCCACACCGTGAGCGGCAGCCACACGAGCAGGCCCCACATCCCGGCCGTGATGATCGTCAGGAACAGGTGCAGGCCGGCGCCGCTGCGCTCGGGGTGCCCCGTGACCGACCGCACGGGGTTCGGGTAGGCGGGCGGGAACGGTTCTGCGTCGGGGTGGGGGAGACGGGGCGCGTACTGGGCCGGCAGCGTCGCCGGGTCGAAGGCGGGCAATGTCGGCGGGTACTGCGGGGAGTGGGGGGTTGCGGTCGGGTGGCTCACGTCCCGACTGTCGGCAGGCCGGCGCCGACTGTTACCCGCCGGCGCCGGTCCGCGACGCAGACCACTGTGGTCGGCGGTTCCGGGCCTGCCCGGTGGGCCGGGCCGTCGGGCAGCCGGTCTCCGGAAAGTGCCGACTCGCCCTCCCGAATCTGCCGACTCGCGGGTCAGACCGGGTGCGGGCACGATGATCACCCGGCTGCTGCACCGGCGGACCCCGCTGTGAAGATTCAGTCCTCGACGGAGGAGGGACGGGCATGGGCACGACGGACCGGGCGCAGACGCGGCGGGTCGCCGCCGTTCAGATGCAGGCGGTGCTGGGTGACGTCGAGGCGAACCTGGAGCAGGCGCAGCGCCTGGTGTCCGAGGCGGCCCGCGACGGCGCCGAATGGATCGCCCTGCCCGAGTTCTTCACCAGCGGTGTGGCGTTCCTGCCGGCGGTCGCCGCCGCGGCGCAGCCGATCGACGGCCCCGCGGTGCGGTCGATGCAGGAGTGGGCCGCCGCCCACGACGTGCTGCTCAGCGGCAGCCTGCTGGTGCGCGACCCCGACGGCGAGGTGCGCAACGCGGTGCTGCTGGTGGACCGCACCGGGATCCGCGCCCGGCACGACAAGGACCTCCCGACGATGTGGGAGAACGCCCTGTACGTCGGCGGTTCCGACGACGGCCTGGTCACCGTCGACGGCATCCCGATCGGGCTGGCCGTCTGCTGGGAGCTGACCCGCCGCCGGACGGTCACGCGCCTGGCCGGCCGGGTCGACGTGGTGCTCGGCGGAAGTGGCTGGTGGACGGTGCCACGCTGGCAGCCACGGCGGGTGTTCGACGCGTGGGACGCGGCCAACACCGCCCGGGCGATCGAAGCGCCCGGGCGGTTCGCCCGGCACGTCGGCGCTCCCGTGGTGCACGCCTCGCACAGCGGCGAGCTGGCCTGCCCCATGCCCGGGCTGCCACCCCTGCAGTACCGGGGGCGCTTCGTCCCGGCCACCGGAGTCTGGACGGCCGACGGGACCGTCCTCGCGATGGCGCCCACGCCGGAGCCCCAGGTGGTGGTCACCGACCTGCCGCTGCGCCGGTCCACGCCGGTACCGCCGCCCGACTCCTACTGGCTGACCCCGCCGGGGCCGCTGCCGCTGTTCGCCTGGTATCAGCAGCGCTGGCACGGCCGCCGGTGGTACGCCAGGCACCAGTGCTCGGCCCCCGCTCCGGCCCACCGGGGCTGACCCCAGCGGTACAGGACCATCGGCGGTTCCGGTCGCCGGTCACGGTGCCGGTCGTTGCCGGTCGGGGGTGAGGCGGGCCAGCAGGCGGAAGAGTTGCGCGCCGCCGACGTCCGCGCCGTGGGCCTCCAGGTCCGCCACGTCCGCGGCCAGGCGCTCGCGGGCGGCCGCCGGGTCGACGGTCGCCCCCTCGACCAGCAGCAGCCAGCGGCCCGCCGTCGTGGGGACGCCGCGGTAGGACTCGGTGCGGTCGCGGACGGCCGTCGCATCGGGGTCGGCCTCGGCGAGGTGCACGGCCAGGACCCCGCTGCGGTCCAGGACGGCCGGCGCGTGCTCGTCGACGATCCAGCGGCGCAGTGCGTCCGGGTCCGCGCGCGGGCCGAGCTCGACGAAGGCGATGTCCCCGCCCTCGCCGGTGCCCGCGGAGTAGGTCACCCGGCAGCCGGTGCGGGCCATCGCGCCGAACAGCGGCAGGTATCGGCGGGTCCCCTCGGTCGGCGTGTCCAGGGCCCGCAGGTACCCGGGCGAGCTGAGGGTGGCGAGCGTGTCGGTCTCGTACAGGGTGAGGTAGGTCCAGTGCGGGGCCGGTCCCGGAAGGTCCGCGACGTAGCGGCGGGCGCGCAGGAACCCCGGCACGGCGATGCGTTCGGGCAGGTGCTCGTGGGTGTACCAGTCGTTGAACCCGGCGTCCTGCTCCGGGTCGGCGTTCCCCCACAGGGCGAGCAGGCCCTCGCCTCTGAGCCGTCCGCCCGTCATGCGACCGTGCTCCCGCCGTCGATCACCCAGCCGGCGCCGTTGACGTGCGCGGCGGCGTCGGAGGCCAGGAAGGCGACGGTGGCCGCGATCTCCTCCGGTTCGGCCTCGCGGGTCGCGACGGCGCGGGCGATCGCCCCGCCGGGGCGCTGCGCCGCCATGGCGTTGATCGAGGCGATCATGCGTGTGCGGACGGGGCCGGGGAGCACGGCGTTGACCCGGACGCCGGTGCCCGCGACCTCGGCGGCCGCGGTGCGGGTCAGGCCGAGCACGGCGTGCTTGCTGGCCACGTACGCGCCCAGGTTGGCCCGCCCGCGGATCGACGACGTGGAGCCGGTGTTCACGATCGCGCCCGCCCCGGCCTCCAGCATCACCGGCAGCACGTGCTTGAGGCCCAGGAAGACGCCCTTGACGTTCACGCCCAGCACGGCGTCGAACACGTCCTCGGGATACTCGCCCAGTGGCGCGACGACGCCTTCGATGCCGGCGTTGTTGGCCAGGACGTCGATGCGGCCGGTGAAGGACCGCGCGATGTCGACGTAGCGGGTGACGTCGGCGGAGCGGGTCACGTCCGCCGCCACGACGGTCCCGGTGCCACCTGCCTTCTCCACCTCGGCGAGCGTCTCGGCCGCCGCCTCGGGATCGCGGTCCACGACCACCACGGCCGCGTCCGGGCCGGCCAGCGCACGGGCGACGGCGCGGCCGATGCCGCCCCCGCCCCCGGTCACCACGGTCACTCTCATCCGACCTCCTCGTCGTCAGGAGATCACCGTGCGCCGGAACGGCGTCCGGATCAACTCGGAGCGGGTTCACCGCCCGGACGACCGTGAGCTCAGCAGGCGCGGGCCGCCCGCAGCACCGCCGCGACCGACCGGTCGACGTCCGCCTCGGTGGTGGTCGCGTTCGACACCGCGATGCGCATGTAGCGGCGGCCCCGCCAGGTCGTGCCGCCCATCCAGCACGTGCCGTCGCGCTGCACGGCCTCGAGCACCCGGTCGGTCCGCGCGTCGCCCGCCTCCCCGTCGTCGCCGAAGCGGACCAGCACCTGGTTGAGCACCACGTCGTTCGCGATCCGGGCCCCGCCCGCGGCGAGCCCGCCGGCGAACCGGACGGCCAGCGCGCAGCAGCGCGCCACCAGCGCGGCCACGCCGCCGGCGCCGAGCTCGCGCAGGCCGGCCCACGCCGCGAACCCGCGGGCCCGCCGGGACGACTCGGGCGTGAGGTCCGCGGGCGCGGGGTCCGCGCTGCCCGACCCCGTCAGGTAGGACGCGGTGTAGGACAGCGCGGCGACGTGCACGCCGGGGCGCGAGCAGATGGCGAAGCCCGAGTCGTAGGGCAGGTTGAGCCACTTGTGGCCGTCGCAGGCCCAGGAGTCGGCGAGCTCGACACCGGCGACGAGGTGCGCCCGGGCCGGGTCCGCGGCCGCCCACAGCCCGAACGCGCCGTCGACGTGCACCCACGCCCCGTGGTCGTGGGCGAGCCCGATCGCCGTGCGCAGGTCGTCGCAGGCGCCGGTGTTGACGTTGCCCGCCTGCAGGCACACGACCGTCGGGCCGGGCGCCGCCGCGGCGAGCACGCGCTGCAGGTCGCGCACGTCGATCGCGCCGTTGCCGTCGGCGGCGACGGGCTGCAGCGCCGCGCTGCCCAGGCCGAGCAGCCGCAGTGAGCGGTCGATCGTCGCGTGCCGCTCCACGCCGGCCACGACCCGCACCCGGGGCGCCCCGGCGAGCCCGTCGCGCTCGACGTCCCAGCCGGCCTCGGCGAGGACGTGGTGGCGCGCGGCGGCCAGCCCGACGGTGTTGGCGGCCTGCCCACCGGTGACGAAGCCGACCGACGCCGTGGCGGGCAGCCCGAGCAGCTCCAGCAGCCAGCGGCCCGCCGCCCGCTCCGCGGCGGACGCGGCGGGGGACAGGGCGGTGTTGAACGCGCACTGGTCCCAGCCCGCGGCCAGCATCTCCGCCGCGGTGGCCGAGGCCAGCGCCCCACCGACGACGAAGCCGAAGTACCGCGGCCCGGGGGTGGCCATCAGCCCGTCCTCGGCCGCGGCCACGAGCTCGTCCAGTACCTGTGCGGGCGGGGTGGGCGCCTGCGGGAGCGGTCGGTCGAACGCGGCCGCACTGCGCTGCGGGTCGGCGGCGGGCACCGGCCGGTCCGGCAGCCCGGCGCGGAACGCCGCGGCCGTGGCGGCGGCCCGCGCGAGCAGCGCGGCCATGTCGTCGGGGCAGGCATGATCCACGTCGGTGCACGCTACGCGCTCAGGTGCGCGCCTCGGCCTGCAGCGGTGCCGGTGAGTGCACGCCGAACCGCAGCTCGTCCGGCAGCTCCTCCAGGGCGCGCCGGGAGAAATCCGGGCGCCCGGCCAGCGGAAGTCGATGTTCCCGTGGTCGGCGTGCTTCTGGTGGACTGGCGGGCCGATTCGAGCGTGCCGGTGAGCGCGGACGCAGGCTCCGGCCCGATCACCGGCCGTGACGACCGAGCGGCGGCGCGGCGCGGGGTCCGGACCATTCCCCGTTCATCGGGGACCAAGTTCTCTGGGATGGGGACGCAGGGCGTGCGCTACTCGATCGAGGCCATGACGGTGCACTGAGCAGGAGGCAGACATGACCATTCGAGTGGGCGTCAACGGCTTCGGCCGGATCGGACGCAACTTCTGGCGGGCGGCCGACGCGCAGCGCGCCGCGGGCACCGCCGATCTCGAGATCGTCGCGGTCAACGACATCACCGACCCGGCGACGCTGGCGCACCTGCTGCGCTACGACACGATCCTGGGCCGGTTGCCGCACGAGGTCAGCGCGACCGACGACGCCATCGTCATCGACGGGACGCCGATCAAGGTGCTGGCCGTGCGCGACCCCGCGGACCTGCCGTGGAAGGAACTCGGCGTCGACGTCGTCGTGGAGTCCACGGGGCTGTTCACCAAGCGGGACGCCGCGGCGAAACACCTCGACGCCGGGGCGAGCAAGGTGGTGATCTCGGCGCCGGCCACCGGCGAGGACGTCACCGTGGTGATGGGCGTGAACGACGCCGTCTACGACGGCTCGCAGGCGATCGTCTCCAACGCCTCGTGCACCACCAACTGCCTGGCGCCGATGGCCAAGGTGCTCGACGACGAGTTCGGGATCGTGCGCGGCCTGATGACCACGATCCACGCCTACACCCAGGACCAGAACCTGCTGGACGGCCCGCACCGTGACCTGCGCCGGGCCCGGGCCGCGGCGCTGAACATCGTCCCGACCTCGACCGGGGCGGCCAAGGCGATCGGGCTGGTGCTGCCGCAACTGCAGGGCCGGCTCGACGGCTACGCGCTGCGGGTGCCGATCCCGGTGGGCAGCGCCACGGACCTGACCGCGACGGTGACCAGGGAGACCTCGGTGGCCGAGGTGAACGCCGCGTTCCGGGACGCGGCCGCGGGCGCGCTGGCCGGCATCCTGTCCTACACCGAGGACCCGATCGTGTCCTCGGACATCGTCACCGACCCGCACTCCTGCATCTTCGACGCCGGCCTGACCAAGGTCATCGGGGACCAGGTGAAGATCGTCGGCTGGTACGACAACGAATGGGGCTACTCCCACCGGCTGGTCGACATCACCGGGCTGGTCGGCTCCAGGTTGTGAGGCCGGCCCGGATGAGAACACTCGACGACCTGCTGGCCGAGGAGGTCGCCGGCCGCAGGGTGCTCGTGCGCGCCGACCTCAACGTGCCGCTCGAGGACGGCCGCATCACCGATGACCGCCGGATCCGGGCCGGCGTCCCGACACTGCGCCGGCTGACCGATGCGGGGGCCCGGGTCGTGGTCACCGCGCACCTCGGCCGGCCGGAGGGCGGGTCGGACCCGCGCTTGTCCCTCGCCCCGGTCGCGGTGCGGCTCGGTGAGCTGTTCGGCGCCGCGGTGCCCCTCGCCGAGCCGGGCGGCAAGGCCGCCGCCACGGTCGACGCGCTGGCCGACGGCGGCCTGGTGCTGCTGGAGAACATCCGCTTCGACCCGCGGGAGACCTCGAAGGACGACGCCGAACGGGCGGCACTGGCTCACGAGCTCGCCGATCTGGCCGGCGCGGACGGCGCGTTCGTCTCCGACGGGTTCGGTGTGGTGCACCGCAAGCAGGCCTCGGTGTACGACGTGGCGCGCGAGCTGCCCGCCTATGCCGGCGACCTGGTGCTCACCGAGGTCGCGGTGCTGCGCACCCTGGCCGGCGACGCGCAGCGGCCCTACGTCGTGGTGCTCGGCGGCTCCAAGGTGTCCGACAAGCTGGGGGTGATGACCGCGCTGCAGCCGAAGGTCGACGCGGTGCTGGTCGGCGGCGGGATGTGCTTCACCTTCCTCGCCGCGCAGGGCCACGGCGTCGGCGACTCGCTGCTGGAGGCCGACCAGATCGAGGCGTGCCGGGGGTTCCTCGACAGCGGCAAGATCGTGCTCCCGCCCGACGTCGTGGTGGCCGACGCGGTCGCCGCCGACGCCGCGCACGACGTGGTCCCCGCCGACGCCATCCCGGACGGCCGGGTGGGCCTCGACATCGGCCCGGCCGGCGTGGCCCGCTTCGCCGAGGCGCTCGGCGACGCCCGCACGGTCTTCTGGAACGGGCCGATGGGTGTGTTCGAGCTCGCCCCGTTCGCCACGGGCACCCGGGGTGTCGCGCAGGCGATCGAGGCCGCGACCCGCCGCGGCGCCACCACCGTGGTGGGCGGCGGCGACTCGGCGGCCGCGATCCGCGCCCTGGGCCGGGACGAGGCCGGTTACACCCACATCTCCACCGGCGGCGGCGCGTCCCTGGAGTACCTGGAGGGCAAGGCGCTGCCCGGACTGGTCGTACTGGAGAACCCATGACCCGCAGGCCGCTCATCGCCGGCAACTGGAAGATGAACCTCACCCACGTCGAGGCCGTCGAGCTGGTGCGCAAGCTGGGGGCCGCACTGCCGGACGCCGTCCACGACGTCGTCGAGGTCGCGGTGCTGCCCGCGTTCCCGCACCTGCACCCGGTCCGGACGGTCCTCGCCACCGAGCAGCTGCGCATGGTGCACGGCGCCCAGGACCTCGCGCCGCAGGACGGGGGCGCCTACACCGGTGACGTGTCCGGGCCGATGCTCGCGGCACTGGGTTGCCGCTATGTCCTCGTCGGGCACTCCGAGCGCCGCGAGCACCACCACGAGGACGACGCGCTGGTCAACGCCAAGGTGCACGCCGCCCTGCGGCACCGCCTCACCCCGCTGGTGTGCGTCGGGGAGGGCCTGGGCGTGCGCGAGCAGGGTCGGCACGTGGAGCACTGCCGCGCCCAGCTCGACGCCGACCTCACAGCGGTGACGCCCGCACAGGTGGCCGCATCGGTGATCGCCTACGAGCCGGTGTGGGCCATCGGCACCGGGCGGGTGGCCACCCCGGACGACGCCCAGCAGGTGTGCGGGGCGCTGCGGGAGCGGGTCGCGGAGCGCTGCGACGCGGCGACCGCCGGGGCGGTGCGCATCCTCTACGGGGGTTCGGTGAAGGCGGACAACGTGGCCGAGCTGGTCGCCCGGCCCGACATCGACGGTGCGCTGGTCGGCGGGGCGAGTCTCGACGCCGACGAGTTCTCCCGCCTCTGCGCGATCACAGCCGGGCGCTACCGAGGGAGTACCGATGAGCACAGCTGACGTCGAACGACCCATCGTCGTCGGGGTCGACGGTTCCGAGCCGAGCACGCACGCGCTGGAATGGGCCGTGGACGAGGCGCGGCGCCGGGGCAGGCCGTTGCGGCTCGTGCACGGGCTGGAGCACTCCGGCCACCCGCACGCGGCCGAGCAGGAGCGCGCGGCCGCCCAGGAGGTGGTGGACACCGCGGTGGCGCAGACGGCCGGGAGCGGGCTGGACGTCCAGCCGGTCCTCGAGGTCGGGTCCGCCTCCGCCGTGCTCGTCAAGGAGGGTCCCGACGCCGAGATGATCGTGCTCGGGGCCCGTGGCCACGGCGGTTTCGGCGGGCTGCTGCTGGGCTCGACGTCACTGCAGGTGGCCATGCACGCCGCGTGCCCGGTCGTGGTACTGCGCAAGGGCGCCGAGGACGTCGTCGACGGGCCCTCCGCCGGCCGGGTCGTCGTCGGTGTCGACGGATCCCCGCACTCGCAGCGGGCCGCCGGCCTCGCGTTCGAGGAGGCGCAGAGCCGCGGCGTCGGTCTGACCGCGGTGCGTTCCTGGCTGGCGCCCGAGATCGGCATCACGGCGTCGCCGCCGGTGGAGTGGCGGGAGGCGCAGCGCCACGAGCAGGAGGCGCTGTCGGCGAGCCTCGCGGAGTGGCGCGCCCTGTATCCGTCCGTCGAGGTCGTGGAGAAGACCGTCCGGGAGGACCCCGCGGGCGCGTTGATCGACGAGTCCGCCGGCGCCGTGCTGCTCGCCGTCGGCAGCCACGGCCGGGGTGGTTTCGGCGGCCTGGTGCTCGGCTCGGTGAGCCACGCGGCCCTGCACCACGCGCACTGCCCGGTGCTCGTCGCCCGCCGGTGACGGCCGCCGGCGCCGCGCCGGCCGGGACGAGCGGGTCCCGGCCGGCGGCAGGTCAGCCGGCCGGTGGGGTGTAGCGCGGGAAGGCGGTCTCGCCGGCGTAGCGTGCGGCGTCGCCGAGGGCCTCCTCGATGCGCAGCAGCTGGTTGTACTTGGCCACCCGCTCGGACCGGGCCGGGGCGCCGGTCTTGATCTGGCCGCAGCCGGTGGCGACGGCGAGGTCGGCGATCGTGGTGTCCTCGGTCTCGCCGGAGCGGTGGCTCATCATGCAGCGGTAGCCGCTGGTCTGGGCCAGGGTCACCGCGTCGAGGGTCTCCGACAGCGTGCCGATCTGGTTGACCTTGACCAGCAGCGCGTTCGCGGCGCCGCGGCGGATGCCCTCCTCGAGCCGCTCCGGGTTGGTGACGAACAGGTCGTCGCCGACGAGCTGGACCCGGTCCCCGAGCGCCTCGGTGAGCGCCACCCAGCCGTCCCAGTCGTCCTCGGCGAGCGGGTCCTCGATGGACACCAGCGGGTAGGAGTCGAGCAGGTCGGCGTAGATCTTCTGCATGTCCGAGGCGGAGCGCGCGGCCCCCTCGAACCGGTAGGAGCCGTCGGCGCAGAACTCCGTCGCGGCGACGTCGAGCGCCAGCGCGACGTCGCGACCGAGCCGGTACCCGGCCGTACCCACCGCCTCACCGATCAGGTCCAGCGCCGCGCGGGTGCCGGGCAGATCCGGGGCGAAGCCGCCCTCGTCACCGAGACCGGTGGCCAGGCCCTTGTTCCTCAGCACCGACCTGAGCGCGTGGTAGACCTCCGCCCCGGCCCGTAGCGCCTCGGTGAACGTGCGGGCGCCGATCGGGGCGATCATGAACTCCTGCACGTCGACGGAGCTGTCGGCGTGCGCGCCGCCGTTGATGATGTTCATCATCGGCACCGGCAGCACGTGCGCGTTCGGGCCACCGAGGTAGCGGTACAGCTCGAGTCCGCAGGACTCCGCGGCCGCCTTGGCCACCGCGAGGGACACCCCGAGCAGGGCGTTGGCGCCGAGCCGGGACTTGTCCGTGGTGCCGTCCATGTCCAGCAGCTTCTGGTCGAGCAGCCGCTGGTCGGTCGCTTCGATCCCGATCAGCTCGGGGCCGATCAGGTCGAGCACGCCGGCGACCGCGCGCAGCACTCCCTTGCCGCCGTACCGCGATTCGCCGTCGCGCAGTTCGACCGCCTCGTGCCCGCCGGTCGAGGCACCCGAGGGGACGGCGGCGCGGGCCATCGTCCCGTCGTCGAGCGCGACCTCCACCTCCACGGTCGGGTTACCCCGCGAGTCGAGGATCTCCCGTGCACCGACCTGCTCGATCTCCGCCACGTCCGCCCCCTGGGCCCGTCCGGCACCGGTCCGGCCGAGACGCGGCACGGATCGGGGTGTTGGTGTCGCCAGACAGTAGCGACACGGTCGCCGTACCCCCCTTCTCCAGCGGGGCATCCCGCCCAATGAAAGTGAGCGGGACACGTTCTCGTGGCGCTGGCAAGCTCATGCGCATGGGAACGGTTGTGTTGCTGCGGCACGGCCAGAGCACCTGGAACGCCGAGGACCTGTTCACCGGATGGGTGGACGTGCGGCTGTCCGCCGACGCCGACATCGTGGGACTGAACATCCCGACCGGCATCCCCCTGCGGTACGACCTCGACGAGGAGCTGCGCCCGATCACACCGGGTGGGGAGTACCTCGACCCCGATGCCGCCGCCGAGGCGATCGCCGCCGTCGCCGCGCAGGGCCGATAGCCGTTCCAGCCACGTACTCAAGCCATGTCGAGGAGGGCGGGCGCAGGCCCGCCCGGGGAGCCGAGGTCACCGTGTCACTGCTGACCGGCATCGGAGTGTGTCCCGGGATCGCGGTGGGTCCGCTCGTGCGGATGGCGGAGCCCGTGCCCGAACCCCCGGCCGGCCCGCCGGAGGTCGCCGACCGGGACGCCGAGCGGGCCAGGATCCGGCCCGCGATGGAGGCCGTCGGCGCCGAGCTGCGGGAGCGCGCGGAGAAGGCCGATGCCGAGACGAAGGCGGTGCTCGAGGCCACGTCCTACATGGCCGAGGACCCCGGTCTGCTCGACCTCGCCGAGGCGGGGGTCAGCGACCGTGGGCTCACCGCTGCGCGGGCGGTCTACGAGGCGGCGAACACGTTCCGCGACATGCTCGCCGCCGCCGGTGGCTACATCGGGGCCCGGGTCGCCGACGTCGAGGACGTCCGGGACCGGATCGTCGCGGCGGTGCTCGGCATCCCGATGCCCGGCATCCCCGATCCGGGCCACCCGTTCATCCTCGCCGCCCACGACCTGGCCCCGGCCGACACGGCGACCGTGGACCCCGACAAGGTCCTCGGTTTCGTCACCACGGGGGGCGGCCCGACCAGCCACACCGCGATCCTCGCCCGGACCCTCGGGGTGCCGGCGGTGGTGGCCTGTCCGGGCGCGTTGAGCCTGGCCGAGGGCACGACGATCGTCCTCGACGGCGGCGCGGGCACGGTCGACCCGGCCCCGAGCGACGCGGCGACGCGGGACGCGGGGAAGCGGATGGCGGCCCGGCGGGGAGCCCAGCACGTGTGGCGCGGCGAGGGCGTGACCGCGGACGGCCGGCGGGTGCTGCTGCTGGCCAACGTGGGTGACCCGGCCGGGGCCCGCGCGGCGGCCGATGCCGGAGCGGAGGGCGTCGGGCTGTTCCGGACCGAGTTCCTCTTCCTGGACGCGCCGACCGAGCCGACCGTGAAGGAGCAGGAGGAGGCCTACGCGGAGGTCTTCGGCGCGTTCCCGCGCAGCAAGGTCGTGCTGCGCACCCTGGACGCAGGCGCGGACAAGCCGCTGGCGTTCCTCGACCAGGGCGAGGAGCCGAACCCCGCGCTGGGCGTGCGCGGTCTGCGGGTGGCCTTCGACCGGCCCGACGTCCTCGACCGTCAGCTGGCCGCCGCCGCAGCCGCCGCGCAGCGGACGTCCGCGGAGGTCTGGGTGATGGCGCCGATGGTCGCGCTGGCCTCCGAGGCGCAGTGGTTCGCCGACCGGGTCAGGTCGCACGGGCTGCACACCGCCGGGGTCATGGTCGAGGTCCCGGCCGCCGCCCTGTGCGCCCGGCAGATCCTCGAGGTCGCCGACTTCGCGAGCATCGGCACCAACGACCTCGCGCAGTACACTCTCGCGGCCGACCGCATGGCGGGTCCGCTGGCCGAGCTCAACGATCCCTGGCAGCCGGCGCTGCTGCGCCTCGTCCAGCTCACCGGGCAGGCGGGGGCCGACGCCGGCAAGCCGGTCGGCGTCTGCGGCGAGGCCGCATCCGACCCGGTGCTCGCCGTCGTGCTCGTCGGCCTCGGCGTGGTGAGCCTGTCGATGTCCGCCAGAGTCATCAGCGAGGTCGGGGAACTGCTCAAGACCGTGACGTTCGACGACTGCACCCGGCTGGGCGAGCTGGCCCTGGACGCGGCCGACGCCCAGGCGGCCAAGGCCCGGGTCCGCGCGGAGCTGCCGCAACTCGCAGATCTGGGGCTGTAGCGCCGCCCCGCATCACATCCGTACTTCTCCGATCTCGGCGCGACGCGTGTCAGCGAGGTGGCTGATGATTGTGACGCTCACCCCGAATCCCGGTCTCGACCGGACCGTGGAGATCGAGCGGTTGCGCCGCGGAGAGGTGAACCGGGCCCTGGGTGGCCGGGTGGATCCGGGCGGGAAGGGCGTGAACGTCTCCCGGGCACTGGCCGCCGGTGGCATCGCCACCGTCGCGGTGCTCCCCTCCGGAGGTCCGGAAGGCGCCCAGCTCAGCGCGCTGCTCGCCCCGATCGGGGTGCAGGTGGTCCAGGTCCCGATCGCCGGGTCGCTGCGCAGCAACATCACGGTCGTCGAGCCGGACGGGACGACGACCAAGCTGAACGAGTCGGGTCCCGAGCTCAGCACCGACGAGGTCCGCGCCATCGAGCGCGCGGTCGTCGGCGCCGCCGGGAACGCGGCATGGGTCGTCGGCGCAGGCAGCCTGCCCCGCGGTGTCGACGCCGGCTTCTACGCCGAGCTCGTCTCGGTACTGCGGGACACCGGCGACCACAGGGCCCGGGTCTGCATCGACGGGAGTGGCCTGCCGCTCGCCCGGGCGGTCGACGCGGGCCCGGACCTGATCAAGCCGAACACCGAGGAGCTCGCCGAGCTCGTCGGGCGGCCGTTGCGCCGTCTCGGGGACGTCGTCGATGCCGCAGCCGACGTGCGCAAACGCGGCGTGGACACCGTGCTGGTGAGCCTGGGAGCGGACGGCGCCCTGCTCGCCGGCCCGGGCGAGGTGCTGCACGGCTGGGCGCCCCCGGTGCGGGTGCGCAGCACCGTCGGGGCGGGGGACGCGATGCTCGCCGGTTTCCTCGCCGGCGGCGGGCGCGGCCGGTCCGCCCTGGTGGCGGCGCTCGCGTACGGCACGGCGGCGGTGGGGCTGCCCGGCAGCGCCATGCCGCGGCCTTCGGATCTCGACCTCGACGTCGTCGTGGTCACCGACGAGCTGGACCTGGACCGAGCACTGGGAGGCACCCCGACATGAGTGACGTCATCACCGCTGACTTCGTCGACCTGAAGCTGGCCGCCGAGGACCGGCAGGCCGCGGCCCGTTCGCTGGCCCAACGGCTGGTCGCGGGGCAGCGGGTCACCGATCTGGACGGATTCCTGGACGACATCGCCACCCGCGAGTCGCAGATGCCGACCGGGATCGAGGGTGGCATCGGGATACCGCACTGCCGGTCGGTCCATGTGACCGAGGCGAGCCTGGCGTTCGGGCGCGCGCCCGGGGGTATCGACTTCGGCGCCCCGGACGGCCCGGCCGACCTGATCTTCCTGATCGCCGCGCCCGAGGGTGGTGACGCCTCACACATGAAGATCCTCGCCTCGCTGGCGCGCAAGCTGGTCCGGCAGGACTTCAAGGAGACGCTGCGGTCGATCGGCGACCCGGGGGAGGCCGCCGCATTCATCCAGAAAGAGGTGGCGCCGTCATGAAGTTCGTCGCTGTCACGTCCTGCCCGACCGGGATCGCGCACACCTACATGGCAGCCGAGGCCCTGGAGCAGGCGGCTGTCGACTCCGGTGACGAGATGGCGGTCGAGACGCAGGGCTCGGCCGGCTCGGAACCGTTGTCGCCCGAGACCATCGCCGCCGCCGACGCGGTGATCTTCGCCGCGGACGTCGAGGTGCGCGACCGGGAGCGCTTCGCGGGCAAGCCGCTGGTGGAAAGCGGCGTCAAGCGCGCCATCAGCTCCGCCAAGGAGATGATCGACGAGGCGAAGGAGGCCGTCCGCACGGGCCCGCCGGCCACCGTGGCCACGGACGGCGCAGGTGCGGGCGCCGCCCCGGCGCCGGCGACCAAGGTGACGGAGAAGGCCGGCCTGGGCTCGCGGCTGCGGCAATGGCTGATGACCGGCGTGAGCTATGTGATCCCGTTCGTCGCCGCCGGCGGGTTGCTGATCGCGCTGAGCTTCGCCCTCGGCGGATACCAGATCACCAATGCTCCGCCGGTGACCCAGCACTTCGACTGGGGCAGCCAGCAGTCCTGGGCCGCGCTGATGTTCCAGATCGGGAAGGTGGCGTTCGGCTTCCTGGTGCCCATCCTGGCCGGGTTCATCGCGTTCGCGATGGCCGACCGGCCTGCGCTGGTGCCGGGCATCGTGGGCGGGTACATCGCCACCCAGGTGCCGTCACCGGACGCGCCGGCCGGGTTCCTGGGCGGTCTGGCCGCCGGTCTGCTGGCCGGTGCGGTCGTGATGCTCATCAAGCGGTGGAAGGTCCCGCGTGCCGTCGCCGGGATCATGCCGGTCGTCGTGATCCCGCTGATCTCGACGTTCATCGTGGGCGTGCTCATGTTCGTGGTGCTCGGCCCGCCGCTGGGCGCGCTGACCACCGGCCTGACGAACTGGCTGAACGGGCTCTCCGGCGCCAACAAGATCCTCCTGGGGATCCTGCTGGGCCTGATGATGGCCTTCGACATGGGTGGCCCGATCAACAAGACCGCCTACGCCTTCGCGGTCACCGGGTTGACCATCGCGACCACCACCAACCTGGAGATCATGGCCGCCGTGATGGCGGCGGGCATGACCCCGCCGCTCGGGCTGGCGCTGGCCACCGTGCTGCGCAAGAACCTGTTCACCCACGTGGAGCAGGAGAACGGCAAGGCCGCGTGGGTCCTCGGGGCGTCGTTCATCACCGAGGGGGCGATCCCGTTCGCGGCCGGCGACCCGCTACGGGTGATCCCGTCACTGATGTTCGGGTCGGCGGTGACCGGTGCGCTGGTGATGTGGTTCGGGAACACCCTGCGCGCGCCGCACGGCGGGATCTTCGTCGTGCCACTCATCGGGCGGCCGTTGCTGTACCTGCTGGCGATCGCCATCGGGAGTGTGGTGACCGCCGTGTCGGTGATCGTGCTCAAGAGTTTCCACCGCCGGCCGGCAGCCGTGGAGACGCCGGCCACCGCGGCCGCAGCGGCGGGGAACTGACCTCCTCGCACCTCGTGGCGGGCGACCGGCCCGCCCCCGAAGAAAGGACGCGCATGCCTGAACGCACGGTGTCCGTAGCCTCCTCCGTCGGTCTGCACGCCCGCCCGGCCACGCTGTTCGTCCAGGCCGCGGCGAGGCAGCCGGTGAAGGTCACCATCGCCAAGGTCGGCGGCGACGCGGCCGTCGACGCGCGGAGCGTGCTGTTCGTCCTCGGGCTCGATGTTCGCAGCGGCGAGGAAGTCGTCCTCTCCGCCGAGGGCGAGGTGGCCGAGGCCGCGCTCGACGAGCTCACCGAGTTGCTGTCCACCGATCTCGACAAGGTCTGACGGCGACACGGTCCGAGCGCTACTGCTCGTCCACCACTCCGCTCACGACGCCGTCGACGGGACGGAATCTGCGGACGTCCCCGGCGGCCGGGCGGACGCGTACGCCGGGCCCGGCTCGCGTGCCCGGAAGCCGCGTCCGCCGGCGAGCTCACGGGTCAGGCTCCGGCCGGCGATCATCAACGCCGGTCGGATCGTCGGCAGCTCGGCGGCCGGGTCCTCGACCCGGACCTCGAGCGCAGCCGCCACCTGACCGCCGGGTCCGAAGACCGGCACCGCCAGTGCGCTGTGGTCCATCCTCAGCTCCCACCGCGACACCGCCAGCCGGCTCAGGCGCGTCATCGCGAGCGCGCGCCGGAACCGGTCCGGCGCGGTGATGGTGTACCGCGTGTACGCGGTCAGCCCGCCGCTGACGACGATCTCCACGAACTCCGGAGGCGAGAAGGCCAGCAGCGCCTTTCCCATCGCCGTCGCGTGCGCGGGCAGGACCGCGCCGGTGGAGAACGCCGACACGGGCCGTCGGCCGGGCAGCTTCTCGATGTAGGCCACAGCGCGGTCGCGCAGGATCCCGAGCCGGACCTCGGCACCGGTGGCGTACGACATGTCCTGCAGGATCAGCGGCGCCCGCTCCTCGATGCTGGAACCGCAGGCGCCGGCCGAGCCGATGAGCCGCAGCGGCAACCCCACCCGGTAGTCGCCGTCCTCGGTCCGATCGAGGATCCGCCAGGCGACGAGCTCCCGGGCCAGCCGGTGGGCCGTCGAGAGCGGGAGGCCGGTCGCGGCGGCGATCTCCGTCAGGGAGTGGACGCAGCCGTCGTCGAGGAAGGTCATCAGTATCGCCGCGGCCTTGCTGACCACCGTCCGGCCCGCGGCCGCCGCCTCTTCGGACATGTCCGTCCTCCTTCCGCCCGCAGGCGCCTGTCGAGCTCCTGCGGGCGTCGATGGCCGCATCGCTGCCGACGCCCTGTCTCACCGCCCTGTCTCACCGCCCTGCCTCACCGCGCTGTCTCACCTCTCTGCGGCCGGGACCCGGAGGATGAGGGCTTCGCCCTGGCCGCCGCCGCCGCAGAGTCCGGCGGCGCCGGTTCCGCCGCCGCGGCGTCGCAGTTCGAGGGCGAGGTGCAGGGTGATGCGGGCGCCGGAGGCGC